>JAYQAE010000123.1:0-5691 GCA_038136655.1 Ilumatobacteraceae bacterium
ACACCCTCGGGCGAGTACAGGACCCGGACGTGCCGACGCGCCTGGGCATGAGCGCCGACGATGTTGGCTCCGTCGATGGCCACCACGATGTCAGCGCCGGTGCGAGCCGCGAGCTGCTCGCACCCGGTGAGGAGCCGCTCGCGCTGTTCGGCGATCTCGAGGTGACCGAGGCGACCGAGGGTGACGTTGTAGGCATCCACGATCACCGTCGCGCCACACCGCATGAGATGGTCGGCGGCCCGCTCGGGCAATCCGGTGTAGGCGCCCGGAACCCGGACCGGTTCGCGACGATCGCCCTCGCGTGGCGGGGGAAGCATGGATCGAAGCCCGGCGAGCAAGGTCTCGGCGCCCTTCACCATGTCGCTGAGATGCTCGATGTCGCCGAGGAGATCCCGACGCTCATCGAGCACCCGGTCGCGCACCTCCTCCGCCTCCTGCGCAGCTGCATCCGCGATGCCGGCCCGCTCGGTCGCTCGCTCGAGCCGGGCGGTGGTGGCGGCGTGTCGGTCGCGCTCATGGCGGAGGTCCATCCGTGCGGCCCGAAGCGACTCTTGGAGGGCGGCTTGCTCAGTGGCCGACTTGTCGAGCGCTGACTCGAGCGCCGCGATCCGGTCACGAAGGTCATTGATCCCTTCCCGCTCGCGTGCCAATTCCTCCTCAGCGCGGGCCGACTTCTGCTCGGCCGCGCGACGTTTGCGGACCTCGCGTCGGAGCGCCGATGGGTCGTCGTCAATCCCAGCATCGTCATCGGACTCGGTGTCCGACGAGCCCGTTCGACCCCACCACTCCGGCTCGTTGGCCAACCATCTTCGGCACCGTTCATCGAGACGATCGACGTCGACAAGCTCGGCGCATCGCCTCCGGATGTCCGGTGGGGAGAGCGCGTCCACGATCCGCTTGATGTGTCCGACCCCGAGGCGGTCGGGACGGGGAGCGGTCGCCACGGTGTCGACCACCTCATCGGGACACCAGTCGAGCGGCGGCCCATCACGGGGAACGAGCACAGGAACGAGCATCTCGATCAACACTCGGAGGTGCCGGGGGTCGTCTGGGGGAACCTCGCGTCGCGCCCCCGGTCGAGCCATAGGACGATCGTACCGGTGCGCCGAACGCGGGGATGGCTTGACACGAACAGATGTTCGTGTTCGACTAGGGCGGTGTTTCGCCAGCGCAGCCTCGACGACCTCGGGCTCGCGCTCTCCGAGGTGACGTTCTGCGTCGTCGATCTCGAGACCACCGGCACCCGCGCCGACTCCGACGCGATCACCGAGATCGGCGCGGTGAAGGTTCAAGGCGGCGAAGTGCTCGGCACGTATCAGACCCTCGTCAACCCGGGCCGACCGATCCCACCGCAGATCACCCTGATCACTGGGCTGACCGATGCGGTGGTCGCCACCGCCCCACGTATCGAATCGGTGCTCCCGAGTCTCGCCACGTTCTGCGAGGGCTGCGTCGTCGTCGCGCACAACGCGCGCTTCGACGTCGGTTTCCTTCGCGCCGCCTTCGAGCGGGCTGGACGCGAGGAGTTCCGCCCACCGGTACTCGACACGCTCGCCATCGCTCGACGCCTGCTGCGCGACGAGGTACCGAACTTCCGACTCGGCACCTTGGCTGAGCGGTTCGGCTTCCCGAACTCACCGAGCCACCGGGCCCTCGACGACGCCCGGGCGACCACCGATCTACTGCATCTGCTCATCGAGCGGGCCTCGGCTTGGGGGGTGACCGGTATTGACGACCTCATGCAACTTGGCACGATCGGCGGACACCCGCAGGCCGCGAAGCTGCGCCTGACCACCGACCTCCCCCGCTCGCCCGGTGTCTACCTCTTCCGCGACGCGGTCGGCGATGTCATCTACGTCGGCAAGGCGACCAATCTGCGTCAGCGCGTGAGGAGCTATTTCGGTGGCGACGACCGACGAACGATCGGCCCGATGCTGCGACAACTCTCCGCCATCGAGCATCTCGAGACCCCCGATCCCCTCACCGCTGAGATCCTCGAGCGCCGTCTCATCATCAGCGCGAGTCCTCGGTTCAACCGGGTCGGACGTCACCCGCGGCGGCCGACATGGATTCGACTCGACACCACGCAGGAGTGGCCACGACTCTCGGTGGTGCGCGCCGATGACGGACGCTCGCCGCATCTCGGCCCGGTCGGATCCCACCGTCGCGCCGCTGCGGTCATCGAAGCGATCGAGTCGGTGGTGCCGATCCGAAGGTGCTCGGTTCGACTCCCGCGCGGCCACACCCCACGTCCCGAGGCAACGCCGTGCACCGCCCACCAATTAGGTGTCGCTCCGTGTCCCTGCGCCGGCTTCGCCGACCGCGCTGAGTACGACCTCGCGGTCGCGACGATCGTCGACCTCTTCCGCGGTGAGACGACCGCGGTCGTCGAGGCGGCGACCACCCGCATGCGCGATCTCGCGCTCGGACAACGATTCGAGGAGGCGGCCGCCTGCCGCGATCGGCTAGCCGAACTGCTCGGCGCCCTGGAGCGCACCGCGCTCGTCCGAGCGGTGCTCGACGCCGGAGCGCTCACCGTGTGTGACGGCGAACTCGAGTTCCGCATCGAGGGTGGGGTGCTCCATCACCGATCGCTGAGGGGCCACGACCCGGTCGACCCGATCGGCGAGGCGCTCATGCTCGGCCGACATCTCGAGCGGATCGCCGGACGCGCCGAGGTCCTCTCGTGCACGGGAGAGTGGCGCTTCCCGCTGTTATTCGACACCGAAGTGCCGCGCCTCGCACTCGCTGTCTAGAGGGGCAACCCGAAGCTCGACGAATCCCGATTCACGGTTCGACGCGCACGCCCTCGCGGTCCACCGCGAGGCCAAGAACCTGATCATCGGAGGCTCCGGTCGCTTCTCGTACGGCGGCGACAACCTGTTCGAGCTCGTCTGATCGCGCCCATCCGGCAACCGTTGGGCCCGAGCCCGAGAGCCACACGCCGTGAACGCCTGAGACCGACTCCATTGCTGCTGCCGCCTCGGCCGATGCCTGCGCCGCGGAGAAGCGGATGTCCTGGTGCAAGCGATCGGCGACCGAGCGGCGGAGAAGGGTGAGATCGCCGGCTGAGGCCGCGGTGACCAAGGTGGCCACCCGCGCCATGTTGAACACCGCGTCCGCTCGCGCGACGACCGCGGGCAGCGTGGCTCGCGAGCGATCGGTCGAGGTCGAATCGGCCGCCGGCACCCAAACCACGACGCTCAGACCAAGGTGGACGGGAGCCGGGCTGACGAGGTCGCCATCAGCTATCACCAGCCCCCCGAACACCGAGGCCGCGACATTGTCGGGGTGTCCCTCAAGCACCGCGGTGAGACGGAGCACCTCGGTCCGGGTGTCACGGTCGTTCGATGCCGCTGGTCCGTCCCGTTCTACGTGCGCGAGCATCGCTCCAGCGACCCGCGCCGCGCCGCTGAACCCGAGCCCGCGACCCATCGGAATGCCGCCGATGCCCCAGAGCGGTCCGGAGCCACCCGCGGTTCGGTGGGCGACCACGGCGGGATGGGACTCGTCCAATGCGCTTCCCGAAGCGGGGGCGGGCCCGTTGCCGACAACGGTCCGACGCGACAGCGCGAGCCCGAGCACGTCGAATCCGGGGCCGAGGTTGGCGGAGGAGGCGGGCGCCGAGACCGCGGTCATCGCCACCTCCCTGCCTCGCGGGCTGACTCAGCCATCAGCGAGCTCGCTCGAGCGCTGCTTCAGCCGTTCCAGAAGGTCGGCGGCCCGACCATCGTCGATCACCGTGGACGCGAGTTCGATCCCCTCGGCGAGCCCGCCAACGACCCCACCGACGGTGAGTCCCGCCGCCGCGTTGAGGAGCACGATCTCGCGGTGGGCTCCGGGCGTGCCACCGAGTACTCGTCGGACCACCTCGGCGTTGTGTTCGGGATCACCGCCGCGCAGATCCTCGTCGTTGACTCTCGTCAGCCCGAGAGCCGAGGGCTCCACGGTGAGACGGCGTTGGACCCCACCGTTCAACTCGATCACCTCTGACGCCCCGGTCGTACTCAGTTCATCGAGGCCCCCGCCGTGCACCACCCAGGCATGGGTGGAACCGTGGGAAGCGAGCGTCTCGACCATTCGGTCGGCGAAACTCGGATCCGCCACGCCGATCACCTGACGGCGGACCCGGCCCGGATTCGCCATCGGGCCGAGCAGGTTGAACACCGTCGGGATGCCGATCTCTCGTCGCGCGGGAGCGGCGAAGCGGAACGCCGGATGGAACCGGGGAGCGAAACAGAATCCGAAGCCCACATCGGCGACGCATTCGGCTACCTGCGCGGGTCCGAGTTCGACGGCCACGCCGAGGGCTTCGAGCACGTCGGCCGTCCCACACTTCGAGGAGGCAGCCCGGGCGCCGTGCTTGCAGACCGGAACCCCCGCGGCAGCGGTGACGAGACCGGCCATCGTCGAAATGTTGATCGAGTGGGAACGGTCACCGCCGGTGCCCACGATGTCGACCGCGCGATCAAGGACCGAGTCCTCGAGGGGAACGATCTCGGCTTCGCTCAGTACCGCGTCGAGGAGGCCGGACAACTCCTCAGCCGTCTCCCCTTTGGACCGCAGGGCGACAATGAATCCGACCAGTTGCGCCGGGGTGGCGTTCCCACTCAGGATCGTGGTCATCGCATCCCGGGCCTGGGTGGCCGTGAGGTGTTTGCGGGCGAGCAGGGCGCCAATCAGCCCCGGCCAGCCACCGTGTTCGAGGAGCGGGTCGGTCGATCCCATCGACCTCAGGTTAGGGGCGCCGCCCGGTCGAGGGGCAGGCGCGTCAGGCGGTGCGTCGACGCTGGCGGAGGAGGCGACGGCGCTCGCGTTCGGTGGCTCCGCCCCATACGCCGACCTTCTCCCGGTTGGTCAGGGCGTATTCGAGGCAGGCGACGCGGACCGAGCAGTGCTCGCAGACCGACTTGGCCTCCTCGGCCATGTCATCCTCGTCGGGATAGAAGAGAGAGGCGTCGAGTCCCCGACACGCCCCCAGCATCCGCCATTCCAGTTCGTGGTTCGCCAACGTGAAGCCCCCCTGGTCTCCTGCGAAATCCCGAGAATAGAACGCCGTTCGGCCCGATTCCAGAGGCGCGGGCCCACCATCGCTCACAGCGATGAAGCAGCCGCTGCCATCGCCCCCACCGACATGACATCGGGTCGACGCCACCTGAGGCGCCGTGGTCACCCGCTCGATTCGGCATGCGAGATCGCCGCCAGCAGCCTCTGAGCGGGTGCTACCGGTCGACCGAGCCGTTGCTCGACCGCTCGATTGACGACGATGCTCAGCCCGAACAGCGGAAGGTCGTGAGGCAGGTCGTGAGCCGGGTCGTCGGGAGAGGTCGACTCCGCGGCGTCACGCGCCGCAGCGAGCGCGCCCGGGCCCTCTCCTATCGATCCGCTCTCGATGAGCACCACTCGGATGCCGTTTCGCTCGAGGTGAGCGGCGAGCCGTTCGTCCTCGCCGGTCGCGCGCCCCCGCGGCGAGGTGACGAGACCGACCGCAGCCGGCAGGGAGGGCGCGCATTGGGTGTCGGCCTCGAGCGAGATGGCCTCGAGCTGCTCGACCAGCCCGCGTGCCCGCGAAACAATGTTTGCGGCACCAGGGCCGAGGAGTCGCGGATAATCCGAGCGCAGCACGTCGAGGCAACCCGACTGGAGCACGACGATGCCGCCGTCGACGTCTGCCAGCACCCTCAGGTTGCG
>JAYQAE010000124.1:0-5598 GCA_038136655.1 Ilumatobacteraceae bacterium
CGCGGTCGGCGCGGATCCGCTCCCGCACATACGCCTCAGGTCCGACGAGGTTCGTGTGCAGGCCAATCTCGATCGGCACCGCGGCCGCGGCCTCCTCCCGCCGGCCCTGCGACCACAAATCGGAGACCACCTGAACCTCGTCGGCGAAGCCCTGCCTCGCGAACGCCCGGGTGTAGAAGTTCCGATCGGGCGGCCCCATCGCGCCGATCGTGAAGGCGTAGCCGTCCGCGTGCTTCCGACCCACCCGCTCCAGATCGTCGTCGAACTCCACCGCCACCGGCATCGTCACGGCGATGTCGCTGAGGTCACGTCCCGCCCGTCGCGCCCCCCGACGCAGCGGCTCGAGGAACACCTCGGCGTGTTCAGCGATGAACGCGTTGCCGAGCCAACCGTCGGCGCACTCTCCCGTCAACTCCAGCATTCTTGGACCGAGCGCGGCGACGTGGATCGGCACCTCGGTCGGACTCGCCGACGAGCGGATCCCGCGACCGGCCCCGGCGAGCGGCACCGAATACACCTCGCCTCGGTGATCGAGATGCTCCCCCGCGGCGGCGGAGCGCACGACCTCGATGGTCTCGCGCATCGCCGGGACCGGGGGCGGGAACGCGACCCCGTGCCAGGCCTCCATGATCCGCGGTCCACTCGAACCGAGCCCGAGCTCGAACCTGCCGCCCGAGAGTCGCTGCAACGACATCGCCTGCATCGCGAGCATCGCCGGCGTTCGCGCACCCACCTGCACGATGCCCGAAACGAGCCCGATGCGCTCGGTGCGAGCGGCGAGGAAGGCGAGCGGAGTGAGCGCGTCGTAACCCCAGGCCTCGGGCACCCACACCGCGTCGACGCCGAGCCGCTCAGCCTCGAGCACGAACCTCGCGTCGTCGTCGGAGGACATATCGACGGCGATCGCGACCCGCATGTGTGGCACCATACGACTCGATGACCGAGCCGGCCGAAGAGCAGACACCTCTCCGCGTCGCGGACCAGCCCTCCACCTCGGTCACGCGGCTCGTCGGCCGTCCCGCCGAGGAGATCTGGGCTCTCATCAGCGACATCGAGTTCCCCGCAGAGCACTCTCGGGAGTTCCTCGGCGCCGACTGGCTCGATGGCGCCAGCGGCCCCGCGGTGGGCGCGAGATTCCTCGGACGCAACCGAAACGAGCACTTCGGTGAGTGGCAGACGACGTCGACCATCGTGGAATGCGAGGCCCCGCATCGGCTCACGTGGGCGGTCGGCGACCCTGAGTTACCACTCGCCTGGTGGGGATTCACCCTCGAGGAGGGCCCCGGCGGGACAACGGTGACTCAGACCTACCGGATCGGACTCGGGCGCAGCGGTCTCACCGCGGCCCTCGAGCGCATGCCCGACCGCGAGCACGACATCATCGCGAGACGCTTCGCCGACCAGCGGATTGACATGGAGCGCAACCTCGCGGCCCTCGACCCAACCGCCGACTGAGATACGCCTCAGCTGGGTGAGGGCGCCCAGGCCGAAGCGCGCTCGCGGTTCGCCTCATTCACCAGCGGCAATTCATTGCGCCAGAGACCATCGCGAGCCCACATCGCCGCGGCGACCGCCCCCGAGGTGGGCACCAGCCCGATCTCACCGACCCCCTTAATGCCATAGGGCGAATCAGGTTGGGGCGACTCGACGAGGATCACCTCAACCGGAGGCATGTCCTTCGGCCGGATGATGTCGAGAGAACGCAGCGTGTCGTTCAGCGGCCGACCGTCGGCGTCGCAGGGGAACCCCTCGCTCATCGCGTAGCCGAGACCCATATGCACCGACCCCTCGATCTGGCCCTCGCACAGCAGCGGGTTGACCGCCCGGCCGACATCATGCGCGGCGATCACGCGCTCAACCAGACCCGACTCGGGATCCATCACGACCACCTGCGCCGCGTAGCCGAAGGTCGAATGGATCACCGGATGCTCCAAACCGTCGGAGAGCGAGTTCGTCCAGTCGACCCGGTACTCACCCTCGTAGTCGACACCGGTGCGGCATCCGTCAGCCATGGCCGCCCGGCACGCATCGGCGACCGCCCCAGCACCCATCAGGGTGCCCCGGCTTCCGGTGGTCTGCCCCGCCCCCAACTCACGGGTCGAGTCGACCATCACCCGGATGCGGTCGGCCTTGACGCCGAGCTCGGTCACCGCCACCTGCAGCGCCACGGTGTGCACACCCTGACCCATCTCGGTCCAGCAGTGGCGCACCTCGACGATGTCGTCCTCGCGGAAGCGCACCACCGCTCGGGCGATCTCCTTGAAGCCGTTGCCGAGCCCCGAGTTCTTCAAACCGACCCCGAGGCCGACCGCGCGACCCGCGGCCACCGCGGCGTCATAGGCGGGACGCACCGCGTCGAGACAGGCCCGCGCGCCGAGACACCCATCGTCCATGATCTGGCCCGGTCCCCAGACGACGCCCGGCGCGACCAGGTTGCGCGAGCGCATCTCCCAACCCGACACACCGACCCGCTCAGCGAGGCGGTCCATGACCCCCTCCATCGCGAACTGCGCCTGATTGGCACCGAAGCCACGGAACGCGCCGCACACCGAGTTGTTCGTGCGGACCGCGACCGCCTCGACATCGATCGCCGGAACCACATACGGGCCCGAGGCGTGACCCGCCGCCCGCTCAAGCACCTTCATGCCGACCGAGGCGTAGGGCCCCGAGTCACCGATCATGCGCACCCGCAACGCGGTGAGTCGACCGTCGCCGTCGCAGCCAGCGGTGTATTCCATCCGGATCGGATGCCGCTTGGTGTGCACCAGGAACGACTCCTCCCGGCTGAACGTGGTGCGCACCGGTCGGTCGAGCAACCAGGCGGCGAGCGCCGTCTGACCCTGGTTCGACATGTCCTCCTTGCCGCCGAACGCGCCGCCGTTGCTGACCAGTTCGGTCACCACCACCGACGGATCGACATCGAGCATCCGGGCGATGTCGTTGCGGTCATCCCAGATCCCCTGCCCACCGGAGAACACCATGAGGCGCCGGAAGTCGACCGGGTCTCGCCCACTCACCTCGCCGGTGAGCGGCAGCGGCTCGCCGGCCGGCACCGGGAGCGCCAAGGTCGACTCGGGCTCGAGGAAGGCGTGATCGATGCGTTGGGTCTGGAAGGTCTCCGAGACGACGTGCGCTGACGACTGGAGCGCGCCGTCGATGTCGCCGCGCGCGTAAGCACTCGTCGAGAGTCGGTTGCCGTCGAGGCCCCACACGGCATCCTCGGTCGAGGCGAGGGCCTCGATCGGATTGGTGAGCGGATCGAGGGGGCGATAGGCGACCTCGACGAGGGCCGCTGCCCGGCGAGCCGTCGCGCGGGTGTCGGCGACGACGAGAGCGAGCACATCGCCGAGATAACTCGTGCGCCCACCGACCGGGATGAAGACCGGCCAGTCCTTATGGATGAGACCTGAGCGCAGCTCGCCCGGCACATCGGCCGCCGTGAACACGCGGACCACGCCGGGAACCGCTTCAGCCTCGGAAGTGTCGATCGAGAGCACATCGGCGCGGGCGTGGGCCGCGAGATGCACCGCGCCGTGCAGCAGACCCTCGGGACGCATGTCGTCGATGAAGTCGCGCTCCCCGAGCGTGAGCTCCGTCGCCTCGTACTTGACCCCGCGGGTGCCGACTCCGCCAGGGCGAACCGACACCGGCACCTCATCGCGAGCGAGCGACTCGATCGCGTCGAGGATCTTGACGTAGCCCGTGCACCGGCAGAGATGAGCGCCGAGCAGGCGAGCCGCCCGGTCGCGGGTGATCGGCTCGCCGTCGGCGGTCTTGTCGAGCATGGCCTTGGTGCGCATAACGATGCCCGGAGTGCAGAACCCGCATTGCAGGGCGCCGTGGGCGGCGAAAGCGGTCGCCATGCGATCCCGCTCGGCGGCGTCGACGCCCTCGAGCGTCACGACCGATGTCCCCTCAACTCGTTCGAGGGGGGTCTGGCACGAGACCCTCGCCTTGCCGTCGACGAGCACGGTGCAACACCCGCACTGACCCGACGGAGAGCAGCCGTCCTTCGGCGAGGTGACGTCGAGCTCATCGCGAAGGGCCGAGAGCAGGTGCTCGTGCTGACCGCGAATGGTCACCTGCTCGCCGTTGAGTTCGAACGTCGTCATCGGTTGCCTCCCCCGAGAGGATCGCCGGCCGGCGCGCCGAGCAGCACGCCCACCGTGGCCACGGCGTCGTCGGATCCTCGATGGTCGATGATCCGACCGGCGTCGACCAGAAATCCCTGTCCATCGCGAGCGGCGAACACCTCGGCATCGGTGAACAGCCGTGGCTTGATCATCGCCGGGTCACCGCGCTCAGGGCAGAACGTCAGGCAGTTCCCGCACTCATTGCACAACTCGGCGAGAACCAGATACTGCTGCCGGGCCTCGAGCCCTGAGTCCTCCGGCGTTCGGATGGAGAAGAAGGCGTCGTTCGGACACACGGTGATGCAGAAGTTGCAAGCCACGCAACCGAACATCTCGAGGTCGTGGTCGACCTCGCGGGGCAATTTCGAGTTGCCGCTCAGCGCGTAGGGCTCGCGACCCTCACCGCGGATCGAGGCGACGTGCTCGGCGCAGGTCGTGCGGTGACCGGCAGCGACCGCTCGCTCCTGACGGTGGCGTCGCCACGCATTGAGATCAGCGAAACCGTCCTCGCTGACCGTGGTGGCGAGCGAGCGGAGCATCGGCGCGAGACGTCCGTAGCCGCCCGGCTTGAGTAGGTCAGAGCAGATCGTGGCCGGATTCACACCCATCGCCAGGGTGTCAGCCAGGTTCTCCTTCGTGACACCCGCGGAGAAGGAGACCATGACCTCGCCGTCGTGGCCGGGAACCGCGAGTCGTCCCGGCAGCGCCTCGCTCAACCGATCGAGGAGCGTGCTCGCGAGCACATGAAGCGGCGGGCCCGAGAGATACATCGTGTCGTCGGGCATCACGCCCCGGGTGTTGTCGACGACGAGCGTGTTGGTCAACTTGATACCGAAGCGGCGTCCCCGCTCCGCCGCGTACTCCGCGAGCGAGCCGATCAGATCGATGCCCCGGTCGAACTGCAGGTCGTCGGCGAAGGCCTGCTCCTTCACCGACACGTCCGAGTAACCGAGCTCGTCGTTGACGATCGCCGAGACGGTCTCGTAGCCGAGCAGGGTCGGATTGAGCTTCACGATCACGTCGAGAGCGTGCTCATCGATCAGGTGCCGCGTGATGGCCTCGATCTCGTCGGGGGGACATCCGTGGAAGGTCGACAACGTGAGCGTGTCGGAGATGCGCGAGTCGAAGTCGAGGCCGGCCATCGCCGCGAACGACCCGGGCGCCGATGCGACCTCGGGTCGCAGACGATCGATGACATCCCGCGCGTCGAGCATCGAGGCGATGAACCCAGCGACCTTCTCCCCCGAAATGCCCGCGAGGTCGTAGCCGACACTCATGTCGAAGACGTGCTCGCCTGGCCCGTCACCGAGATGCTCGGCCAACGGCTCCCAGCCGCTCAGCATCCGGATGAGCATCGAGGCCTTCACGTACTCATCGACGCTCGCCGGCACGGAGAGCTCTTGACTCCACTCGATGTTGTATCCAACGGTCTGCATATCGATGCACGGCCGGGCGATCTCGAGAT
>JAYQAE010000125.1:0-5586 GCA_038136655.1 Ilumatobacteraceae bacterium
TCTACTCCTCGATCATCTCCTGGCGCTTCCGCGAGATCGCGATGGAGATCGCCGGCGCCGGCTCGCAGGCCTGGGAGCCCGGCGATGCGCTCGGTCAGATGATGCAGTCGGTCGTGCTCAACTCGTTCCAGGCCGGCATCGCCGGTGGCACCGATGAGATCCAGCGCAACATCATCGGCGACCGCGTCCTCGGCCTGCCCCGCGACATCTCGGTCGACACCAAGGTGCCGTTCCGAGAGTTGAAGGTCGGTACCCAGCGCTAAGTCAGCGCGACGCAGCCACCGCGAGGTGGTCATGGTGGTCCTCGGCGGGACCACCGACCGCGAAACACAAGGCCCCGGTCAACGAGAGAATGCCGGCTACGACATACGCGGTGTCGTAGCCACCTGCGTTGTCGTGCAACCAGCCGAGTAACCAGGGTCCGCCCGCCGTACCGAAGATGCCGATGAACTGACTTCGCGAGAAGAGACGCGGGTACTCCCGAACTCCGAATCGCTCCGCGATGAGCAGCGGCTGGAGCATCAGGATGTTCCCGACGGTCGCGCCGAAGAGGATGATCGAGACGAAAAGCAGCACGACCGAGTGAGACAGCCCGATCGCGATCAGCGCCACCATCTGGCCAGCGGCGAGCACCATCACCACTCGAGCCAGCGGATAGCGCGGAAACACTCTCCCACCAGCGAGTCTCGCGACGATCGAGGTGAGCGCGAGCGCGAGGGTCGCGAATGCCGCTGTCGCCGCGTCGGTGCGTTCCTCGGCGAGGCGCACCAACTGCTGGATACCGCCGACCTGTGACCCGAGCGCCAACACGTAGCCGACGGTGACAGCGATGAAAAACCGGGAGCGTCGAGCGACTTCGTAGGGCGTCCCCGGGAGCTCGGTCGGAAGAGCATCGGCTGCTCGAGGCTCACCATCTGGGTGGAAGCCGACCGTTTCGGGATCCGAGCTCACCATGTACCACCCAGGCAACACGGTGCCGACGAGGAAGAGCAGGCCGAGCCACGGCGCGGCGGTCGCGAGATCCGACTGGTCGATAAACCACTTCACTCCCGGTGTGACCGCCACCCCACCGAAGGAGAGCCCAGTCGACGCGACAGAGATCGCCATCGCTCGCCGACGGTGATACCAGCGGGTGACGACCGTCGTGACGGGCACGAGGCCGGCGGCGGCAAAGCCGACCGCGTAGAGGGAATACACCACGAACAGGTGCCACGGTTCGCTCACCCGGCCGAGCAAAGCGAGCGACGCTCCCCCGATGACGCCACCGCCCACGATCACCAAGCGGATGTCGTGGCGCGCGATCAAACGAGCCACATACAGGCCAACGAAACCCGCGACGAGGAAGAACACCGTCGTGGCGAGCGAGAGCGAGGCAACCTCCCACCCTCGCTCGCGACTCAGCGCGTTGAGGTAGACCGCGAGGCCATAGAAGCCGAAACCAGCCGAGGTCGTCAGTATCAGGAACCCTCCGGCCACCACCCGCCGTCCGGGGAACCGCCCAGACGGGGCCATGGAAGTTGGGGGCACGAGCGAACGGTAGCGAGAGGACTGCGACTACGTTCAGTCGCGCGATGGCGACCGTCTCCCCCTGCACCAAGGTCTGCGTGATCGCGGATGACGGACTGTGCGACGGATGCCTGCGAACACCACGTGAAATCGCCGTCTGGGGCCTCATCCCCGATGAGGTCGCCCGAGCGGTGATGGCGGACCTCCCCGGCCGCCGCCAATCACATTCGGAAGAGGTCGTCGAGGCCTGAGGCCTCTCCGCCCGCTTCGGCGGGCTCGTCGCCATCGGTGAAGGCCGCGTATCCGTCGGCCTCGAGGGTGGTGGCGAGTTCCGGTCCTCCGGACGCCACGATGCGTCCCTTCACGAGGATGTGCACCTTGTCGGGCTTCAACTCGGTGAGGAGTCGGTTGTAGTGGGTGATCGCGAGCACACCGAGCGGATATTCGGCGTCGTTCGACAGTTGCTCGACCCGGCGTGAGCAATCGCGGAGCGCATCGATGTCGAGGCCCGAGTCGAGCTCGTCGAGGATGGCGATACGAGGCCGCAACATCGCTAGTTGCAGCGTCTCGTTGCGCTTCTTCTCACCTCCGGAGAGATCGACATTCAGCGGGCGATCGAGGAACCGCTCCTCGAAGCCGATCTTCGCCGCCTCAGCGACCAGATGCCCACGCACGTCGTCGCTGACGCGACCGCGCGAGGCGAGCGCCTCGACCATGACGTCGTGCAGCGCGACCCCAGGCACCTCGGTCGGGTACTGCATCACCAAATGCAACCCGGCGACGGCGCGCTGCCAGGTCGGCATCGCCAAGACGTCCTCACCGTCGAGCGTGACGGACCCAGCAGTGACCTCGTAGCCAGCGCGGCCCATGACGACCGCCGACAGCGTGCTCTTCCCCGCCCCGTTCGGCCCCATGACCGCATGCACCTCGCCACTGCGAACAGTGAGGTCGACGCCCCGCAAGATCTCGCGCCCAGCGACCGTGGCATGGAGTCCGCTGATCACCAGTTCGCTCATGACGCGACCTCCACGATGACCATGCCGTCCTCGACACGAGCGGCGTGAACCGCAACGGGGCGGGTGGCGGGCAGCGTGTCGGGCTCCCCGGTCGTCAGGCTGAACGAACTGCCGTGCTTGGGACATTCGAGCATGCACGAATCGCTCCAAACCTCGCCGTCGGAGAGCGACACATTTGCGTGCGAGCACACATCGTCAATCGCGTAGACGTCGTCACCGATTCGCACCAGAGCCACGGCTCTGTCGTCCACCACGATCCGGCGCGCGGTTCCCGGTTCGATCTCGTCGAGAGAGCAGATCACGTTGCTCAAGATGCTCCTCCCTGCAGATCGAGCTTGGTGGCGACCGCGGCGCGGAGCTCATCGGCGTGAGGTCCCGGAGGAAGCTGATCGAGGACTTCCTCGAAGAATCCGAGTACCACGAGACGCTCGGCGGTCTCGGGAGGCACGCCCCGACTCTCGAGGTAGAAGCGCTGGTCATCGTCAATGGGACCGACCGTCGAGGCGTGCGAGCACTTCACGTCATTGGTTCGAATATCGAGATTCGGCACGCTCTCCGCCCACGCCCCTTCGGAGAGGGTCAGGTTGCGATTCGTCTGATACGCCGCGGTGCCGCGCGCATGCTCGCGAATAGTGATGAGACCGGTGTAAACGCTGCGCGCGCGGTCCTGCACGGCACCCTTGAAGAGCAGGTCACTCGACGTGTGCGGGGCGTCGTGATCTTGGATCACTCGGAAGTCGTGCATCTGATCGCCGGCGGCGAAGTACAGGGCGACCTGCTTGGTGGAGGAGCCTTGACCGGACGACCGAGCCTCGGTGCGCACCCTGGTGTAGTGACCGCCGAGGGTGACCGTCGAGAGGCGGACCGATGAGTCGCGATCGCCGACCACGAGTTGATGGCCGACTTGCCAGGCCTCGGCGTCGACGTCGTTGACGGCGAGGTAGGTGAGGCGGCCGGCTGGCGCCACCTCGGCGCTCAGCACCGGGGCGACGAGTGCCGCACCCGCCGATGCTGATCCAAAACGTTCGATGACCGTGACCTCGGCGTTCTCGCCCACCCGCAACACCGTTCGGGGGAACGACGCCGATCCCGGCCGGGAGGTGTGCGTGATCACGATCGGCTCGTCGACGGTCGTTCCTCGCGGCACGTCGACAACAACGGTTGATTGATGCTCGGTGTTCGCCTCGGCGAAGACATCGGGCTCCGCGACGACGGCCGCGGAGGCTCCGACAGTCACGAATTCTCCGCCGCCGAGCACCTTGGTGTCGGCGCTCTCGACCTCGAAGGCTGTCGGGTCGAGCGCGTCGATTCGGCTGTAACGCCAGATCTCCTCGTCAGCGGAGGGCAGCGGAAGTTCCCGGAGCCGTGCCACAGGCAAATTCTACTATCGGCGTAGTGGAAATACCGGCCCTGCTCGATGCCTGATGGGCGACGGTGGCGTGACTCTCGTCACTCCCCTCGACGGAACAGGCGCCTGATCAAACCGCGGCCGCGCGAGTCGGACTCACGCTCGGCCTCGACCTCAGCCAAGATCCGTGAGCCTGCGGCGTTCAGGATGTCCTCGGCGGCGTCGAGCAGCGCCGCGGCGGACCCGTCATCGAGTCCGTCCGGCTCGGGTGGAGTGGGCGGGACCACCAATGAACCATGGGTCCACGCGGCATCCGCGAGACGGCGCTCGTAGCGCGGGCACTCCTCAGGGCAGCGCCAGGGCGCGTCCGGCGCGAGATCGAGGTTGCACTTCCGGACCGTGTCCCCATTTGGATAGGAACGCGACTCGAAATGCTTGCACTCGGTGCGCATCGGCATGACAGCGAGCCTAGGGCCCGGCCGAATCAGCCGACCGAACCTTCCATCTGCAACTCGATGAGGCGGCTCCACTCGACGGCGTACTCCATCGGCAGGGTCCGGGTGATCGGCTCGATGAAGCCGTTCACCACCATGCCGATGGCCTGTTCCTCGGTGAGTCCACGCGACATGAGGTAGAAGATCTGCTCATCGGCGATCTTCGAGACCGTCGCCTCGTGGCCGATCTCAGCATCTCGCTCGCCCATCTCCATGTAGGGAAGGGTCTTCGACACTGAGTCCTCGTCGAGGATCAGCGCGTCGCACTGCACGTGACTGCGGCAGCCGTGCGCTCCTTCGTCGACCTTGACCAGACCACGATAGGTCGTGACACCGCCATCCTTGGAGATCGACTTGGACACGATCTTCGAGGTCGTGTTCGGAGCCGCGTGGACCATCTTCGCCCCGGCATCCTGGTGCTGGCCCTCACCGGCGTAAGCCACCGACAGCACCTCGCCGGTCGCGCCCTCGCCCACGAGATAGACGGCTGGGTACTTCATGGTGAGCTTCGATCCGATGTTTCCATCGATCCACTCCATGTGACCGCGCGCCTCAACGCGAGCGCGCTTGGTGACCAAGTTGTAGACGTTGGGCGACCAGTTCTGGATCGTGGTGTAGGTGACCCGGGCGTCGGGCTTCACGATGATCTCAACCACGGCCGAGTGCAACGAGTCGCTGGTGTACACCGGCGCCGAGCAGCCCTCGATGTAGTGCACCTTGGCGCCCTCGTCGGCGATGATGAGCGTGCGCTCGAACTGGCCGGCGTTCTCGGAGTTGATCCGGAAGTAGGCCTGGAGCGGCATCTCGCACTCGACACCGGGCGGCACGTAGATGAACGAACCTCCCGACCACACGGCCGAGTTGAGGGCGGCGAACTTGTTGTCGCCGGGCGGGATGACCGACCCGAAGTACTGCTTGACGAGATCGGGATACTCGCGAAGCGCGGTGTCCATGTCGCAGAACAGGATCCCCTGAGCCTCAAGGTCCTCGCGGTTCTTGTGGTACACGACCTCGGACTCGTACTGGGCGGTGACACCGGCGAGGTATTTGCGCTCTGCCTCGGGGATGCCGAGCTTCTCGTAGGTCCGCATCATCTCCTCAGGCAGCTCGTCCCACTCGTCGACCTGCTCACCAGCGGGCTTCAGGTAGTAGTAGATGTCCTGAAAATCGATGTCGGGCATGTTCGTCGCGAACCACTCGGCCATGGGCTTGCGATCGAAGA
>JAYQAE010000126.1:0-5574 GCA_038136655.1 Ilumatobacteraceae bacterium
CATCTGGCGACCCTTGTCGGTCTGCCAGAAGATCTCGGCAATCTCGTCGATATACGCGACGAGCTGCTCTCCCACCGCCGGGTCCATCGACTTCTTCGCCTCGCCAGCCTGATGGGTGGCCTTCCAGAAAAGATCGTGGAGCTGCGGGAACTGCTCGAAGTGCGCGGGAGCGAAGAAGTCGGCCCAGAGCACCATGAGATGGTGCTTCGCCTCCTCGGCGCGCTGCTCCTTGATCACCACACAGCGCTGACGAAAGACCTCATCGTCGGACTCGTGGTACTTCTGCGCGGTCTTGACGACGCTCAGCGCCTCGATCTTGGCCTGCGCCGGGTCATAGACCCCGCAGTAGAGGTCGCAGTGAGCATGCGCCACCGTGGCGGTGTTGAAGAGTCGTGAGAGCATGGAATCTCCTCGGATGGGCGCGGGTGAACCGCGCGATGGGGTTGGCTCAGCCGACACTACCCTCCGCCCGATGCCGGCGCACGGTCGATCACGAAGGCTCGCTCCGGTCCGCCGTTTCGTCGTGGCCGACGTCTCGATGGAACCCGCCCTTCGCGCCGGACAGGGTCTCATCGGACTCAGGGGCTTCCCCGCGCGCGTCGGCCAGATCCGCTGCGCACCTCAGCCGGGAACCGACCGATGGGTCGTGAAGAGGGTCACTCGTGTCGTCGGCGACCAGATGGACCTCGGAAGCGACAACCCCAAGAACGCGGTCGATTCTCGACACTTCGGCTCGGTGCCCGTATCGCGGAGCTACCTCGTGATTCTTCGGGTGCCTCTCCGGTTGATGTGAAGACCCGCACCTTGGAGACCTAGCGTTCCCCCATGGCCGTCTACCTCTGCCACGAGCAACCCGACCTCCTCGAGCATGAGGCCAACGTCGTTGGATCCCGTCCCGGTGCCGTGCACCTCGACCGAAGCGCCCTTCACCCAGGTGGTGGGGGTCAACTCGGTGATACCGCGGTGATCGTTACCTCAACGGGATACCGACAGGTCACCGGAATCGAAGTCGACAGCGATGGACGATGGTGGCACCTACTCGACGACCCATCTGCGCTCGTCGATGGGCCGGTGCTGATCAACATCGACGGAGCGCGACGACGCCGCATCGCCGCACTGCACACCATGAGCCACGTGCTCAACGCCCTCGTCTTCGAGGAGTTCGACGGCACCCTGGTGACCGGCGCCCAGATCAACGATGACGGCACGGGACGCATGGACTTCGATCTCAGCGAGGTCGACAACGATCGGCTTCGCGCCCTTGTCGAGCCCCTCAACAGGATCATCTCCGACGGGGTCACCGTCACGACCGATTACGTCGCGACCGACGAGGCGGAATCGACGTCCGGCCTGGTTCGGAGCCTGTCCGTCGCGCCTCCACCGACACCGGACGGGCGTCTCCGCGTGGTCGTCGTGGAGGGCATCGACCGGCAGGCCTGTGGTGGAACCCATCTCACCAACACCGCGCAATCTCCTCCCCTCACCATCGACAAGATCGAGAACAAGGGGCGGCGTAATCGCCGCATCCGTTTCAGCGCCTCCGGACCGTTCCCGGACTGAGGACCGGATCCCGGCACCCGAGCGTAGGGTTCTCCCCATGCAGGTGATCTCGGCCGTGTTCGTGGAGGAGTTCAACATGCGTCAGGTCGACGGACCCTCAACTCGACTCGACCTCACCGGCGTCATGTTCTCCCTCAGGGCGCCCACACCTCCTCCGGTCACGATCGAGCCCCATCTCGTGGCACTGATCCACTGCCCGCCAAGCGAGAGCGGATCAGGGGTGTTCGAGGTGATCGTCACCTCCGACGCCGACCCCGAGTCGCAGGCCGAGCAGATCGCCCGGAACGTGAGCCCCTTCCAGGTCGAGCCCGGGAAGTTCACCTATCGACTCGTTCGCGCGGAGATCACCTTCGACGATCTCGGCACGGTGTACGCCCACTGCCGGATCGACCGCGGACGGTGGACCACGGTGCCGCTCTCCCTGCTCGCCGCTGCCTGATCCCGCTCCCCCGCCGGCGAGGAGGTCACGGTTAGTGTCAACGCCGTGCTGACCGACGAACCGCCGCCGCTCGGCGAGGAACTCGACCGACTCGCCGTCGCCGTCATCAGAGGGCTCGCGATGGATGCTCCCCTGACCGCCAAGAGCGGCCATCAGGGGACCGCGATGGCCCTCGCGCCGCTCGCCCACGTGCTCTACAGCCGGATCATGAGGTTTGATCCAGCCGATCCACAGTGGAGCGACCGCGACCGGTTCATCCTGTCCGCGGGCCACGCGTCCATCCTCCAGTACAGCCTGCTGATGCTGACCGGTCTCGGTCTCGAAGTCGACGATCTTCGCGCCTTCCGGTCACTCGGCTCCCTCACCCCGGGCCATCCAGAGGCCGGTCACACTCCTGGCATCGAGGTGACCACCGGACCGCTCGGGCAGGGGTTCGCCAACGCCGTAGGTATGGCTCTCGCCGAGCGCCTTCAACGGGAGCGATTCGGCGCTGAAGCCGTCTCGCATCACACCTGGGTGATCGCCGGAGATGGCTGCTTGATGGAAGGTGTCAGCCACGAGGCGGCCTCGCTCGCCGGCCACCTCGGACTCGACCGCCTCATCTGCGTGTTCGACGACAACCGGATCACCATCGATGGCGGCACCGCCCTCGCCTGCGATGACGACGTGAGCGCCCGGTTCGGCGCCTACGGATGGAGGGTGCTCGAACTCGGCGATATCGGTGAGGATCTCGACGCGCTCGAGGCCGCGCTCCACACGGCCCGCGACGGCGACGGACGTCCGACACTGCTCGTGCTGCGAACCCATATCGGGTTCCCGTCTCCTGATCACACCGATAGCCACGCCGCTCACGGACTGGCCTTTGGCGCAGACGACGTCGCGCGCACCAAAGCGGTGCTCGGACTCCCAAATGACCCGTTCCACGTGCCTGACGCCCTCGTTGATGCGTACCGGGCCCACACTGCGGCTCGAGCCGCGGTGAGCCGGTCGGCCTGGGAGTCCGCGAGCGCCGCGGCTCGTGCGACACCTGAATGGGCGGCGACTTTCGATCCCTCGGTTGAGAGCCTGTCTTCGGCGCTGCCTTCATGGGAGATGGGTGCCAAGGTTGCTACGCGCAAGGCCATACAAGAAGCCCTTGACGCCACCTCCGACCTTCTTCCTGGGCTGGTCGCAGGGTCGGCGGACCTCACCGGGAACACCGGCACCAAGGTCGCTGGGCTCGATGTGCAGTCGTCCGGTGTTCCGTCCGGCCGACAGGTGCATTACGGAGTCAGAGAGCACGCGATGGGCTCGGCCATGGTCGGCCTCGCTCTCCACGGAGGCGCGCTTCCGGTGGGAGGAACGTTCCTCGTGTTCCTCGATTACATGCGCCCTCCCGTCCGGCTTGCCGCCCTTTCGGGCGCGCGGTGCGTCTTCGTGTTCAGTCACGATTCCGTCGCGGTGGGCGAGGACGGACCGACCCATCAACCCGTCGAGCACCTCGCCACCCTCCGCGCCGTTCCGGGCCTTCACGTCATTCGACCCGCCGATGCCAACGAAACCGCGGCCGCCTGGGCCGACGCGGTCTTGAACGACGGTCCCACCGCTCTCGTGCTCTCGCGGCAGGACGTCGAGGTGGTGACGGACGGCTCGGCCGTGTGCACGGGGGCCGCGACCGTGGTTGACGCTGAGTCCCCCCGGCTCGTCATCGTCGGCACGGGCGCCGAGGTCAGCCTTGCCGTTCGAGCAGCCGAGGCGCTTCGTGAGGCGGGGATCAACGCGCGGGTGGTCTCCATGCCCTCGTGGAACCGTTTCCGATCCCAACCACCCGAGACCATCGCCTCTGTCCTTCCTCCGGGTGTGCCCGTGCTCTCCGTCGAAGCGGCCAGCACCTTCGGGTGGTCCGAATGGGCCGACAGGAGCGTGGGCATCGACTCCTTCGGTGTCAGCGCTCCCGGCGGCATCGCTCTTGAGCACCTCGGCATCTCCGTCGACGCGGTGGTCGAGGCGGCCCGCCAGTTGGTCGGAGCGGAGCGATGACCGATCTGGCGCGACTCCACTCCGAATTCGGCCAGAGCATCTGGCTCGACAACCTCAGTCGCGACATCTTGACGAGCGGCGAACTCGATCGGTGGATCGCGCGAGGAGTGCGAGGCCTGACCTCAAACCCGACGATCTTCGCCAAAGCGATCGGTGGGTCGAACGACTACGACAGCCAGTTCTCCGGTCTCATCGCCGATGGCGTGGGGGCCGAGGACGCCTACTGGGTGATGGTGGTCGACGACATCCGAGCTGCTTGCGATGCTTTCGTCGACCTGTACCGCGCCTCGGATCGCACCGATGGCTTCGTGTCGGTCGAGGTCTCCCCCGCTTTGGCCCGCGACGGCTCGGGAACTCTCGAGGCAGCCCGCGACCTGTCGGCCCGTGTCGATCGAGACAACGTGATGATCAAGATCCCCGCAACCGTGGAGTGCCTTGACTCGATCCGCGGCGCGATCCGAGCCGGAATCTCGGTCAACACCACGCTGATCTTCGGCATCGACCGCTACGCAGCGGTCGCGGAGGCCTACATCTCCGGCCTCGAGGATCGAGTCGCCGATGGATTCGATGATCTGTCCGACGTTGCTGGGGTGGCCAGCTTCTTCATCTCCCGGGTCGACTCCGAGGTCGATCGTCGACTCGATCCCAACTCCGCCCTGCTTGGAACTGCCGCCCTCACCCAGGCCCGGATGGCCTACCGCAAGTACGGCGAGATGTTCTCTGGGGACCGGTGGACGCGCCTCGTCGGTCTCGGGGCGCGGGCGCAACGTCCGCTCTGGGCGAGCACGGGTACGAAAAATCCGGCCTACTCGGATGTCTGCTATGTCGATGGGCTCATCGGACCCGACACGGTCAACACGGTGCCGGAGTCGACGCTCGCCGCGTTCCTCGACCACGGAAGCCTCGATCGCACGGTCGACCGAGACGCCGAGAGCGACGAACGCCGCTTCGCCTCGCTGCGCGAGGCAGGGATCGATCTCGGTGAGGTTGCCGATCTGCTCGAGGTAGAGGGCCTCGCCTCCTTCGCCACGAGCTTCGATGATCTGATCGACGCGCTCAAGGTGAAGGCCGAATCGCTCAGGTGACCGGGCCGTCGGTGGACGCTCTCGTCGAGGCAGCACTCGACCGGGTGGGCGGCCCCGACTCGCGGATCGACCGTCGGGTCGCTCGATCGCTTCTGACTGAGGCCCTCGGACTTCTCGAGGACCAACCCCATCCGCTCGACCTGAAGATCGCTACCAACGCGCTGAAGGAGATGCGCGAGGCGTATGAGATGTTCGCCCCGTTCCGGGATCGAAGGAAGGTCACCATCTTCGGCTCGGCCCGGACCGGGCCCGATGATCCGGTGTACCTCCAGACGGCGAGGGTTGCCGCAGAGCTCGCGAGCCGAGGCTGGATGGTGGTCACGGGCGCCGGCCCCGGGATCATGCAGGCCGGAATGGAGGGCGCGGGACGCGAATCGAGTATCGGCGTGTCAATCCGCCTTCCCTTTGAGACTGGTGCCAACCCGGTCATCGCCGGCGACGCGAAGTACGTGAGCATGAAGTACTTCTTCA
>JAYQAE010000127.1:0-5546 GCA_038136655.1 Ilumatobacteraceae bacterium
ACCGCGACTTCCTCATCGGTCAGATCAACGCCCGCATGGACCTCGAACGTCCGCTGACCGCCAATGACGTCATCGCGGAGCGCTCCGGCGTGCGCCCTCTGGTGGTGACGCGACCCAAGGGTGGTGAGGACGAGGCCTGGCGCAAGGTCGACTGGACCTCGCTCAGCCGCAAGCACGAGATCGAGCGCGATGACGACCGGCAGGTGGTCACCGTGTTCGGCGGGAAGCTCACCGATTGTCTGAACGTAGGCGCTGAGGTGGCCGCCGAAGTCGAGCAACTCGGGGTGCCCCTCGAGCGCGACCTGCACAACTGGTACGGCGAGCCGGCCAAGGCCACCCGCGATGAGTTTTACCGACAGGCCAAGTTGATGAAGCTCGACTCCCTGCGCTCCAAGCCCGACACGGAGCCGCTCTCGGATCGGCTGTGGCGCCGTTACGGGCGCCGGGCGTTCGAGATGCTCGAAGCGATCCGCGACGACGCCTCGATGGCGACCGATGTCATGGATTCGGCCGACTACCTGCGGGTCGAGCTGCACAACGCCGCCGAGCACGAGATGATCGTTCGCCTCGACGACTTCATGCGCCGTCGATCGAAGATCGATCTGGTGGTGCACGACGGCGACATCGTCGACAATCCGGGGCTTCGCGAGGTCGCGGAGATCCTCTTCGGTGACCGGGCCGAGGAGCGACTGCGTCAGTACCTCGACGAGCGGCGCGCCGTCGGCGTCGCCGGCTGACCTCCGATCACGTCGCGCAGAGCGTCACGGGCGTACGGTGCGCGCGTGGGACGACTCTCCGGGCGGGCAGCGGTGGCGATCGCGCTGTTCGCTGTGGCGCTCGGAACGAACGTCGCGACCCCGCTCCTTCTGATCTACGAGGGTCGACTCGGGTTGAGCGCGTGGACCCTGACCGCGTTGTTCGCGGTGTACCCGATCGGTCTCGCTCCTGCTCTGGTCTTCTCGGGTCCCGCCTCTGATGTGCTCGGCCGTCGGGCGGTCATGGCGCCCGGTGTGTTGCTGTCGGGCGTCGCCTCGGTGGTGCTGCTGTTCGGCCGAGACTCACTCGCCCTGCTCTACCTCGGAAGATTCCTGCTCGGCGTGGTGTCGGGACTGGTGCTCGTGGTGGCGAGCGCGTGGATCCAAGAGCTCGGTCGTGACGACCCGATGTGGTCGGCCCGCCTGGTCGGTGTCGTCATGTACAGCGGTTTCGGGCTCGGCCCGCTGGTGTCGGGGCTCATCGGGCAGTGGGGACCGGCTCCGCTGACCCTGCCCTATGTGATTCATCTCGTGACGATCGTCGCCGGTTTGATCGTGCTCGTCGTGGCGCCCGAGTCGGTGACGCGCACCCCGGGCCGACGGATTCGCCCCAACCTCGGCATTCCGGCCGAATCGGCCTCGGAGTTCTGGCGCGTCGTCGTGCCGACGGCGTTCGGGGTGTTCGGGATGCCGTCACTCGCCTTCGGGCTCTTTCCCGTGATCTTGAAGCCGGCGATGGAATCGGTGGCGGTGTTCGTCTCCGGGTTGCTCGGCATGCTCGCGATGGTGTCGATCGTTCCGGCTCAGGCCTGGGTCGGGCGGGTGGGTCCTCATCGCGCGGCACCGCTGGCTCTCGCGGTCGGCGCCACCGGTTGTCTCCTCGGGCTCATCGCGTTCGCGACCGGAGCCTGGCCGTTGCTGTTTGTGGCCGCTGTGCTGATGGGTGGGGCGTCCGGCCTGGCGATGACCTCGGGTCTGCGGTTCGTCGATCTCATCTGCCGCCCGGAGGATCGGGGTGCTCTCAACGGGGCGTTCTACGCCGCGGCCTACGCGGGGATGATGATGCCCCTCGTGGTCACGTCGATCGCCCGCGTGGTCGGTTCGACCACCGCGGTGCTCGCCGGTGTCACCGTTGCGACCACGTCGGTGTCGGTGTGGTTGTACCGTGCCACTCGTGGGATGCGCGCCGTTGCGATCTGAGGAGGTGCTCGCATGACCTCGTCATCGATGCTCCGCCTCGCTGATCGGCCGATGCTGCGCGGCATGTTTCACCTTGGCGCGCTGGCTTGCGTGCTCCCGGCCGGGGTCCTGCTGCTGGTCGCTGTGGAGGGGCCCGCTCGGACGACGTCGGTGGCGGTCTATGTGGCGACCCTGGTGGTCGCGTTCGGGATCTCGGCTTCGTACCACCGCATCGACTGGTCTCCCCGGATGCGCCTCGTCATGCAACGTCTCGACCACGCGTCGATCTATCTGATGATCGCGGGCACCTATGTGCCGCTCTGCCTCGTCGCCCTTCCAGCAGGGTGGGGAATCCCGTTGCTCAGCGTGGTGGGCGCCGGCGCGCTCTTCGGCGTGGTCGCGAAGATCGCCGAGGTGCGATCACTCCGATGGTTCGGCTACGCGCTCTATCCGCTGCTCGGTTGGGCAGCGGTCGCAGCCGCTCCAGCGCTGCTCGACCACCTGAGCGGATGGCAGCTCGCGCTCATCGTCGCGGGCGGGCTCAGCTATTCGATCGGGTTCCCGGTGATGCTCGTGAAGCGGCCAGATCCGTGGCCGAGCGTGTTCGGCTACCACGA
The DNA here is from genome assembly GCA_038136655.1 of Ilumatobacteraceae bacterium. Taxonomy (GTDB): domain Bacteria; phylum Actinomycetota; class Acidimicrobiia; order Acidimicrobiales; family Ilumatobacteraceae; genus Casp-actino5. Next base: position 2,552 of record JAYQAE010000127.1, read on the forward strand.
GATCTGGCACGCCTTCACCGTGATCGCCGCCCTCGCGCACTTCGTCGCGGTCGGCTCGATGACGCTCTCCTGAGCGCAGTCGACGAGGTTCGGCTTAGGCGACCGACCAAGTGCCGTTCGAGCGGAGCAGCGCGTCGAGGTCGGGCGCGCCCTTGCGCTCGCTCGCGGCGGCGACTTGGCGGGTGACCTCCCCGGCGTATTCGGCTCGCTCCACTTGGCGGAACACGCCGAAGGGAGTGGGGGAGGAGTCGTCCTGGTTGAGGCGAGCCAGAGCGAACGCGAGCGATGGGGCGTCGCGGTGTTTGTCGTGAACGAGGATCCGGTCGAGGCCGACGTCGGCCACCTCGACGATGCGAAGACCACCGTCGTCACCCATCATCACGCCGCGCTGGCGCTCGGCGCCGAAGAGGATCGGCTCGCCGTGGACCAGGTCGATCATCATCTCGTCGCGCACCGATCGCTTGGTGATGTCGTTGAACTGGCCGTCGTTGAAAACGTTGCAGTTCTGGTAGATCTCAACGAAGGCGGCTCCGCGGTGGTCGTGGGCCTGACGGAACGTCTCCATCATGTGCTGGCGGTCGAGGTCGTGGGTGCGGGCAACGAACGAGGCCTCGGCACCGAGGGCGACGCTGAGCGGGTTGAAGGGCGGGTCGATCGAGCCGAACGGGGTCGACTTGGTGACTTTTCCGACGGCCGAGGTGGGGGAGTACTGGCCCTTGGTGAGCCCGTAGATCCGGTTGTTGAAGAGCAGGATCGTCAGGTTGACGTTGCGTCGCAGGGCGTGGATGAGGTGGTTGCCGCCGATCGAGAGACCGTCGCCGTCACCGGTGATCACCCAGACGTCAAGGTCGGGTCGGGCGACAGCGACGCCGGTGGCGATGGCGGGGGCTCGCCCGTGGATCGAGTGCATCCCGTAGGTGTTCATGTAGTACGGGAAGCGACTGGAGCAGCCGATTCCCGACACGAACACGGTGTTCTCGGGGGCGACCCCGAGCTCGGGCATGAGCTGCTGAACGGCCTGGAGGATGCCGTAGTCGCCGCAGCCGGGGCACCAGCGCACCTCTTGATCGCTGGCCCAGTCCTTCTTGGTGGTGAGGGTGACGGTGCTGTCGCTCATCTTCGGTTCCTCAGTTGTCGTCGGCGTGGAGGGCGTCCACGATCTCGCGGGCGGTGAAGGGCAGTCCGGCCACCTTGGTGACCGGTCGGGCATCGATCAGGTACTCGGCGCGGAGTATCCGGCAGAGCTGGCCGCGGTTGAGCTCGGGAACGATGACGCGCTTATAGCGATGAAGGATCTCACCGAGATCGTTGGGAAGTGGGTTGAGATGCCGCAGATGCACCCAGGCGACGCGCCCGCCGTTGCGCCGCTCGCGCTGCACCGCCGAGTCGATGGCCGCCCAGGTTGATCCCCAGCCGACGATGCACACGTCGGCGTCGACGTCGCCGTGAATCTCGGTGGCTGGGTAGTCGTCGGCGATGCGGGCGATGCGCTCGGCGCGAAGATCGCCCATGAGGGCGTGGTTCTCGGGGGTGTAATTGACGTTGCCCGTCTCGTTCTGCTTCTCGAGTCCTCCGACACGGTGCATGAGCCCGGGGGTACCCGGGATCGCCCACGGTCGAGCGAGGGTGTTCTCGTCGCGTCGATACGGGAGGTAGACGGGGTTGCCCTCGGCGTCGGTGCCGTTGAACTCGGTCTGGAAAGGCACCGAGATGTCGGGCAGCGTCGAGGCGTCGGGCACGAGCCAGGGCTCGGATCCGTTGGCGATGTACCCGTCGGAGAGCAGGATCACCGGGGTGCGGTACTTGAGCGCGATTCGCACCGCCTCGATGGCGGCGTGGAAGCAGTCGGCCGGGCTGTAACTCGCGACGACCGGAAGCGGTGCCTCACCGTGGCGGCCGAAGACGGCGAGGTTGAGGTCGGAGGCCTCGGTCTTAGTCGGGAGCCCGGTGGAGGGTCCGCCGCGCTGGATATCGATGATGAGGAGCGGGATCTCGATGGACACGGCGAGCGAGATGGTTTCGCTCTTCAGCGCGACTCCGGGTCCCGAGGTCGTGGTGACACCGAGGTGTCCGGCGAACGCGGCTCCGAGGGCGACACCGACCGCGGCGATCTCGTCCTCGGCTTGAACGGTGCGCACCCCGAAGTTCTTGTGCTTGGAGAGCTCGTGGAGGATGTCGCTCGCGGGCGTGATCGGATACGAGCCGAGGGTGACGGGCAACTTGGCAAGCTGACCCGCTGCCACCAGGCCCCACGAGAGGGCGGTGTTGCCGGTGATCGAGGTGTACTCGCCGGCCGGCAAGGTGGCGGGGCGCACCTCGAAGCGGTGGCCGACGGCTTCGGTGGTCTCGCCGTAGTGGAAGCCGGCTTTGAACGCCGCGGTGTTGGCGGCGGCGACCAGTTCGTTCTTGCCGAAACGCTCCTGGATCCACTCGAGGGTCGGTTCGGTCGGCCTGGTGTACATGAATGACACAAGCCCGAGAGCGAAGAAGTTCTTGGAGCGTTCTGCGTCACGGGCTTTCACTCCGAGGGGCTCGCAGGCCTCTTTGGTGATGGTCGTCATGGCGACGGGGATGACGCGGTAGCCGCTGACGGTGCCGTCTTCCAGTGGGTTCGAGGTGTACTCGGCCTTGTCGAGGTCGCGTTCACCGAAAGAGTCGGTGTTGACGATGAGGGTGCCGCCCGGCTCGAGCCGGTGAAGGTCGGCTTTCAGGGCGGCGGCGTTCATCGCGACGAGGACGTTCGGCTCGTCGCCGGGGGTGGTGATGTCGTGGTTGGCGATCTGCACTTGGAAACTGGAGACGCCGTTGACGGTTCCGGCTGGGGCGCGGATCTCGGCGGGGAAGTCGGGGAAGGTGGAGAGGTCGTTGCCGAACGACGCGCTGACCGAGGTGAAGCGGTCTCCGGTGAGCTGCATTCCGTCACCGGAGTCTCCCGCGAACCTCACGACCAGTCGGTCGAGTACCCCGATCTCGGCGCGATCGATCGTGTCGCTCA
>JAYQAE010000128.1:0-5527 GCA_038136655.1 Ilumatobacteraceae bacterium
TGGTGACCGAGCGGGTCACCACCGCTGGTTGAGTTCGTGGTGACCGAGCGGGTCAGGGCTGGTCAGCCCACCGTAGGTACGGCTTGACCTCTTCGACGTTGGCTAGGCGCTCGCGAGCGTCCTCGGTCGACATCGCCGGCGAGACGATCACCCGGTCGCCGGGGCGCCAGTCAGCCGGGGTGGCGATCGGCGCGGCGTCGGTGGCCTGAAGGGCGTCGATCACCCTCACCAACTCGTCGAAGTTGCGTCCGACCGACTTCGGGTAGGTGAGCGTGAGGCGAACCTTGTCGGAGGGATCGATCACGAAGACCGAGCGGACGGTGGAGGCGTCGCCGGCTCCCGGGTGGATCATGTCGTAGAGCTCGGCGACGGTCCGGTCGGGGTCGGCGATGATCGGGAAGTTGAGGTCGACGCCGCCGACCTCGCCGATGTCGGGGGCCCAGGCGCGGTGATCGTCGATCGGATCCACGGAGATCGCGATCGCCTTGGTGTTGCGGGATGCGAACTCCGAGGACAGTGCCGCGGTGCGGCCGAGTTCGGTGGTGCACACGGGCGTGAAGTCGGCGGGATGGCTGAAGAGCACCGCCCAGGCGCCGGACTTCCACTGGTGGAAGTCGATCTCGCCTTCGGTGGTGTCCGCGTGGAAGTCGGGTGCGGTGTCGCCGAGTCTGAGTGCCATCTGTGCTGCCTCCTTGGTCGAAGCCGATCGGTGGTCGGCGTCTCTGGTCCAGGGGAATGTATCCGCATAATTCCCGACTAACAAGGTCGGCTTTTTGATCGCCGCGCCGCTGGCCACCGGTAGCGTCCTCTCCGTGGACTCCTCCGGTAGTCAGTGGATCTATCTCATCCTCATTGCGGGGGTCATCGCCTTCGGCCTCGGGGTGCTCTGGTGGTCGAAGCGCTCATCGAGCCCCTCGAGTGAGACCCCGTCGCCGGTGAGGTCGGTCGAAACGTCAACCGCTGTCGAGACTGAACCGGAGGAGACCTCTGCCGCGCCCGAACCCGCGCCGCGTGGCATGCGGGAGCGCCTTGGTCGGGCACGGGCGGCGCTCGGCGGGGCGCTCGGTTCCGTACTCGGTCGATCGGCCATCGACGCCGCGGTCTGGGAGGAGCTCGAGGAGGCCCTGCTGCTCTCCGACCTCGGCATCGCCGTCACCACCGACCTCCTCGATGGGCTGCGCGCCGCGGTCGACGCCGGCGCGATCGACGATCCCAAGACTCTCGTCGCTGCCCTCCGCGACGAGATGGTCCGCCGCCTCGACGGGGCAGATCGAACGCTCGCCCGACGAGACGACTCCGGGCCGTCGATCTGGCTCTTCGTCGGGGTGAACGGCGTGGGCAAGACGACCACCATCGGCAAATTGGCGAGCAGGGAGACGGCGGGTGGCGTGAGCACCCTGCTCGCGGCCGGCGACACCTTCCGGGCCGCCGCGGCCGAGCAGTTGACGATGTGGGGAGAGCGCGCGGGCGTCGAGGTGGTGCGGGGCTCCGAGGGGGGTGACCCCTCCTCGGTGGTCTTCGACGCCGTTGAACGAGCGGCTGCCCGAGGAATCGAGCTCGTCCTCGCTGATACCGCCGGCCGCCTCCACACGAAGAGCAACCTCATGGACGAGCTCTCGAAAGTGCGCCGTGTCGCCGAGAAGGGCGCCGGCGTGGTCACCGAGACGCTGCTCGTCATCGACGCGACCACTGGCCAGAACGGCCTGGTGCAGGCTCGGGAGTTCCGCGAGGCGACCGACGTGACGGGAGTGGTGGTGACCAAACTCGATGGATCAGCGAAAGGCGGAATCGTTTTCGCGATCGAGACTGAACTCGGCATCCCGGTCAAGCTCATCGGAGTCGGCGAGGGAGTGGACGACCTCGTCCCCTTCGACCCGAGCGAGTTCGTCGACGCGCTCGTCGGGCGCTGACCGGGAACCGTTTCGAACCGTCCGACGTCGGAGAGAGCATGAAACGCCTCGCACACCCCGCCGCACTCGCCCTCGTCGCTGCGCTGCTCGTCTCGGCCTGCGTCGCCGATGACACCGATGGTCCGCCGATGGCAGCCCCCGAGGTGATCAGGATCAGCGCGGACTCGGGCCAGGCAGCGAGCATGGCCGCTGATGCGCCCGCCGCCGAGCAGGCGGCCATCGAATCCGTCTCCGGTGACGAGATGGCCTCCAGCATGATCGCGCCCTGGGCGGTGATCGTCGGCTTCGAGGCGGGGGATGGGCTGTCCGCTCTCCCCACCGCCACCACGGGCTGGGTCCATCGAGCCGGTCGGGAGGTTCCGCTCGAGCGGGCGATCGCGATGGCCGAGGTTTTCGGGGTCGACCCCACACCCAGAACCGACCGCGAGGACGCCGAATGGACTTCGCACGCCTTCGGTCCCGATGACGGCACCGGGCCGTCGCTCGTGTTCGGCATCGGAGCCGAACTCGACTGGTGGTTCAGCGCTGGCTGGGCTGACAACGACCGATCGGTGGAGCCGTGTCGGGAGATCTCTACCGACGACGGAATCGTCTACGACTGCCCGGAACCCGAGCCGCCCGTCGGCGTGCCCTCCGCCGAGGAGGCCCGCGCGCGAGCTCTCGAACTCTGGGAGCGACTCGGTATCGACGTGGCTGCCGCCGATGTCGAGGTGTGGGCCGACGACTGGTACGCGTCGGTGAGCGCCTCGATCCCGATCGAGGGAGTCGATTCCGAATGGGTGACCGCGGGGTGGCTCTCGGTCGGGTTCGGTGGCGACGGGGTGCTCGAGTACGCGAGCGGCAACCTCTCTCGACCCGAACCCGCCGGTCCGTACCCGCTCATCGATCTGGCGACAGCGCTCGAACGCCTGCAGCGCTACTACACCTGGCCCACCGGCCCGATGGAGGCGATCGCCGAGTCGGTTGCCATCGACGAACCGGCGGTCTCGGAGCCGATCGGTGATCAGCCGATCGACACGCTCGCCCCGGAGGAGGTGCTCGGGGAGTTCGAGCCCGATCCGATCACGGTCACCCTCACCGATGTGCGAGCTGAACTGTGGTGGACGATGGACGTCGAGGGCAACGTCTGGTTGGTGCCGGCCTACGCGTTCACCGGCGACGACGGTGGCACCTACACCGTTCCCGCGGTGACCGAGGAGTACCTCGTCGAGGAGATCCCCGTGGCGATCGACCCGATCATCGAACCGGACCCCGAACCGGCTCCCGAACAGGAGAGCGAGCCCTCCCAAGACGAGCGGGCCGAGCGTCTCGTCGCCTCCATCGAGCAGGACGGGCCGATGACCGAGGACGAGTTCGCCGAGCTCGCCGACGCGCTCGGCCTGACCGTTCGCGTGGTTCGCCTCGACAGTGAGGATCTCGCTATCACCATGGACTTCTCACCGACCCGGGCCAATGTCGAGGTGGCGAACGGCCTCGTCGTGGCCGTTCTCAACTTCGGCTGACATCGCCGCGAGTCGGTCAGCCGATCTGGCCGGACCCGAGCCGGCACGCCACCGGTAACCTCGGAGCGATGTTCGACACCCTGTCCGGTCGCCTCGAGGGGATCACCCGACGCCTCCGCAGCAAGGGTCGTCTGACCGAGGCCGACGTCGACGAGGTGATGCGCGAGATCCGCACCGCGCTCCTCGAAGCCGACGTGAACGTCGCCGTCGTCCGAGCGGTCACGAATCGCATTCGCGAGCACGCCATCGGCGCCACGCGCTCCAAAGCGCTCGACCCGGGCCAGCAGGTCGTCAAAGCGGTCCACGACGAGCTCATCCGGATCCTCGGCGGCGAGACCCACCCGATCACCTACGCCTCGAAGCCGCCGACCGTGGTGCTCATGGCGGGCTTGCAGGGTTCGGGCAAGACGACCAACTCGGCCAAGCTCGCCTCCTGGTTCCGCGCTCAGGGACGCCAGCCGCTGCTCGTCGGCGCGGACCTGCAGCGCCCCGCCGCGGTCGAGCAGTTGCGCACCCTCGGCGCCCAGATCGACGTGCCCGTCTACTCGGCGCCGGCCGATCCGGTGCGCGTCGCCGCCGACGGAGTCGACGAGGCTCGGCGCCTCGGCCGCGATGTCGTCATCGTCGACACCGCCGGTCGCCTCTCGATCGACACCGAGATGATGGACCAGGTTCGGCGGATCTCCGAAGCGGTCCACCCCGAACACACCTTCCTCGTGATCGACGCGATGACCGGCCAGGACGCCGTTCAGACCGCTGCCGCGTTCCACGAGACCCTCGCCATCGACGGGGTCATCCTCTCCAAACTCGACGGTGACGCCCGCGGCGGCGCGGCGCTCTCGGTGAAAGAGGTCATCGGGCGACCGATCGCCTTCGCCTCCACCGGAGAGAAACTCGACGCCTTCGAGCAGTTCCACCCGGATCGCATGGCCGGGCGGATCCTCGGCATGGGCGACATCCTCACCCTCATCGAGCAGGCCGAACAGGCCTTCGAAGCCGACCAGGCCGAGCAGGCGGCCGCCCGGCTCATGGAGGGGGAGTTCACCTTCGATGACTTCCTCGAGCAGATGCAGGCTCTGAAAAAGATGGGCCCGCTCTCCGGGGTGCTCGGGATGATGCCCGGCATGCCAAAGGAATTGAAGAACGCGAAGATCGACGACGACGACCTAAAACCCGTCGAGGCGATCATTCGCTCGATGACCCGCGAGGAACGAGCCCGACCCCAACTCATCAACGGCAGCCGTCGCACCCGAATCGCGACGGGGTCGGGTACTTCGGTCGCCGAGGTCAACCGGCTGGTGAAGCAATTCTCTGAGATGCAGAAGATGATGAAGAAGATGGGCGGCGGCGGGCGCAAGGGTCGCAAGGGCCGCGGTGCCAACCCGTTCGGCGCCCTCGGCGGTCAACCGGATCTCGGCGGTCTCGAAGACCTGCTCGGCGGCGCGCCCGACCCGCTCGGCGGCATCGGTAAGTCCGGGCGACCCGGTCTGCCCCCCGGATTCCGCTGATCCGCCGGCCACGATCCGCCCGTACGGAACCCGCGCGGCTCCCGATAGCCTGCCGAGGTTCCTCAGTGCCCCAGGAGACAGTTCACATGGCAGTCAAGTTGCGCCTCACCCGAATCGGCAAGAAGAAGCAGCCGCAGTACCGCATCGTCGCGGCCGACTCGCGCTCCCCGCGCGACGGCAAGTTCATCGAGATCCTCGGTCACTACGACCCCCGCCAGGATCCCTCCGTGCTCACCGTCGACAACGACAAGGCCGTGAAGTGGCTCTCCGAGGGCGCGCAGCCGACCGAGCGGGTCGCCAAGCTGCTCGAGATCTCGGGCGCCATGGAGCAGTTCAAGGCCGCGAAGTGACCGTGGGCACCTCAGCAGGCACGGCCGCCGCCGTCCTCACCCACATCGTCCGCTCGATCGTCGACGACCCCGAGCAGGTCACGGTCGAAACCACCGACGACGGCGACCGCGTCCGCCTCGATGTGCGGGTTGGCCCCGGAGATCTCGGTCGCGTCATCGGCCGTCGCGGCCGCACCGCCGCGAGCATCCGCACCGTCACCCGCGCCGCCGCCTCCAAGGACGGCGTCGAGGTCGACATCGAGTTCCTCGACGACTGA
>JAYQAE010000129.1:0-5481 GCA_038136655.1 Ilumatobacteraceae bacterium
ATGACGACCGTTGACCCATCGACACAGGTGTTGTCAGCAGGTTCCCCTGCTCCACCCTGAGGGTCGAATTCGACGACGGAGGTGTTCGCCGTCCAGATCGCATACAGGTTCAGATCTGCGCAGGTGAACGTCGAACTTGGCGCATATGCCGTTCCGTTGCCGTCAGCTTGGGTGTTCCATCCGATGAACGTGTACCCGGTCTTCGAAGGAACTTCCGATCCGAGTTGGATCTGGACACCAGTGGTGCAGGTCGAATCTGCCGGGTCGCCGCTGCCACCCTGCGCGTCATACGTGATGGTGCTCGTGGTCACGTTCTGCACCCATTGCGCGTACAGCGTTGCGCTCGCGCACACGAACGTCGAGCCAGGCTGGTAGCTCGTGCCTGTCCCGCCCTGCACGGTGTTCCAGCCGGCAAATGTGTAGCCCGACCGGGTCGGCACCGTTGTCGACAGGGTCGTGTTGACCCCCTCGGTGCAGGTTTGATCGGCCGGATCGCCGGTGCCGCCGTTCGCGTCGTAGGCGAGCGTCACCGTCTGCGAGACTGTCACCGGTGTGAGACCAACGGTTGAACACGACGTGCCGTCGGTCTTCGAGTTCACGATCGGATTCGTGACGTTCAAATTCGTCACGCTCCATCCCGACCCGTTGGGGGCGAGTTGAGCGAGAACACCGTCGTTGCGCACAACCAACATGTCGTTACCGAGAGTCGCGACGGCGCCGAAGCCCTTGGACGTGTCAAGCGAGAAACCGGAGTACGACAGAGTCCGGGTGCGCGAGTAGCCCGACAGCGTGAACTCGACCGCTGCCGAGCTGTTCTCATCGACACCGATGAGGCGGTAGCCAGACGAATATGAACTCGCGTTCTGCGGAATGTGCGTGACGTCTTTGACCGTTCCGTTATTGACGGTGGTGAACCCACCCGACGAGATCGAGTTCGACGAGGCATTGAAGATGAACTCCTGGCCCTTCTGGTTGTACGACAGGTAGGCGTTACCTGTCCCGTAGAAATCGACACCTGCCGAGTTGACCGGGTTGGACCCGGACGCCATCGAGGAGACCGTGGTGTAGGTGCCATCGGTCTTCAGCTGCACGAGCGAGCGGTTGCTGCCCGTCGACTCAATCTGTCGGACCGCGTAGAGACGGCCGTCGGTCGTCATGAACAGGCCGTTGAGGGTGTAACCCGATCCGACGCTGTACGACGTGACCGTCTGCCATTGCAGAGCTCCGGTCGACGAGTTCCCGACGCGACCCAACTGGTACAGGGTCGTGGTGCCTCCTGCCGACGCGACTTTCAGCATGCGACCCATTTCCTTCGCGCCGCTGTCGAGTGACGTGTTGCATGCCCACGTTGTCGTCGCGAACGCTGGTGCTGCCGGTGTCATGACCAGCCCGACCAGGCCGAAGATCAACGCGGTCACGAGGGTGAGTGCCCCGCGTCGACGACGACGGCCCTTCGCGAGTTCTAGGTTGAATCGATGTGAGTACATCAGATGATCACGCCTCCGAAACAGCCACAAATGGCTTGTTGCAATGGTTTGAACGAATGATAGTTAGGTTGAGTCAATTCTACCCTATTGACCGCGGTGCCTCGAGTTTCCGGGTTGCTCATGCGGAGCGCCTCACCATTTCCGCCTGTTGTTCCGCCACCACGCCGAACACCTCCGGCGCCACCCTGCAGAGATGCACGAGGTCGGCTGCCGACATCGCCGTATCGGAATCGGAGCCACCCATAGCCCAGGTGGCACATGACCCTCGGACCGCAATCGCGATCAGACGACTCTGCAAGCCGATCATCTCGGCTGAAGCACGCCCGCCGTCCGATGGCATCCGTTCTGCATCCGTCGTGGCCTGCCGTACGCGACGCAGAAACTGTTCGAGGTCGCGTTCGAGGTTCGCGGTCAGTGGATTCCCGTGGGGAAGAGCAGCTCCCTCTCTCAGGAGCATCCGTCCGGCGTCCCCGAGAGATGCAATTCGTGCAACGAGCTCACCGCACAGTTCGCGCAGTGCCGCCGCCGAACCCGCTGCAGCCAGGGCGCGTTCGCCCGCGGCGACAGCGTCGGAGCGAAACTGCTCGAGAACCGCTCGGAGAATGCCCTCCACCCGGTCGGGAAAATGGTTGTAGACCGTCGCCACCGACACTTGCGCTTGTTGGGCGACTGACTTTGCGGACAGGTCGCAGACGCCATCGGCGAGGAGTTGCAGGGCTGCCTGGACGAGGCGATCGTGGTTCGACGAGCGGACGCGGGCCGCGTGCAGCGAGCGTCCATCCACCTCATGTGCTCGTCGATTTTGAACGTTGGTCACCCCGGCCCCCACTACATGGCTTTGCTTACGTTCAAATCAACATAGCCGGAGTGACGACAAACAGCAACAGACAGTGAGAAACTCACTGAGCAGACGATGTCCGCCCGGGAAGTCCGGTCACTCGGAGGGATGCAGTTCCAGTTGATTCCTGTCGGTCCCAACCAACTGGAACCAACAGGTCCCTATCGGGCTGACTGGGAGACGACCGATTCGAGATCGAGGTCGTGACAGGCTCGGTCCAAGCGGTCGACAACCTGTTGGACCTGAGCGAGTCGGGAACTGTCCTCGAGTCCTTGAGCGGCCGCGAACAGTGGATACGCCACACAGAACGCTGTGGCCAGGCGGTACCGGTTCCACAGGTCCTCATCAGCCGGGGCGTCACCTGAGAAAGCCTCGTCGCTCCAACTGCGCACCAGATCCCGCTCAATGTCGGCGACCGTGTCAACGTCAATGCTCTGCGTCACGAAGTAGGCGACGTCGAACACCGGGTCACAGAGCGTGCCGACCTGGAAGTCCACGAAGGCGAATTGGTTATCGAGCACCACGATGTTCTCAGCGCGCAGGTCGCCGTGACACAGCGACGGCGTAGCGCCCATCAACGCACCGGTGACGTCAGCGAAGTGGTCGCGAACCGCGCCGGCGAGCCCCACCACCGCATCTGGGACGTCGAGTTGCTCCCGTGCCACCGCCAGACCCGCGGCTATCACATCCGGCAGCACCGCTTGGTACACGTCGTTATTGATGGGCAGCGACACTCCATGAGGGACGTCACGTCCCTCCCAGAACCGGTGATGACGTGCGACCTCAGAGATGACGGTGGCAGCCTCATCGCCGGAGATACCGCCGGTCTGATCCATGTGGTCGCCAACGAGATGTTCAAGCACCAGATGGAACGTCATCCCATCGTCGGACAGATCAGAGCCAAAGCAGGTCGGTGTTCGCAACGGGCTCGACTCGGCAGCATGCCGGAAGAAGTTGACCTCCCGCGCATACAGCTGGAGTGCCGCCGACGAGAACTGCGTCGCCGGGTCGTTGGCTTCGAGTTTGACGATGACGGTGTCCGGAAGCGCGTTGGAGTCGACTGCCACTTCGAACAGTCGAGAGGTGAACGCAGTTGAACCGGCCAGGTCATTGATGTTGCGCACCGAGCCGAGCCCGGCGAGGGCCTGCTCAACCCGTGCGTCAACCTCAGTCATCGGCTGCGGACCCGTCGGTTGGCTCGACGCCCTCGTCGCCGTGAGCGGCTGCATCTGACGTCTCGGATGGGAGCGTGTCGTCGTCGCGGGTCTGAGCGGCTGCGAACAGCGACGGGTTGGCGGGCTCCAGCGAGTTGACATCGATGTGGGCGGCATCGACGATCCGGATCTTGGTTGCCTGCGACAGTTCCCCGTGCAGAGCCGGTTCGGCGTCCCGCTCGATCACCACGACCCGGTCCGACCCGGCCGCATCGTCGAAGAGACGGGCGGGCTGCTCCGACAGCGAATCGCCGATCTCCAGGTGAACGGCGTCGCGAACCACGACTTCGGAGGCGGCCACCTCCTCCCCCGCTTCGGTGATCAGCGACGGGATGGTGATCCTCACGGTGAGACCCGTCGGGGATGAGCCGATGGTCGCCGGTGCTGCCGGCGCGGACACCGTGCGGCGACGTGGACGGCGACGTTGCCCAGCCGCCTCACCAGGTCGAGGTCGACGCCGGCGACGTGGTCTCCTAGTACCCACTTCGAGCCCGAACGAGTCGAATTCGTGGGCGATGTCATCGGCCCACCGTTCGAGCCGGACCGTCATGTCATCAAGCGCTGACTTCACTTCCCGGGTGGCCACGAGTTGAGTCGACGCCTCGCGACTCCACACCATGAGCGCCTCGGTCTCCTGCGCCACCGAGCGCATCGAGTCAGACAGGTGGGTCTCGCTGGCGCCGACCGCGCCGCGCAGCGATATCAACTGCTCTCGAATCTCGGCCAGTTCTCGGTCGAGTTCGGCGTCTACGTCATCCTCAAGTGAGATGGCGGCGACCGCAGCCGTCAGATCGACCAGTCGCCGATCAACCCAACGACGGAACCGTCCGGCGGACCAGGCGACATCGACCAGGACCGCGATGGCGAACATGACGGCAAACACGACGAGCCAAGGAGCGAACTCCTCGAAGGTGGCGAGTTCCAGGTTCATGTTCACGTGGGGGCGGCGCGCAAACCGCAACGTGAAATTAGTTACAAGCCAATCACCGGTGGTGGATGCGTGAAGGCACCGAGGTGCCTATCACCGGGTCAGCGGATCAGTTCCGCCGTCACTACGAACCAGCCGTTGCGGGTACCCGGGGGGTCACTCGCGAACAGGGTCGCAGTGAACGCGGCCGACTGTTCCAACATGGAGAAGTCAGTGCGCCCCACCTGCCTGGAACCGGTCACCGCGTATTGCACCGTGTCACCCGTTGACGACGTGAACGTGATCTCGTCGCCTGGCTGCAGACGATCGATGTGTCGGAACACGTGATGCAGGTCAACTCGGTGCGCGATCACGACGACGTTGCCGAGCTCACCAGGCATTGCCGAGCCGGGCCAGTGCGATGGGCCGGCATCCAGCGTGCTGTCGGCTAGCCCCTCGTACAGCTCCCAGTCGAGATACAACTTCGGCACCGCGATTCGACCGATCGACACGAGCGGTTCCGACCGTGTCACCACGCTCGGCGGGGCAACGGGCTCCGGCAGTACAGGCTCCGCCGCCTCACCGTCGGTCTCCTGGGAAGGCACCGTCGTCCCGGGCACGTCGGTGGTGGTCGGTGCGCTGGTCGTCGTCGGAACCCCGGTGGTCGACGTCGTGGTGGCTGTTGTCGTCGGAGCAACGGTCATCGGAACCGTCGAGGTCGACGGTGACGAGGTGGCCTGATCGACCGTCACCGGCTGCGACTGATCGAGACTCGATGAGAGTTCTGGCTGGGCATCTTGTCGGCTGAGGGCGACGACCGCCGCGAGGAGCAGCAAGAAGGCAGCGAGCGCCGCTGGCGCCATCCGGCGGAGCGATCGGAGGTCTCGCTCAGGAGGGGGATCGCCTCGCCACAGGTCCCGCTCTTCCGGTTCATCACGCTCTTGACCTTCAGACATGACCCCGCCACGACTACGAATGTCGGTCGGGCAGATCAACTGTTCCGGAGTGAACAATTGCACCACCGCGACCGAGGTG
>JAYQAE010000130.1:0-5461 GCA_038136655.1 Ilumatobacteraceae bacterium
TCGTGATCGATGTCGTGGACTTCGTCGTCGTCGACGCCATCGATCTCTGCACCCCTGAAGCACCCGACTGCGTCTCGATCATGCAACCTTCGGAACCTCCCGTGATCATCGAAGATTGCGATGGCGAGATCTCAAGGTCGCTCGCCATCAGCGATGCTCTGGCCGAGCTCGGCGTCACCCTCCCGATGGGTGAGGCCGAGTTCATCAGCCGCGCCGAGGCCGGCGGCTACAGCGTTCGGGTCGTCGCCCGCGACGGGGAGTACTTCGATCTCACCATGGACTACAGCGACACCCGGTTGAACGTGGAAGTGGTCGACGGCCAAGTGGTGAAGGTCGTCGACATTGGCTGAAGCCGACGGTTCCGCACGATCGACTACTTCGCCTCGACCAGCACCGAGTCCATAAATCGGTCGACGACCGCCGCGAGCGACTCCGCCGGGACGGCCGGTTCAACCAGGTCGGCGATCACCATGCCCAACGCGTACGCCTGAACGAACACACCCAGCGCCATCGGGTCGACGTCGCCACGCACCAACCCCTTCGACTGGAGACCCCGGATCGCGCCGGCGAACTGCCGCGAGAGTGCAGACACCTGAGCTTGAACGGTGGAATAGACCTCAGGTCGACCATGCGCTGCCGACAGCGACGACAGGCGCGCCATGCGCTGCACCGCTCGGGAACGATCAACGACCGCGCGGGTGATCGCACTCAGCGCGACGCGAACCTGAGCGACCGTCTCGGCCGCAGCCAGCATCCCCTCAATCGCCGTGATGTCAGCCTCAGCAGGCCCGATAAACCGTTCCAACTGGGCCTCCGCCACCAATTGGTCACGACTATGGAAGTGATGCTGGATCGCCCCGATCGACATTCCCGAACGATCAGCGACATCCGCAAGGCGCAAACCAGCCTCGCCACGCTCAGCGATCAACTCCACTGCTGACTGCAACACCTTGATCCGAGTCACAAGCCAACGCTAATCAACGGACCCGCCTCGGCGCCGCGACCTGTGCCGATCGAAGATGACCTCGGACACCACAGAACCCCCGCCGCGGCGAGGGTTCGGAGTGGAGCTAAAGGGAATTGAACCCTTGACCTCTTCCATGCCATGGAAGCGCTCTACCAACTGAGCTATAGCCCCGAAGCGGCGTCACGATACCGACGGCCCGACGTCGAGCACAACCGGCCGATGCCCAAGTCAGCGACACCTAGGATGCGGCCATGTCGACTCTGACCGGCGAAACCGTCGAACTCTTACAGGCCATGATCCGAAACGCCTGCGTCAACGACGGCCGGCCCGAGTCGGGCGATGAGACGCGCAACGCCGACACCTTGCAGCACTTCCTCGAAGGCGCTGGGCTCGAGACCGAGCGCTACACCGCGGTGCACGGCCGCGAGTCCATCGTCGCTCGGATCGAGGGAACCGACCCCGATGCTCCGTCGCTCTGCCTCATGGGCCACACCGACGTCGTGCCGGTGAGCCCCGACGGCTGGAGCCGCGATCCCTTCGGCGGCGAGCTCGTCCGCAACAGTGACGGAGTCGAGGAGGTTTGGGGGCGCGGAGCCGTCGACATGTTGAACCTCACCTCGTCGATGGCGGTCGCCTTCCGCCACCTGGCGCGCAGCGGCTTCAAGCCGAAGGGTGACCTCATCTACTTCGGGGTCGCCGATGAGGAGGCCGGAGGTGTGTGGGGCGCCGAGTGGATGTTCGAACATCACCCCGAGGTGATCGACGCCACCTACTGCCTCACCGAACTCGGCGGCTGGTCATCGGTTGACGACCACGGACATCGACATGTGACGGTGAACATTGGCGAGAAGGGCCTCAACTGGCGACGCCTCCGCGTGAAGGGCACCCCCGGCCACGGCTCGATGCCGTTCGGGGCCGACAACGCTCTCATCAAGGCCGCCGAGGTCATCCGACGACTCACCGAGTACCGGCCCAACCCCTACCTCGGCGAGACCTGGAAGGCCCTCGTCGACACGATGTCGGTACCCGAGGAACTCCGACGCGCCCTGCTCGACCCGGCCACCGTGTTCGACACCATCGCGACCCTGCCAACCCCTGTAGCGCGCTCGTGTCACGCCCTCACCCACACCACGATCTCCCCGAACGTCGCTCACGGCGGGCAGAAGACCAACGTCATCCCCGATGTCGTCGACATCGAGGTCGACATCCGCACCGTGCCCGGCACGAATAAGGCCGACGTCGACGCCATGCTCACCGAGGCGATCGGCGACCTCGCCGCGCATGTCGAGATGATCGACCTCCAGGTTGGCGACGCCACCCAGTCCCCCATGGACAACGACCTGTGGGACTCGATCACCAAGAACACCCAGATCGCTTACCCGGGCGCCTCCATCGTTCCCGGGCTCATCGTCGGCGGAACCGACGCGCGCTTCTACCGGCATCGCGGACGCGTGGCCTACGGCGCCGGCCTGTTCTCGCCGAGTATGGACTTCTCCACCTTCGGCAGCCGATTCCACGGCCACGACGAGCGCATCGACGTCGAGAGCCTCGCGCTCGCCACCGACTTCTGGGTGAACATCGCCACCGACATCTGCGGCTGAGACGTCTACGACGCCCAATCGATGCGATCGACGTCGCCGTAGAGGCGCTCGATCTCATAGAAGCCTCGGATCTCCTCGAGGAACACGTGGATTACCACGTCGCCGTAGTCGAGCAGCACCCACTCCTGCTCGCGCACGCCCTCAGATCGCACCGGTGACCACCCGAGCCGTTCACGGCATCGCGCCTCCACCTCCTCGACCACTCGGCGCACCAATCGACGGTTCGAGGCGCCCGCGATCACGAAATAGTCCGCCACATCGAGCACCGACCCGACAGCAAGGGCAACCACCTCCGTCGCTCCCTCGTGAGCGGCGACCCGGGCCGCCTCGACGGCGAGATTGCGCGCTTCGTCACTCATCGACTGCCCCGCTCTCCTCGCCAGCCACCTCGAACACCGACCCAACGAGGCGGGCCGCCACGTCGGCATCGAGATCCTCCAAGAAGGAGAGGCCAAGCATCACCTGCACGTCGACACCATCGATCCGCTCCTCAGCGAGGGACACCTCGACGGGTCCGAACAGGAGCGCAAACGACTGCGCGGCCACCTCGATCTGATCATCATTCGCCACGAGCACCCGGGTGACCTGAGGTGCGAGACCCGATGCGGTCGCCGACACCGAGAGCACATTGCCGCTTGCCGCCCGGATCCGGTCCACCGCAAGCAGGGCGATATCAGCACCCGACACCGGGACACCGTCGACCACCACCCCAACGAGGTCATCGGTGGCGAACACGGACTCCAGTCGGAAAGTGGCTCCCGACAGCGGCGCACCCACACGGGCCGGTGCGATCTGCGCGAACACCATGACCACCTCAGACGGATCGTGGAACACGACCTCCACTTCACGCGGGTTCCGCTCAGCGTCGACCGCGGCATGAGCGATCGCTCGGTGGGTCACCCGATCGGAGAACAACCGCTCAACGAATCCCCCGAGGTCGGCCGGCGTCGTCGACGCCGACAACTCACCCGGTGTGAACCGGCCATCAAGCGTCTCAAGTCCTCCGCCCACCCCCTCGGCGATCGAATCCCACACCTTGGTGCGCACCTCGATGAGATCGGTGTCGGTGACCGCGCCCGGATTCCGCGCCGCCAGAAGGCGAACCACGCGCTCCACCGAGAATCCCTGCGCTCCCGACGGCCACGCCGCATCGGTCGAGGGGTCGAACACCGGGTCATCCAGATCGATGAACAACTCGCCCAACTCGCCGAGCGGTGCCATCACCTCGACGAGTCGATCGGCGGACACCACCTCAAAGAGGTCGAAACCGACCCCGGTCAACGCCTCCACATCAAGGCGCAAAAGGTCCTGACCTCCCTCGATCCAAGCGTCATCGAGCGGGTAGACGTCGAGGGCTTGATTGCCGGCGCTGTCAGCCACCGAGGCGAACGACACGATCGACCCGCCGGTGCCATCGGGGGCGAGCACCAGCACCGCGGCCGTCGTCAGATGCCCCTCGTCGCCGACAACACCGAGAAACGCGGTCGCCGTATGCGGGAGACGGAGCGTCGCCGAGTCGTCGAACACCACCACCTCGCGGCCAAGGGTCGAATCGGCGAGCGTCCGCGCGCCGACCAAGGTCAACACACCAGCGATGGTCAACAAGCCGACGATCAGTCCGGCAGCCAGCCAGGTGTCGCGACGACGTCGCGACGGGAGCGCCGTCAACGCGCCGCCTCCCGATACAGGCCGCGGTCGGCGATCACCGCGAGCGTCCCAGCGGGGATCAGGTAGTCGAGTGGTCGACCCTCAGCGATCCGCGAGCGGAGGTCGGTGCTCGATACCTCGAGGTGCGGCACCTCGATCCGCGTCCACTCCGCGCCACCGGGCAAGGCGGCCGGTTCAGCGTAGGAACCAGGACGGTCGACAACGACAACCGTCGATCGCTCGACGACCTCCTCATAGCGCTCCCAGGTGGAGAGCCCGGCGGCTGCGTCGGCCCCGACGATGGTGAAGAACTCTGCTCCGTCATGCTCCGCGGCCAGCACGGCAAGCGTGTCCGCCGTATACGACGGCCCGCCGGCGACGATCTCGTGGTCACCGGCCACGAGGCCCGGCACATCCGCGACGGCGGCGCGGACCATGGCGAGGCGGTCCTCAGCCGGACTGATCTTTCGCGAACCGGCCTTTTGCCACGGGATGTTGGCCACCACCACCACCACCAAACCCACCCGGAGACGACCACCACCACCGACCGCCGCCACCCCAGGACCGCGGTGGGGAGGGTCGAAGGTGCCGCCGAAGACCCCGATTCGGGGGTGCTGGGGGCCCGTTTCCGACACAACCAATCACTCTAGGGGCGTTCCCCCTCGTCCCAGCGGCTCCGCCTCGGCCGCACTTGACAGATGTGTTACAGTCGAAAGCCGGCCCGATGAGAGGTACACCACCGATCAACGGGCGCAGCGTTAGAACCACAACCCCCCAATCCGCTGAAGGTGGCTCCGCGGGAGTCCGACCCGGAGGCGGGAACAAGCCTCCGGCCCCCAGCGTTACGGGGAATCGGAAGAAATTTTTAAGAAAACCCCCCGAATCGCCGATGAACACCAACGGCCGGCCACGGCCACTCGACATCGGCGCCTCGCCCCCAGACAGAACCGGATACCACCATGAATGACTCCATCGGCCTCTACTTGAACGACATCGGCAAGGTGCCGCTCCTCACCGCTGAGGACGAGCGCGAGCTCTCCCGTCAGATCGAGGAGGGTCGCGAGGCCCAGGCAGAGCTCGACAACGGCAAGCGCTCGGTCGCGTTGAAGCGAAAGGTCAAGCAGGCTGAGCAGGCCAAGGACCGCTTCATCCGCTCCAACCTGCGCCTCGTCGTGTCGATCGCCCGCCGCTACCCGCTCCCCCAGGGCATGGACCTCCTCGACCTCATCCAGGAGGGCAACCTCGG
>JAYQAE010000131.1:0-5310 GCA_038136655.1 Ilumatobacteraceae bacterium
GCGGCGGTGTCGTCGGTGATGTGCTCGAGCACCTCGGAGGTGATCACGACATCGAAGGAGTCGTCGGGGAAGGGAAGCCGGGTCGCGTCGCCTCGCATCACCCCGATGAACGCGTTCTCGGTGATCTCGCCGGCCGCGTGCATGGCTCCGATCGTGGCCCGGGTCTCGACGACCTCGGCCTCGGCGTAGTCGAGGGCGACGGCGCGCGCCCCTCGACGGGCGCACTCGTAGACGTGACGGCCGAATCCGGCACCCACGTCGAGTACGCGCTCACCGGCGCTCAAGCCGAGTCGGTCGAATTGGACGGTGAGCATTCAGATGCGCCCGTTCCGGCGCAACTTCTCGATGTTCTGCGGCATGGCGAGCACCTCGCGGTACTGGTCGACCGTGAGTTCCGCGCAGCGACGCCAGGTCCAGCGCTCGAGGACACGCTGACGACCCGCCGCGCCGACCGCTTGGCGCTTCTCGGGGGCGTCGAGCGCCGAGGCGATGGTCGCGGCCAGGGATCCGGCGTCGCCCGCGGTGCAGCGGAAGACGGTCTCGCCGTCGGCGCCGGTCACCTCGGGGAGCGCTCCGCCGTCGGTGGCGACGAGCGGCGTGCCCGAGCACATCGCCTCGATGGCTGGCAGGCTGAAGCCCTCGTAGAGACTCGGCACGACCGCCAATTCGGATTCGGCGTAGAGCTCGACGATGCGCTCGTCGGTGACCCCGGAGACGAACTCGATCGACTCGCGAAGGCCGTAGCGCTCGATGAGATCCATGCTCTTGCCCGGCTTCGGCCGTCCGATGATGGTGAGGGTGACCACACGACCGTCGGCTCGGAGTTTTGCCATGGCTTCGAGCAGGTAGGCGAGGCCCTTCAGCGCCACATCGGCCGACGCGGTGGTGATGAGGTGGCCCGGTCGGCGCGTGACCCCGTCGATGGGCCGGAAGAGGTCAGGGTCGACACCCACGGGGACCAGTCGCATCCGGTCGAGATCGACACCCATATCGGTGTGGATGTCTTGAATGGAGTTCTCGCTCACCACGACGACCCGCGGCATGCGCGAGGCCACCTTGCCCTGCATGCGCACGAAGGAGTACCAGCGCCCGATCGACCAGCGTCGGTAGGCGTTCGGCGCGGCGGCCATCTCGAGCATGCGGTCACGGGTGATCGGATGGTGGAGAGTGACGATCGTCGGGATCTTGCGCTCGAGTCGCTCGATACCCCAACCGAGGCATTGGTTGTCGTGGACGAGGTCGAACTCTCGCAGTCGCTTCGACAAGTGGTGGTTGGCGCGGGCGCTGAACGCGAGTGGCTCGGGGAAGACTCCCGTGGAGAACACCGCGGTCTCAAGGAAGTCGTAGCGCGACTTGAACTCCCAGAAGGCGGGGAAGCGGCCGGGATAATGGTCGTTGAAGAGGTCGAGGCTGCGGAGCTCGGTAAGCGGGACACGCTCGTCGAGCACCGGATAGGGCTGACCGCCGAAGACCTCGACGGAGTGCCCGAGATCGCAGAGCGCCTTGGTGAGGTGACGGGTGTAGATGCCCTGTCCACCGACGTGGGGCTTGCCTCGGTAGGTGAGGTAGGCGATACGCAGGGGCGCGTTGGCGTCGAGCCCTGCGGACATCCGTGGGAGCCTACCGGTGGGTAACCGCGGGCTCCCTGCCCGACGAGTGAGGTGACGTCAGCGTGTGAGTTGCAGGATCGTCGTCGCGATCGCGAACCAGGCCGTGCCCAAGGTGCCGAGGGCGAGGATTTGGCGGCGGAAGCCCCGCTCGACCGTTACCTCGAGTCGCGCTACTTGTCCGGCGATCTCGCTTTGGAGCTCAACGCGGAGTTCGTTCAACTCGCCTCGGAGTTCGGTCGACATCGTGTGCATCTCGCTACGGAGTTGGGTGGACATCGTGTGCATCTCGCTACGGAGTTGGGTGGACAGCACCTGCATCTCGCCGCGCAGCGCCTTCGTCGTCTGGTCGCCGACCACCGAAACGTGGTCAATAGTCGCCACATTGGCCCAGGTGACAGGTGGCAGGTGGTCCATCAGAGTGCTCGCATCTTCGGGCCCGATGACGGTTTCGAGTGTGCGGAGAAGTTTGAGTCGTTGGCGATCCGTGATCGACACGGTCCCTCCTTGGTGTTGACGTGGAGGGGAGGTCGGCCAGCAAACCCTAGTGGCCCTGGCGGCGTCAGCCCGACACGGATGAGCCGTCACACGGGCTGGTGTCGGCGATGTTCTTGGTGACTGTTCCATCGTCGAGCGTCACGGAGACGGTCACGGTGGAGGTGTCCGCCACGGTGATCACTCCGGAGAAGACAGCGGTGCCCGCGCCTCCCGCGACGGTGACCGTTCCACCGGAGACGGTGCCTCCCGACTGCGGCGTGAGATCGCCCGTGATGATCGTCGGATCGCTGAGAGAGGCGCGCCGGAACCAAAGGCCGTCGACGACGACATTGTCCCCGTCGGCGTCGACGAGCTTCATGCTCACCGAGATGTTCGTATACGAGGTGGTCATCTGCGGGCTGCACGAGATTGAGAGCGTTCCGGCGGGGGCCGCGTTGGGTTCTGTCGTGGTCGTCGTCGTCGTGATGGTCGTAGTCGTAGTCGTCGTCGAAGTCGTCGTGGTGGTTGTCGTGGTGGTGGACGTAGTCGTTGTCGTTGTGGTCGTCGGCGCGACCGTGGTTGTGGTCGTAGTCGGTGGCGCGGTGGTGGTGGGTGCTGCAGTGGTCGTCGGCGCCGCGGTGGCCGGTGGGGCGGTCACTGGCACGGTCGTCACCGGAACCGTCGTCGAAGGCGCCGTCGTGGTGCTCGTCGTCGACTCGATGACCAACGGCTCGGTCGTGGTGACCGACACCTGCTCGCTCGCCACCGCCTGAGGAGCCTCGGTGGTCGTCGTGTCAGAGGTCAACACGACACTTGGCACGGAGTCGTCGGGAGCCTCCGCTGCGATCAACGGCGGGAGCTCCGGTGGACCGTCATCGATGCCGATGACCGTCACACCGCCCACGACGATCAACGCGGACGCCGCGACCCCAGCCACGGTGGTGGCCCCGAGGCGCTGCACAACGGAGAGGCCCTTCGGGAAGCCAGCCGAGTCGAAGCGCGAGCGGGCGGAGCCACCGCGCTGTGATGAGGCCAGGTGCGTCGGCTGGGCTGAGTCGAGCTGCGTCGACGTGTCTCCGGAGGTCGGCCCGGCGCCCGAGGCGCCGAGGGCGTCGAGCACGCGGTCGCGAAGTCCGGGAGGCGCCGCGAACGCCGGAGCGGCACCGATGAGCGCCAACGGGGCGAAACGCCGACGGGTGCGCTCACAGGTTGAGCACGCATCGACGTGGCGAGCGACCCGTTTGCGGACCAGCACCGAGAATTCGCCGTCCCAGTCGGACAGGATCGACGCGAGCTCCTCGCACTCCTTACGGCCGCGGCGCGCCACGCAGTAGGCACCGAGACTGCGCTCGGTGCGCTCGCGCATGCGATGGACGAGGCCGTAACTCTGCTGGGGCGTCACGCCGAGCGCGTCCGCGAGGTCATTGCCGGACAGGTCCTGGCGCATGGTGAGCTCGAGCACGAGCTGGTCTCGCGAGTCGAGACCGCGCGCAGCGCCGCGGAGCAGCTCGGCGAGGTCCTCGAACTCGGCGGCGTCCTCGACCGAATCGGTCTCTGAGGGGGTCGGGGGGAGCATGACCTCACCACCCGCCTCGGAGAAGTCGGTCACGACCGATTTCGAGCGACGCCGGGATCGTCGGTAGACCTCGTTGCGAAGGATGGCGAAAAGCCACGGCTTGAGGCGCGTTGGATCGCGCAGCTGGCCGAGTTTCTCCGCCGCGAGGACGAACACGTCCTGGACCATGTCGGCGGCGTCCTCCCGGTTGCCGGTCATCGCCGCGGCTGTGTCGTAGAGCGTGTCGCCGTAGCGATCCCAGATAACGGCGAGCGCCGAGCGATCTCCGGCCAGGTAGGCGGCGACCGTGGTCGCATCCGCCGCGCCGGCTGAGGCCGCTCGAGAGTCGTCGTTCGTCATCGTGGTGTCCATACATCGTCATCGGCCTCTGGTGCTAAGAGGTCGATGCGACCGATGTCTCGCAGTTTTGTCCGAACAAGTCGCCGGAGTCAGCGAATTCTAACGACCTTCAGGAAAGGGGCTCTTCGAGCCGCCGGGAGACCTGCGAGGCTTCGATGATGCGAGCACTAGTGCAACGGGTCCGCGCGGCCCACGTCGACGTGGTCGAGGGCGAGTCCCGAGAGCGCGTCGGGCAGATCGGCGCCGGGTTGTGCGTCCTCGTCGGCGTGACCCACGACGACACCGAGGCCGAGGCGGCGCGCCTCGCCGAGAAGATCGTCGACCTCCGTATCTTTCCCGACCCTGACGGGGCGATGAACCTCTCGCTGGCCGATGCTGGGGGCGCGGCGCTCGTCGTGTCGCAGTTCACCCTCTACGGCGACACGACCCGAGGACGCCGCCCCGGTTGGTCGGCGGCCGCGCGACCCGAGCACGCCGAGCCGCTCGTTGAGGCGGTGGTGGCCGGCTTGCGGGCGCGTGATGTCGAGGTCGCCACCGGGAGGTTCCGCACCGATATGGAGGTCGGGATCGTCAACGACGGTCCGTGCACCCTCATGCTCGAGGTCTGACGGGCTCGGATGGGCGGCTCGTCATCCACGTCACGGCCAACCCGATCATTAACAGCGCCACCACTGGCCCGTCGCCGAGGCGTGAGTACCAGGTGAGCCCATCCCGCTGACGGACCTCAGCCACGATCACCCGACGCTCGGACACATCGGATCGTTCGAGCACCTGTCCTTCGGGATCGATGACCGCGGAGAATCCCGTCGGCGCCGCCTGCACGACCCAGCGGCCCGCTTCGACGGCGCGGAGACGGCTGGAGGCGATCTGTTGGGTCTGGAGGACGGTCCAGGTGTAACTCGCCCCGTTCGTCGGGTTGATGATGAGCGAGCCTCCCTCGAGCACACCATCTCGCACCCGGTCACCGAAGAAGATCTCCCAGGAGATCGCTACGCCCAGTCGCCGACCATCGGGCAGATCGAGAATGGCGGGTCCGGCTCCGGCGACCGCGTCTCGGGGGATCTGACCGACCGGCGCGCCGAGCGATTCGAGGAGCGCGCGCAGCGGCACATACTCGCCATAGGGGACGCGGCGCACCTTGACGTAGGCGCCGTCGGCCGCCCCCGATGCGGTGACCACGTAGTGCGCGTTCACGAACCCTCGACCGTCGTTGTCGACGAGAGCGAGCGACCGGGCCGTCGCCACATCCTCGGTTACTCCCACCAGCAACGGCACGCCGAGGCGATCGGCCTCGAGGGCAACCTCGGCAGC
>JAYQAE010000132.1:0-5295 GCA_038136655.1 Ilumatobacteraceae bacterium
GCCAGCACGGTGTACACCGCGGCGACCCACGGCGACCCCGCCGCAAGAACGATCAAGCAAGACGCCGCCACGCAGAGCCGCGCCATCGCGAGCAAGCGCCATGAACCAGTCCGGCCGAGCGCCCGACGCAACGGCAGACGCCCCGCGAGCTGCAGAAGGCCCCGAGCGCCGGCGAACCCGGCAGCGGACCCAGCAGACAATCCTGCCCAACGCATAATCGACACTTGGAAGACGAGGAGCACGGAGACGGCAGCAGCGGCGCTCACCGCCGCGAGCCCGTACCACCGGATGACCGGATCGCGAACCGCTCCGGTGATCACCTCGGCCCACCGAGCGCGCTCCTTGGTCGGCGACCCGTGGGGCACCCGAACCACGCGTGAGGAAGCAAGAAACGCGATGAAGGCGACCCCCGCTGGGATCTCGATCGCGAGCCGCCACCCAAGCGTCGATCGAAGCACCTCGGTGGCCGGGATCGCGATCGGCGAGGCGAGGGCACCCCAAATCGTGAGACGGATGATCCGCTCGAGCGACCGAGCTCGGTCGGCGCGGACGATGATCGACTGGGTGAGGGTGTAAAAGCCCGCTGCGCCGGTCAAGCCTCCGCCGAGGGCGAAGAGGATCGCGAACAGCAACGGATCGCTCACGCGACCGGAGACCCCAAGAGCCACCGCCCCGAGCGGCCCGATCACGCCGAGGACGATGCTCGGGCCACGACGATCGAGCAGACGCCCGGTCGCGAGAGCGAGCAGCCCGACGAGTGCCTGGGCCGCGCCGAACGACGCCCCAAGCGCGGTCGCGCCCATCGAGAGTTCCGCGCCGATGTCGTCGATCAAGACGCCGAAGCCATAGAACCAGGAGCCGTAGACGCAGATGGTGAGCGCACCGAGAACGTCGACGAGGTGGTCACCACCCCGCGACCGTGGCGGGGGGGGCCGCCCGGGAGACTCAAACGACCGGGCACCGGCGCATCCTCGCACCGTCGCGACTACGGTCGACGACATGGGCGACACCGAAACGACACGACCCTCCGTTGGCGTGCCGACCTCTGGTCGAGGTCGGCAGTGCGTGTCGTGTGGAAGCCACCTCGCCACGGCGTGGAGCACCCCTGAGGGAACCGCGTGGCTCTGCCGGGAATGCGCCACCCTGCACGGGCTCGGCTGCCCCTGAGGCGCAGCCGACTGGCCTCACTCGATACGGAGACCCGAGATGGCGCGCGAAATCACCAACTGCTGAATCTCGCTTGTGCCCTCGAAGATCGTGTGGATCTTCGCGTCGCGATGCCAACGCTCCACCGGGTATTCACGTGTGTAGCCGTAGCCACCGAGGATCTGGATCGCCTCCTCGGTGACGCGCACCGCTACCTCCGAGGCCTTCCACTTCGACATCGAGCCCTCGGCGTTCGTGAAGCCGCCGTTGCGCGCCAGCCAGGCCGCGCGCCAGATCAGGAGGCGGCTCGCGTCGATCTCGGTGATCATGTTCGCCAACTTGAACGCGATCGCCTGATTCATGATGATCGGCTTGCCGAAAGCGTGGCGCTCCTTCGCGTACTCCAGCGAGTACTCATAGGCGGCCCGGGCGATACCGAGCGCTTGCGCGCCGACCGTCGGTCGCGTCGCCTCGAAGGTCGACATCGCCGGCTGCTTCTGACCGGTTGAGCCCTGCTCGCGGGCCCGCGCCAACTTCGCGTCGAGGCGCTCCTTGCCACCGAGGAGGCACGACCCCGGAACACGAACGTCGTCGAGGACGACCTCGGCAGTATGCGAGGCACGAATCCCGTGCTTCATGTACTTCTGACCCTGGGAGAGGCCCTTCGTACCCGGTGGGATCACGAACGAGGCCTGCCCGCGACCGCGAAGCTCAGGATCAACCGCCGCCACCACGACGTGCACATCGGCGATCCCGCCGTTGGTGATCCACGCCTTCGTGCCGTTGAGCACCCATTCGTCGTTGGCCTCGTCGTAGACCGCTCGCGTGCGCAGATTCGACACATCGCTGCCGGCGTCGGGTTCGCTGACGCAGAACGCGCCGAGCATCACCTTGTTCGCGTCGCCGTAGCACTGGGGGACCCACTCCATGACCTGTTCGGGGGTGCCGATGCCAGCGATCCCGGCAGCGGCGAGTCCGGACCCCATGATCGCCATGCCGAGACCGGCGTCACCCCAGAAGATCTCCTCGACCGCGACCGGAAGGGTGAGCCCCGACCGGTCCTGCATCGCGTTCATCAGGAACTCCCAGCCGTAGAGGCCGATCTTCGCCGCCTCCTCAACGATGGGGTAGGGAAACTCCTCTCGCTCATCCCACTCGTGAGCGGCGGGTCGCATGACGTCCTCGGCGAAGCCGTGGGTCCAATCGCGGATTTGCTGCTGCTCGTCGTTGAGGGCCAGGGAGAAATCGCTCATGCCGACAAGTTACCGATGGGTAAGTCCGTGCGCTACCCGAGGAACCGGGCCCCGGATCACTCCACGGCGGCCAACGCGAGCAGCGCCGGGGCCACCGTCTCGATGATCAACTTCGCGCCGGGTCGATAGACGTGCACCCCATCCCACCGATAAGCGAGGTCGGTGGCGATCGCCTCGTCACCACACCAAGCGTCGGGGCCCTCCACGAACACCACCCCGTCGGTCGCCTCGGCGTAGCCGGCGAGGATCGAGTTCAGATGGGCGACCCGATCGTCATCGCCACGCTCGGGCAGGGCCGGTACTCCGGCCCCCTCCACATCCACCGGACGCATGCAGGCCACTTCGAGGAGGGCGGCGGTCGATCCGGCATCGACCACCCTCGACACGGCCGAATCGAGACGATCCACGAAAATCGAGTTCCACTCGAGGGAGGCGAAGGGACGAGCGACACCGTCGACTTCGAGGTCGAGCACGTCCCAGGCACCGAGCACGACGAGTGCCACACCTCCCGCGGCCGCGCGACGCTCCCACCGGTCGAGCACCCCCTCGCACATAGCCATGTCGAGGGCGAAGGGAAGGCTCGACCGGACGATCCCGGATTCGTGGATCGAGCAGCCGTCCGATGATCCGTCGACGACGTCGAAGAACTCCTCGATCCCCGAGGGGAGATTCACCGCGAGCGATCCAGCCTGAGAGTCGCCGAGCACGACGAGACGCACCGGCTCCGCAGGGACGTCAAGGGGAAGGGTCGTCGTCGAGGCGACGATTGGGGCGACCGAGGTCGACGCGCTCGGCACCTCCTCACTCGGCGCAATCGTCGAGGTCCCGACCACGCCGCCCAACGTTGTGGGCACCACCGACTCCGCGAGTGCCGAATCGTCCGACGGCTCGTCAGCCGGCGTGAGCACGAACTCCTGCTCCTTCCCACCGATCGACGGGTCAAACTCATCGACCGCCGCGACGGCGACCGACAAGGAGAGCGCCGAAGCCACCACCGCGACGACCACCGCCCGACGCCCCGGAGCGCGGCGCGTCCACCACCGCCCGAGCGCACCCGATCGCATCGGCACCTCCACGGTGCGATACGCGACCTCGGAGAGAACCACCGTGACCGCGGAGGCGACGAGAAACGACCCAAGTCCACCCTCCGTCGCGCCCACAACGACGAACACGGGCCAATGCCAGAGGTAAAGCCCATACGAACGCCGTCCGACCGCCACGATCCATCGGTTCCCAAGCACGGCTCGCGCTCCCGAAGCAGCCGGATGAACCACGACGCCGATCGCCACCAGACTCGCGATCGCCGTCACCGCCAGCACCCACGGGTACATGTATCCCGCCGTCAGGTCAGCTCCGATGAACACCGAGACGAGCACCCCGAGCGAGATGCCGAGGGCGAGATCGAGCGGACGAGAGGGCAGACGCTCGAGACCCGGGCGTCGCCAAGGACGCCACACAAACGCCGCCGCAGCCCCGAGCAGCAGACCGCTCGCTCTGGTCGGCGTCGAGAGATAGGCGAAGTTGATGCGGTCCGCTCCCGACACCGGCCACCCCATCGGCACCGAACCACCCCTCACCACCCACCAGGACAGGAGATACGAGACGACGGCGACGACGACCACCAACCGCGCGCGACGCCGATCCGACCTGGTCCGTCGCAGTAACCAGATGAACACCAGTGGCCACACCACATACCACTGCTCCTCCACCGCCAGGCTCCACAGGTGCCGAAGCAGCGGTGGGTCCGCCGCAGAGAAGTAGGGCACATCACCGAGGATCTGCCCCCAGTTCGCGAGGTAGCCGACGGCCCACGGGAGGTCCCGCCGCATCTGCGATGCCTGCTCCGGTGACCCCCAGATCAGGGCCCACACGGTGGTCGCGATGAGCACCACAGCGAGCGCGGGCAACAACCGCCGGGCGCGCCGAACCCAGAACGAGCGGAGGGAGACGGTCGCCGACCGCTCGTGCTCCTCCAACAGCAGCGTCGTGATGAGGTACCCCGACACCACGAAGAAGACCTCGACGCCGAGGAAGCCACCATGGAATGTCGAGAACCCCGCGTGATAGGCGATCACGGCGAGCACCGACAGTCCCCGGAGACCGTCGAGCCCCGGTTGTTGACCCATCCGGGTCAGCGCACCCGTCGGTGCCGTCACCGATCAGCGCCTGACCGTGGTGCCGTCACGCGTCGTCTCGACGGTCCAACCCGCCTCCTGAAGTTCGGCCCGGATGGCATCCGCCGTCGCGAAGTCCCGAGCCGCCCGCGCCGCGTCGAGCTGGGCCGCTGAAGCGAGCACGTCCTCGGGCACCTCGACCGCCGCCGACAACCGAAGGCCGACGGCGCCGAGCATCGCCGACACCGCCGCCGCCAGCGGAGCCGCTGAGGACGACTCCCCGGCGTCGAGGGCGATGTTCGCCCGCCGCACGGTGTCGAAGACGAGCGCCATCGCGGTCGGAGTGTCGAGGTCGTCATCCATCGCCGCCCGGAACCGATCGATCACCTCGGCGTCCGGATCCACCGACTCGAGACCCTCCATTCGGCGGCCGAAGGCATCGAGACCGCCGAGCGCGCGACCCGCCCCCTCGAGCCCATCGGCCGAGATGCTCACCGGCGACCGATAATGCGACTGGAGCAGCACCATCCGGTAGGCGCGCGGATCGAAGGTCTCGATGAGGTCGAGCAGGTTCGACACGTTGCCGAGCGACTTCGACATCTTCTCGCCCTCAGCGTCGACCACGAACCCGTTGTGCATCCAATGACGGGCGAACTCGCGCCCGAGGGCGACCGCTTGAGCGCGCTCGTTCTCGTGATGCGGGAATCGCAAATCCTGCCCACCGCAATGCAGGTCGAAACCGTCGCCGAGGAGGTCGAGGCTCATCACCACGCACTCCGAGT
>JAYQAE010000133.1:0-5257 GCA_038136655.1 Ilumatobacteraceae bacterium
GCGCTCATCGAGATCACGTTCATGAACTCAGCGAGGAAGAACAGGGCGAAACGGATCGAGGAGTACTCGGTGTGGAAGCCGCCGACGATCTCCTGCTCGGCCTCCACCAAGTCGAACGGCGGACGGTTCAGCTCGGCGGTCATCGCGATGAGGAACACGACGAAGGGCACCACGCCGGTGGAGAGCAGATGCCAGTCGGTCAGGCGATCCTGCGCCACGACGATCCCGGAGGTGGAGAGCGTGCCAGCCGCCATCAACACCGTCGCGAGACTGAGCCCGAGCGCGGCCTCGTAGGAGATCATCTGAGCGGAGGCGCGCACCGAGCCGAGGAGCGGGTATTTCGAACCGCTCGACCAGCCGGCGAGCATCACGCCGTAGACAGCGATCGACGAGAGGGCGAGCACGAGGAGCACACCGACCGGGGGATCCGCCAACTGCACGCGAGTGATCTGACCGAACCACTCGACGGTTCCATCACGGCCATCGGAGAAGTCTCCACCGAGCGGGATCACCGACCAGATCAAGAAGGCGGGGACAAAGGCGAGGAACGGGGCGAGCTTGAACACGAACCGGTCGGAGCGCTCAGGGATCAAGTCCTCCTTGAAGAACAACTTGATTCCATCGGCGAGGGTCTGCAGCAGTCCGAACGGACCCGCCTTGTCGGGACCGATCCGGTTCTGCATGCCCGCAACGATCTTGCGCTCGAACCAGACCATGAACATGGTGCCGACGAGCCCGATCACGAACACCACGAGGACCTTCAGGCCGACGATCGCGAGCGGCTCCCACCACCACGACTCGGTGTCGAGCACGGGATCGACGGCGGGGACCAGGAGCATCGCGGTCATGAGAGCCGCTCTATTCTGACATCGGTGACCGGGGCATCGACGTCGACCACGTCACGAACGTCGCCCTCGGATCGCTCACCCGCCGGCTGGTTGAACGGCGCCCAGACGGTGCCTCGGTTGACTCGATCATCCACGCACACCGGGAGCACGACCGACCCGCGGGAGCCGATCACCTTCACGTCATCGCCCGAGGAGACACCTATGCGCTCGAGATCGGAGGGATGCACCGACAAGCCGCGCCCACCGGGGAGCGAGGCGAGTGAGGGCGAAGCGGCCGTGGAGACCGCGGCGTCGTAGAGCCGCCGAGAGAGCACCAACCGGAAGTCGTAGTTCGTGCCGACCACCGACTCGAAGGTCGGCGCCACAGCGCCGAACGGCCGCGTCCACCGACCGTCGTCCGACAACTCGATCATCGAGGTGAGGTCGCCGAGGTCGGAAACCTCGAGTTCGACGTCGAGTCGGTCGGCCAGATCGAGCGCGATCATCCAATCAGGTCTCGCGGTGCCGTGGACGGTGACCTTCTGAGCGACCGGGGTGACCCGTCCCTCGAGGTTCGTCGTCGTGCCCGACTTCTCCCCCATGACCGCGACCGGGAGGACGATGTCGGCCTGCTCGCTCGAGGCGGAGAGGTGCCCGTCGAGAGACACGATGCGACCGACGCGGGCCAGCGCCGTCCGAGCGAGCCTGGAGTCGGGGAAGTCCGCCAACGGATCGGATCCGAGGAGCACGAGCAGATCGATACGACCATCGGCGGCGTCGCGGAGGATCTGCGCGGCCCCGGCCGATCCACTGAGCCCGGCGACGAGGGCACCGGCGGTGTTGCCACGGCGCATGACCGGCAGCACACGGGCCTCGGGAGCTGCGCTCAGCACCGCGGCGACGCGCTCCGACAGCGCCGCTGCGCTCTCGGCGAGGTTGGCCCGTCCGGCCACGACGACCACCGGCCCCGAGGCGAGTTGGGCGACGACCGCCTCCTCAGCGAGCGCCTCGGCAACCGTCTGCGCTCCGGCACCCGGGAGGTGGCGGATGCTTCGCCACGCGTGACGGGTGAGACCCGAGCCGGTCTGGGTGAACTCGATGATTTTCGCCCCCGAACGAAGCACAGCATCACGCAGGCGCAGGTGAAGGACGGGCAGCTCCTCCTTCAGATCCGGAGCGAGAAGCACGATCGTCGAGGCCGCCGCCGCCTCGGCGATCGTGGCCCGCGGAAGATCAAGCAGGTCGAGACCGACGCCGTCACCGAGGCGCGCGTCGCGGCGCTCGATCCCGAGGGCGTCGGCGAGCATCGACCAGGCGAGCGCGTCCTCGTTGGTGCCGCGGGCTCCACCGAGGATCGCGATCGACTCAGGACCACCGTCGGCGAGCGCGGAGCGCACGAGCTGCGCGGTCAGGGAGAGCGCCGACGACCAATCAGTGGTCGCCAGTCCCTCGGCCGTGCGGATGAGAGGGTCGGCGAGTCGCCGGTCGGAGTGCACCGACTCGAAGTTGAAGCGACCGCGATCGCAGAGCCATCCCCAGTTGACCGCCTCGTCGTCGACACCTTGGAAGCGCAGGATCCTGTCGCGGCTCGAGTGCACCGAGATCCGGCATCCGACCGAGCAGGACGTGCAGGTGCTGTCGACCTGCTCGAGGTCCCAGGGACGCGCCTTGAAGCGGTAGGGCTTGGCGGTCAGCGCGCCGACCGGGCAGATCTGCACGGTGTTCCCCGAGAAGTACGAGGAGAACGGCTCATCGGGGAAGGTGTTGACCTGCGTGGCATTGCCGCGATCGATGAAGTGGATGAGCGCGTCTCCGGCCACCTCGTCGGCGAACCGAGTGCACCGGTCGCAGAGAATGCAGCGCTCGCGGTCGAGGAAGACGAGATCGCTGATGGGGATCGGCTTCTCGTAGTGACGCTTCTCCTCGACGTACCGGCTCTCGCCCGGACCGTGGCTGAACGCCTGATCCTGAAGGGGGCACTCACCGCCCTTGTCGCACACCGGGCAGTCGAGAGGATGGTTGGCGAGCAGGAGTTCGAGGATCCCCTCCTGGGCGCGCTTGCTGGTCTCGGACTCGGTGTCGACGACCATCCCCTCGGTGACGGTGACCATGCACGACGGCTGGAGCATCGGGCCTCGACCGGTGTCGATCTCGACGAGGCACTGCCGGCACATGCCAACGGAAGACATGCGGGGGTGGTAGCAGAAGCGGGGGATGTAGTCGCCGGCGCGCTCAGCTGCCGCGATCACGAGGTCACCGCGACGGGCGGTCACGCTTCGACCGTTGATCGTGATGGCGACCGCGTCTGGATCGGGCTCGACGATCGCTTCCTCCGGCTCGGCGCCGGTCTCCTCGGTAGTGCTCACTGTCCGCCCCCTACGGCGACGACCGGTATGCGCGTGCGCGCGCGCGACGGGGCGACGCGCGATTCGAACTCGGATCGGAAGAGCGTCAGCGCTGAGTGGACCGGCACATAGGCCGACGGTCCGACGAAGCAGATCGTCGTCATCTTGTACGGGAACGGCGTGGCGTCGAGACCGAGCGCCTCACTCGAGGCGTGGGGCATGTCACCCGGGCAGATCGACTGGCCGACCTCGAGAAGGAGATCGAGATCGTCGGTGGTTCCCTCTCCGGCGACGACCCGCTCGAGCACTCGCATCAACCAGGTGCCTCCCTCGCGACAGGGAACGCACTTCCCGCAGGACTCGTGCGCGTAGAAGCGGGTGAGCGTGAGCGCGGCAGCAGGGATGTCCGTCGTCGAGTCCATCACCATGATCGCGCCCGACCCGAGCATCGAACCGGCTGCGCCCACCTGGCGACCCTCGAACGGGAGATCGAGTTGGTCGGGCAGGAACCACGGGGCGGAGCCGCCACCCGGCACGAAGGCCTTCAGGTCGTTGCCATCTCGGATGCCACCGCAGAACTCCTCGCCGTAGAGGAGGTCTCGGAAGGTGGTGGTGCCGTTGACGATCTCGTAGACGCCGGGGCGACGAACGTGACCGGAGACCGCGACCATTCGGGTACCTGGGGAGGTCTCGGTGCCGATCGCGGTGTAGGCCTCCGCGCCGTTGGCGGCGATGAACGGCAAATTGGAGAGGGTCTCGACGTTGTTGACGATCGTCGGCTTGCCGTAGAGCCCGATGGCCGCGGGGAAGAACGGCGGCTTGAGGCGCGGCATGCCGCGGTTGCCCTCGAGCGACTCGATGAGGGCGGTCTCCTCGCCGACGACGTAGGCGCCGGCACCCCAGTGCAGGACGATGTCGACACCGAATCCCGAGCCGAGAATGTCGCGGCCGATGTATCCGGCGGCGTACGCCTCGTTGAGCGCGGAGGCGACGCGCTCCTGAGCGAGGGCCATCTCCCCGCGGATGTAGAGGAAGCATCGCGAGAGGCCGGCCGCGTAGCAGGCGATGAGGCAGCCCTCGATCAACTGGTGCGGGTCGCGCTCCATGAGCAGGCGGTCCTTGTAGGTGCCGGGCTCGGACTCGTCGCCGTTCACGACGAGATAACGCGGGAAGACTCCTTCAGGGGTGAGACCCCACTTGACTCCGGCGGGGAAACCCGCACCGCCACGGCCGAGGAGCGTGGAGCCACGCACCTGATCGTGCACCTCGCTCGGCGACTTGGAGAGCGCGGCGCGCAGCCCCTCGTACCCTCCGGTCGCCAGATAGCGCTCGAGGGTGTGGGAGTCCTCGTGACCGAACCGAGAGGTGACGATCCTCGGCCGGTCTCCGGGAACGAAACCAGGTGCCCAGGGGTAGGTCTCGGCGGTCATTTCGCCCCCTCAACGCTCACCGGCACCCAACTCGGAGGCGAGGTGTCTTCGTCGGGATCCACAGCACCGACGGCGCGATCAGCGGGGATGTGCTGACGGATGGTCGCCAAGGTGCCGTGCGGCGGGATCTCATCGGCGAGCGAACCCGCTCGAAGTTCGCTGATCAGCTCGCGCACCCCGTCGGGGGTGACTCGGAACCGGTAGCGGTAGTTGACCTGCAGACATGGCGCCTCGGTGCAGGCCGCCTGGCACTCCGCTCGATGCAGGGTGATGAGCCCGTCGGGAGTGGTGCCGCCGGCGCGGACACCGAGTTCCTCCTCGGCGGCGTGGAGCAGGTCGCCCGCTCCCATCAACGCGCACGACATCGTGCCGCAGATGTTGAGGAGGTAGCGCCCGATCGGCTCGAAGTGGAACATCTCGTAGAAGGTGCCGGTGCCGCGCACCTCGGCCGGCGTCACGCCGACGAGTTCGGCGATCTCCCGCATTGCCTCCTCGGAGATCCAGCCCTCCTGCTCCTGAGCTAGATGGAGGAGCGGGATCAGCGCCGACTTCGGCCGCGGGTAACGGCCGATGATCTCTCGGGCGAGCGAGAGGTTCTCCGCGTTGAAACGACTCATCGGTCGACCTCCCCGAGCACCGGGTCGACGCTCGAGAT
>JAYQAE010000134.1:0-702 GCA_038136655.1 Ilumatobacteraceae bacterium
ACTATCAGACGGTCACAACCTCGAAGTATTCGCATGCGGTGACTGACAATGATGACGGTCACGTCATCGGGCAATCGCTCAATCGCATCAGAAACCGCAGCCTCCGACATCGCGTCAATAGATGATGTTGGTTCATCCATCACGATCAGATCTGGACGAGTCGCAAAGGCCCGTGCGATCGCAAGGCGTTGCTGCTGACCTCCTGAGAGCGTGCGGTCCCCCGCGCCAATCTTTGTTTGGAGTTCACCGGGCATGGCCCGAACATCTCGGGTGAAGTCCGCCACATCAAGGGCCCACCACAAATCATCGTCGGTGATCCCGTCACGGAAGAGCCGAAGGTTCTCAGCGACGGTGCCGCGCAAAACCGTCGCCGACTGGGGAACCACACCGATTCGCTCGCTCCACATCTCCCGGTCATAGTCATGAATAGGTAACTGATTCACGAGAACACTTCCCGAATCAGCAGGCACGAGCCCAAGAAGTAGTCGGACAAGAGTCGACTTCCCACCACCCGATGGACCCACAATGCCAACGCGTTCGCCACGATCAATTGCCACAGACGCGTGCCGGAGAGCGATTCCGTCCGCCTCTGAATACGCAAAAGAGACCCGGTCCAACTCTCTGCGGTCCATGCCGAATAGTGGTGTTTCTCCCCAGTCAAGACGATCAGCATCAAATGACTCCAGCCGGTCTTGCCGGACG
>JAYQAE010000134.1:712-5233 GCA_038136655.1 Ilumatobacteraceae bacterium
CACCGCGGCCTGATGAATCGCCTGCCCGTAGGCGAGCGAGCGGAGCACGACCAGAAGAATTGGGCCGACCTCGTTGAGTCCGTCGGACGTCGTGCCTTGAATGATGACGAGGCCCACGGCAACCGCTGAGTAGGTCATCGTGGTGTAGAGCGGGACGACCATAGACTTGACAATTGACAGTCGGCGTCCAAGTCGGCCCTCGTCAATGATCAAGTCACAAATTGGCCTGCTGATGCGTCGACCGATACCGAATGCCTGCACCTCAAACTTCATGTCCGAGAGTTCAGTTGTCGCCGAAGACAACTGCCGCTGCCCGCTGATTAATCGAGCAGATCGAGACTTAATGAAGCGGCGAAACGGGACGAAGGCGGAACTGAAAGCGAGAAGTGCGACGATTAGCGCCAGGGTGAGCACTGGATCCGCAAATACCGCGTAGGTGAGCATCGTAACCATGATCAGGAGATCGCCGAAATTTTTGAGCAAACCCGATAGGGATCCGCTCGCACTGTTTGGCAAAACCACAACAAGTTGCTGGAGACCACCCTCGTCCAGATCTGATTGTGAGCGCCACGAGGTCCTCGAGTAAGAGTTGACTATCTCTGATCGGATGGTCGTCACCATACGGAACTGAAGATGTCCGATCGTCAGAGCGATCAATGAGCCAACGGCGAGTCGAGCCAATATCAATGCCCCGAGAACGAGAAGTGTGAAAGTGATCGAACTGTTCCCCACGACCGGCACATCGACTTGAACGGAGTCGCCGCTCACGGCGGCTAGTGCGATGCGTGCAAAGAGCGTGAGAATCGCCGCCTCACTGAGTCCCACAATGAGAGAAAGCGCCGACTGCCCGAGTGACAGCAGGCGATTGCCGCGGAGCAGCCCCCAGGCCCGGCCAACACTTGATCCCCAGCCGAGGTTCCTCAATAGGTTGACGTCACGCAGCCGAGCGGTCGTATTCGTTCGCCCTAACTGCGACGCTTTAAGTCTCACGCTACGAAACTCCCGCTGGAAACCTTTGTTGTCGACGTCACGTGATGGACTCCTCCTCGAGAACGCTCACCCGAAACCCGCCAACAACATCGCTGACGAGATTGAAGAGCGTGGCGAGGAGCACGATGAGCCCGGTGAGGGCGATGCTGAGGAAGAGACCGATCGTCCTCGCGGCTGAGAACACCTCGTCGCCCTTCAGTTCGAAGGTTTCCCATCCGAACTGGGTGAACCAGCGCTCGATGTTGCCGAGCGTGCCGGTCGAGTCCGCGACCCGCCAGAGGAGCACCCCGGCTGTTAGGCCGACGATGTACGCCGCCAGAGAGAAGACGATGCCCACCTTGAAGGCACTCCACGGGTCGATGTGCCGCACGACCCGCGTGACTTTGCGAACGCGCTGACGACGTAACGGCCGCCTCGTGACAACCTCCCGAGAGATCCGAGGCACCGTCGCTCGCCGCGGCTCCGCGACATCGATCGGCTCGGTCGCGGGCAGATCGCGCGTCTCGATCTCTTCACTGGCCGGCGCAACCAACGGAGTGGCCGCAGTAGGCGGACCGGCCGAAACGATGTCGGGCAGCTCGAAATCCTGGGTCGCTGGACCGACCGCTGACACCTCCGCCGTCTCGACCTCGCCGGGAACGCGGACCGGGGTACGGCGTCTCGTGCCGGGTCTCATACCCGGTTGATGCTCCGACGGCTCCACGCTCCGAGCATAGGCAGACCTCAATCCGCCACGACCGCACGCCCCGAAGCGTGAGCCCGGCCGATCCGCACCTCAACCGTGGCGCGCAGGACATCCTGTTCGATCGTCAGCACCTCACCACCGTTGGCAAGAACGACCTCCGCGCCTACCGACGGACCCCAATTCAAGGTGGCGAGTGCGGCGAGATCGGCAGCCACCCGCGCTCTCGTCGCGTCCGCTGATCCCGCAGTGACCGCTACCAGGCCGAACGAACCGAGAACGGCGACGGCAAGCAGACTCGCGACCGCGACAAGCCCCGCACCGCCGTGCTCCGCGCGAAGCCTTGGCTCAGTCGCCAGCGAGGATTGGAGCGACGGAAGCCACGACTTGGCCATCGTCGAGGTTCATGATGCGCACGCCGGTCGCGTCGCGACCTTGTGAGGAGATCTCCCGCACCTCCATGCGAATCGTCACACCACCGGAGGCCACCGCCACGATCTCGTCCTCGAGTCCCACCATGAAAGCAGCCACAACGTGGCCCTTCTTGCCGGTGAGTTTGATTCCACGGACACCTTGACCGCCACGACCCTGGACATTGAACTTGTCGAGCTGGGTGCGCTTGCCGTAACCGGCCTCGGTCATGATCAAGATGGCCGTGTCGTCGCGGGCTACATCCACCGACACCACACGATCCTCCGCTGACTTGAGTTTCATGCCGCGCACTCCGGC
The DNA here is from genome assembly GCA_038136655.1 of Ilumatobacteraceae bacterium. Classification (GTDB taxonomy): domain Bacteria; phylum Actinomycetota; class Acidimicrobiia; order Acidimicrobiales; family Ilumatobacteraceae; genus Casp-actino5. Next base: position 3,114 of record JAYQAE010000134.1, read on the forward strand.
CGCCGACCGGCCCATGGCCCGCACGTCGCCCTCGTTGAAGCGGATGGTCATTCCGCTATGCGCGACCATGAAGATGTCATCGGTCCCACCGGTCTCGATGACTCGGACGAGTTCGTCGTCATCGTTCAGGTTGATGGCGATGAGTCCATCGCGACGACTCGAGTTGTAGGCGTCGAAGGCGGTCTTCTTGACCGTCCCCTTCTTGGTGGCGAAGAACAAGAACCGCTCCCCAGCGAAGTCACGGGTGTCGATGATCGCCTGGATGTACTCATCGGCCTGCAGCGGCAACAGGTTGACGATCGGCATGCCCTTAGCGGTGCGCTCGCGCTCCGGAATATCCATCGCGCGCAGCCGGTACACGCGACCTCGGTTAGAGAAAAACAGCAGGTGCGCGTGAGCGGTCGTGAAGATGACGTGGCGAATGATGTCGTCCTGCTTCAACTTCCCGCCTGACACCCCTCGACCACCGCGACCCTGCGTCTTGAACGAAGACGCCGGAACCGCCTTGACGTACTGGGCCTCGGACATGACCACCACGAGTTCCTTGTCGTCGACGAGATCCTCGATGGAGATCTCTCCCTCGTCGTACGTGATGTCGCACACCCGATCGGTCGCGAACGAATCTCGGACCTCGCCCAACTCCTCCTTGATGACGCCGCGTAGCTTCGCGTCGTCAGCGAGGATCGATTCGAGTTCGGCAATGCTCGCCCGCAGATCCTCGAGTTCTTTCTCGATGTCGATCCTGCTGAGCCTGGTCAGCTGACGAAGTTGCATGTCGAGAATGTCGACCGCCTGCGCCTCGGAGAATTCATAAGGCTTGTCCATGAGGCCGGCCTTGGCCGCCGCCGCGTCTTCGCTGCCGCGGATGAGAGCGATGATCTCATCGATGACATCGAGCGCCTTCACGCGGCCCTGGAGGATGTGCTCACGGCGACGCGCCTTGTCGAGTCGGAAGTTGGAGCGCCGTGTGATGACCTCGATCTGGTGACGGACGTAGCCGTCGATCGCGTCGCGAAGGTTGACCGTGCGGGGCACGCTGTCAACGAGCGCGACCATGTTGATGGAGAAGCTCGTCTGCAGTTGGGTCAGCTTGAAGAGGTTGTTGAGGACGACGTTGGCGTTCGCGTCCTTCTTGAGGGTGATCACCAGGTTGGTCTCGCCGCCCGAGGAACCGTCGTTGATGTCGGCGATGCCGTCGATGTCACCCGACTCGACCAACTCGGTGATGCGGCCAGCGATCGCTGAGCAACTCGTCTGGTAGGGCAACTTCGTGACGATGATCTCGTAGCGGCCGTTTTTGCCCTCGTCGATGCGGGCGGTGGCGCGCATCTTCACCGAACCGCGGCCGGTGCGATAGGCGTCGATGATGCCGGCGCGGCCGAGGATTGAGCCACCGGTCGGGAAATCGGGCCCCTTGACGAACTCCATGAGGTCGTCGGGGGTCGCCTCCGGGTTGTCGATGAGGTGAACGGTGGCGTCGATCACCTCGCCGAGGTTGTGTGGAGGGATGTTGGTCGCCATCCCGACCGCGATGCCCTGCGAACCGTTGACGAGCAGGTTGGGGAAGCGTGCTGGGAGTACCTCGGGCTGCTCGGTCGTCCCGTCGTAGTTCGGGATCATGTCGACGGTGTCCTCGTCGATATCGGCGAGGAGCTGCATGGCGAGCGGATGGAGGCGACATTCGGTGTAGCGGCTGGCGGCCGGCCCGAAGTCAGGAGAGCCGTAGTTGCCGTGGAAGTCGATCAGCGGGTGACGGAGTGAGAACGGCTGGGCCATCCGCACAAGAGCGTCGTAGATCGCCCCGTCACCGTGCGGGTGGTAGCGGGCCATCGTGTCGCCCGACACGCGGGCGCACTTGACGAATGGACGATCGGGACGGAAGCCCTGCTGCTCCATATCCCAGATGATCCGGCGGTGCACCGGCTTGAGGCCGTCTCGGACATCGGGGAGCGCCCGCGACATGATGACCGACATCGCGTAATCGAGGAACGAGTTCTCCATCTCGTCCTGGAGGGCGATCGGCTGCACCGGATCGCGCTCCTCGTCGGGGGTGATCGTGTCGTCGCTCATCAGAAGTCCAGGTTCCTCACGTCTCGGGCATTGGTGGTGATGAAGTTGCG
>JAYQAE010000135.1:0-5208 GCA_038136655.1 Ilumatobacteraceae bacterium
GAGGTGAGCGTGCCGCCCGGCCGGCAGCGCTCGGAGGCCGGGCTGGCGGGGTCGCGGAGCGAGAACAGCGCTTGGATCTCGCTCATTCCGTAGAGCCCGGTGAGTGTCATGCCGGCTCGGTCACCGCGCTCGACGAGGTCGGTGAGACTCGAGTTGAAGCGGGCGTAGCCGCCGAGACGCACGCTCGACAGGTCGCGACCCGTCTCGAGGAGACGGTGGAACATGTCGTCGCTGCCGTTCATGCAGGTGACCCGCTCGCGCTCGATGGTGGCCGCGGTCGCCTCAGCATCGAAGGGCTCGACGATGACGGTCGCGTCAGCGGCGAGAGCCCCCATCAGCGAGGTCAGTCCGAATGTGCCGCACATCGGCAGGGCGATGAGCACCACGTCCTCGGAGGTGAGACCGAACCGACCGACAACCTCGCGGGCGTGATCGACGATGCTCCGCTGATGGTGCAGCACCATCTTCGGTTTGCTCGTGGTGCCCGAGGTCGTGAACACCACGAAGGGCGTGTCGGCCAGGTCGGTGTCCACGCGGGAATCGGCGGTCGCTCCGACCGGCGCGGATCGGGTGGGCGGTCGCACACGGCGTGCTCCAGAGCGGTGGATGAGGTCCTCCGCTTCGGCCTCGGAGTAGCGGGTGTTCACCGCCACGGTGCAGACGCCGACGCAAGCGGCGCCGAGCAGGCTGATGACGGCCTCGAGGCCGTTGGGAAGTTGCAGGGCGACGCGGTCACCGCGTTGGATGCCCTGATCGAGTAACTCCGCGCCGAAGAACTCGGCGGCTTGGAGAACCTCGTCGGCACTCAATCGGACCCCATCGGCGACGATGGTGGCCTGCGACGCCTCGAGGAGATGGGGGATGTCGGGGATGGTGGGCGCGCTCACGCCGGGCCCGTCGGCGGGTGGACGACGACGCCCTTCTCGGTTTCGAACACCGGCGACGGGTCGCGGAGCAACTCATGCGCATGACGCCGCTCATCCTCGGTGAAGTCTCGGGTGGTCAGGCAGAACTCGACGAGGTTCGCCGACGGGTCGCGGATGTAGATCGAGGTGCAGAACTCGTGGTCGACCTCGATCACGGTGTGACCGTGGTCGGTCCAGCGCACCCGACGTTCGTCGAGAGCCTCACGGCTAGGCGCGTCGAAGGCGACATGGTTGACCCACCACGGGAGTCCGGCCGCGGCGTTGATGTCGGTGGGGAAGTCGTCGCCGATTTCAGGGTCGTGGATCTCCCAGAAGGCGATCATGCCGTTGCCGCCGGTGTCGTAGAAGAAGTGCTTCGACCAGCCGTCACCCTCATTCGGTGTGGGAGAGGCGACGACCTTCACGAGGTCGAACCCCATCACCTCGGTGTAGAAGCGATGGGTGGCCTCGGTGTCGCGGGTGGCGAGGGCGATGTGGTGGAACCCCATGGGCACAGTGTGGCTTGCCAAGATGGTCGCATGTTCCTCGGAGAGGATCTTCTCGCCTGGTTGATGCTCGCCCTCGGCGGCGCTCTGTTCGTCGGCCACGGCCTCGCCCTTGTCCGTCCGCCGAGGGTGGAGGGGTCGGAGCAGCCTCCAAGCAGGCCGCCCCTCGCTCGCAGCATCTCCTTCGCGCTCATCGGACTCGTCGCGGCGGTCTGGGCGCTCGCCACGTTGGTCTCGGGCTGAGTCGTGGCATCACCGCCGCTCCGCCTCCGGTTCCTTCGCTCGGCCACCCGGGTGCGCGACCTCGACGCGGACGGACCCGAGGTGGCCTTCGTCGGCCGGTCCAATGTTGGGAAGTCGTCGCTGATCAACGCCCTCGCCCGCCAGCGGCAGTTGGCTCGGGTGTCGAACACCCCCGGTCGCACGCAGTTGATCAACGTCTTCGGTCACGCCGATGGCGGCACGGTGGTGGATCTCCCCGGGTACGGCTACGCCAAGGTGCCGAACCGGGTGCGTCGTGACTGGCCGGAGATGATCGAGGGCTATCTCCTCGACCGAGAGCCGTTGGTGATGGTGTTCGTGCTGGTCGATGGTGCGATCGGCCCGACGCCACTCGATGCGCAGATGCTCGAGTGGCTCCGTGAGAACGAGATACCTCACACGGTGGTGGCAACCAAGTCCGACAAGGTGAAGTCCTCGAAGAGGCCGGCCCGGCGACGGGACCTCGCCGAGGGGTGTCACCTTGAGCAGGGCGACATCGTCTGGGTGAGTTCCACGAAGGGTGACGGGGTGGAACGACTTCGCGACCTGGTTCGCCTCCACCTCGCCGGCTAATCGGTCGGGACGGCTCGGATGTGGCGCTCGTGACGCGGGGCGGCCAAGATTCACTCATGATCGAGCACTATCTGGCTACCTGGGATGAGTTCACCGCCGAGGGCGGTCAGTTCGCGATGAGCGAGGTCGAGGTGCGGGGCGTGCCGATGCGGGTGTTCACCCAGGCGCCGCCGTCGATGCGGTTCCTGTGGGAGTTGGCGGGCGGCTATGCCGATCGTGACTACGTCGTTTACGAGGATGAGCGCTACACCTACGCGGAGATGGGCGCGATCGTGCGCTCGCTCGCCCGTCATCTCGTAAATGACCTCGGGGTTGCTCGCGGTGATCGTGTGGCGGTCGCCATGCGGAACTATCCGGAGTGGGTCGCGACCTATTGGGCCACGGTGTCCATCGGGGCCGCAGTGGTCGGAATGAACGCCTGGTGGACCTCCGAAGAGATGGAGTACGGGCTCTCCGACTCCCGCCCCAAGGTGCTCGTCTGTGATGCGGAGCGCCTCGAGCGGGTGGTGCCGATTCTCGGCAATCTCCGCGCGACCTCCCCGCTTCACGTGATCGCCGTGCGCGCCGAGGGCGACCTTCCCGACGATGCGGCCCACTGGTCACAGGTGGTGGATCCCGCTTCTGCCCCAGAGGCCCTGCCCGCGGTGGAGATCGACCCCGACGATGACGCCTGCATCTTCTACACCTCGGGCACGACAGGGTTCCCGAAGGGGGCGCAGCTCACGCATCGCGGCTCGGTGCACAACGTCATGAACCTCGCCTTCATGGGCTTGACCAGCGCGGCCGCCGAGGCTCGGGCCCGAGCAGCCGGTGATCTCGACGGCCCTCCGGCGGCTGATCCAGTCGGTGGTGGGGGCGGCCAGTCGGTGTACATGGCGCCGACCCCGCTGTTCCATGTGACAGCGAACAACTGCTTGCTCCAGCCCTGCACGCTCGTCGGCGGCAAGATCGTGCTCACCTACAAGTGGGATGCTGGCCGAGCGCTCGAGCTGATCGAGCGGGAGGGGGTCACGAACTTCTCCGGTGTGCCGACGATGAGTCGCGAGTTGCTCATGCACCCCGACTGGGCGACCCGGGACACCTCGACGATTCAGGGGATGGGTGGCGGAGGGGCGGCGCTCCAGCCGGACTTGGTCAAGAAGATCGACGACAACCTGTCGAGCGGCGCGCCCTCCACCGGCTACGGGCTGACCGAGACCCACGGCATCATCACCGCTAACGCCAACCGGGTCTACGTGTCGAAGCCGACCTCGTGTGGTCGGGTCGTGCCGACCTGCGACGCGAAGCTCATCGATGAGAACGGTGACGACCTCGAGTGGGGACCCGAGGTGACTGGGGAACTCTGTGTCCGTGGTCCGATCGTGATCAAGGGATATCTCAATCGTGAGGAAGCGACCGCGGAGGCGATTCGCGACGGCTGGTTCCGCACGGGTGACATCGCTCGTATCGACGAGGACGGTTTCGTCCACTTGGTCGACCGTGCGAAGGACATGGTGCTGCGCGGCGGCGAGAACGTCTACTCAGCCGAGGTCGAGGCAGCGATCTACCACCATCCGTCCGTTGCTGAGGCTGCCGTGTTCGGTGTGCCCGATGAGCGCCTCGGCGAGGAGGTGGGTGTGGCCATCCATCTCCGGGCGGGTGCCACGCTGAGCGCTGAGGAACTCCAGGGGTTCTTGGCGGAGCACATCGCGAAGTTCAAGATCCCGGCGCATGTCTGGTTCCTCGATGAGCAGTTGCCGCGGAACGCGAACGGGAAGTTCTTGAAGCGCGAACTGAAGGAGCGTCTCGTCGGTTCCTGATCAGGCGGCGCGGATCGCGAGGGCGTCCTCGCCGCCGTCGACGGTGATGGTGGCCCCTTCGATGGCGGTGCCCTCGAGGATCATCACGGCGATCCGGTCGCCGATCTCGCGCTGGATCACTCGTTTGAGCGGACGGGCGCCGAAGGCGGGGTCGTAGCCCTCAGCGGCGATTCGGTCGAGGGCCGCGGGGGTGACCTCGAGGGTGATGCGCCGTTCGGCGAGTCGGGTTCGAAGGCGGTCGACCTGGATGTTGACGATGTGCCGGAGGTCGTCCTCGGTGAGGGGTCGGAACCGGATGATGTCGTCGACGCGGTTGAGGAACTCGGGCTTGAAGAACTCGCTCGGCTCGCCGGGCAGGTTGGAGGTCATGATCAACACCGAGTTAGTGAAGTCGACGGTGCGCCCCTGGCCGTCGGTGAGCCGGCCGTCGTCGAGCACTTGGAGGAGCACGTTGAACACGTCGGGGTGGGCCTTCTCGATCTCGTCGAGGAGGATGACGGCGTAGGGGCGACGGCGAACGGCCTCGGTGAGTTGGCCGCCTTCGTCGTAGCCGACATATCCGGGGGGCGCGCCGATGAGGCGCGACACGGTGTGCTTCTCCATGTACTCGCCCATGTCGATGCGCACCATCGCCCGCTCGTCGTCGAAGAGGAACTCGGCGAGGGCGCGGGCCAACTCGGTTTTACCGACGCCAGTCGGGCCGAGGAACATGAACGAGCCGATCGGCCGGTTGGGATCGGAGAGGCCGGCCCGGGAGCGTCGAACCGCGTTGGCGACCACGGTGACCGCCTCGTCCTGACCGATCACTCGCTGGTGGAGGGAGTCCTCGAGGTGGAGGAGTTTGGCCATCTCGCTCTCGAGGAGGCGGGTCATCGGGACCCCGGTCCACTTGGCGACGACCTCGGCGATGTCCTCGGCGTCGACCTCCTCCTTCAGCATGCGGTTTTCGCTCTGCAGTGAGGCGAGGTGATCGGTGGCCTCGTCGACGCGGCGCTCGAGTTCGGGAACGCGGCCGTAGCGGATCTCGGCGGCCACGTTGAGGTCGGTCTCCCGGTCGAGTTGGGAGCGAAGTTGCTCGAGCTCCTCCTTGAGGTTCCGAATGGCGTCGATGGCTTGCTTCTCGGCGTCCCAGCGTTGGCGCATGGCGGCGCTCTCGGCATTGAG
>JAYQAE010000136.1:0-737 GCA_038136655.1 Ilumatobacteraceae bacterium
CACCGGCCTCCCCGGACCCCCAGGGGGCTCCGCCGGACGGAATCGTTCGATGTCCACTCCGGCACCTTCGATGAGGTGCGTCCGAGCCCGGGTCGAGAGACCGAGTTCGATGACTCGCTCAACGGCCTCAGGGTTCTCCACCTGCACGTGCACCCGACTCGATCGGAGGACCATTCGGAGCAGCCACCTCACCGCCCTCGACAGTCCGCTATGGGTTTCGGCGTCGAAGACGAACCCGAATCCGGTGACAGCGCACACCACCGGAACGCGCCGGGTGAGGGTTCTGGTGGCCAGCGTCGCGTAGAGGTTGGGTTTGATCGTCACCGTGTGAACAAGGTCGGGACGGAACTCGCGGATTCCTCTTGCGATTCGAGCGAGCGCTCGAAGTTCGTCGAACGGCTTGGTACCGGCGCGGGAAATCGGTATCGCGTCGACCGTCACCCCGAGCCGCCGAATCTCCTCGAGTCGTCCAGAGTCACCGCACAGCACATGCACCCTGTGTCCTCGACGAACCATGTCACTCAGGAGGTCGCTCCAGTGGAGCAGGACGAACCAGTCCACGTTGCATACGAAGAGCACTCGACGCTCAGGCATCAGCCCCAACCTTCGCGCGGTGACCGGCGAGCACGAACCCGATCGCAGGGGCCCAAGCAACCAGACCGACGAGCGTTTCGATCGCCGTACCCGATCCGTCCGCGATCAGCACCGCTGCCGATGACAGAGTGCAAGCGAGCAGC
>JAYQAE010000136.1:747-5169 GCA_038136655.1 Ilumatobacteraceae bacterium
GACGTAGGTGTGCGATCGGCCCGAGGTCACGAGTCGCTGGAAGGCGTGTTCACGATGCGCCTCAGTGATCCGTGCGCCGCGAGCGATCCTCAGAGTGAGCGTCGTCGCTGTATCGAGCAGGTAGAGCGAGAAGGGCGCGACGACGAGCAGGACGGGCGCTCCGGAGATCACCGCCGCGAGGGCAGTGGCCGAGAGCAAGAAACCAAGGAAGTACGAACCGACGTCGCCGAGGAACATCCTTGCCCGGGGTGCGTTCCACGGCGCGAAAGCCAGCGCGGAGCCAGTTGCCGCCAGCCCCACGACAGTGATCTCGTCGATGCCGATCAATTGGCCGACGAATGCCAAGTGCACGCCGACGACCGTGGTCTGAGCGACCGAGATGCCGTTGATGCCGTCCATGAAGTTGAACGCGTTGACGTAGTAGACGCAGGCGAAAGCACCGGCTGGGATCGCTAAGAGGGGCCACGGGACCACCCCCTCTGACACCACGAGCGCCACCGCAAGAGAGGCAGCGATCTGAAAACCAAGGCGGGGTAAAGCAGGTAAGCCCGTGAGGTCGTCGACGAGACCAACGAGTGCGAGCGCCAGAGCACCGCCCAAGATGACAACGATCTGCGCGGAAAGATCAACGGTGAGGAGAGCCGCCACCGTGATCGCCGGAGCGACCGCGAGCCCCCCTCCCCTCGGCGTAGGGATCTCATGGAGGGTGCGCGACCCGGGGACATCGACTACGCCGCGCCGCCCCAACACCGCCACGACCATGGGGGACAGGGCGCTCACGACCACCGCCGCGAGAATCGCCGTGGTCATCACCGCTCGACGTCGACAGGGGGGCGCTCGACCGCAACGCGTGAGATCACCGATGCGTCCCCGACGTCTCCCGGATCCACGCATGACGCCCAGTCGAGACGCGGAACGTCGACGTGACTGATGAGCGGGTGGATCGGCCTCCGGTCGCGCTCGTCGGCAGCGAAAAGGACCTCGTGGATCTTCTCGCCGTGGCGGAGCGACGTGAACACCACGTCCACCGGGGGATCAGAGCGTTGAGCGAACCGGTTAGCGACGTCGAGGATGCGGACCGGGTCACCCATGTCGAGCACCAGCACCTCACCGGGACGTCCGATCGCACCGGCGTAGACGGTGAGGCGCGCGGCCTCCTCAATCGTCATGAAGTAGCGGGTGACGTCGGGGTGGGTGACCGTGATCGGCCCGCCGGAACGCACCTGTGAGTCAAAGGCGGTGAGCACCGAGCCGCGAGATCCGAGCACGTTGCCGAAGCGCACCGAGATGTAGTTCTGACCCGCCCGCGCCCTCATCGCCGCATCGGCGGTAAGCCGCTCCCCGATCCGCTTCGTCCAACCGAGGACACTCGTCGGGTCCGCTGCCTTGTCGGTGCTGATGTTCACGAACCGGTCGACGCCGTACTCCCGTGCGAGGTCGAGGAGGTCGTGTGTCACGACCACATTCGACTTCCACGCCTCCTCCGGATACATCTCGAGGAGGGGGAGGTGCTTGAGCGCGGCCGCGTGGAAGACGACCTCAGGACGGTGGTCATCGAAGATCTGCCGCACTCGCGCGCGATCACGGAGGTCAGCGAGTTCCAGGTCACGACTGTCGAGCATCGCCCGGCCATCGATCGACAGCTGTGTGGCGTGCAGACCGGATTCGTCTCGGTCGACCATCACGAGCGAGGCGGGCTCGAAGCGGGCGATCGTCCGACAGAGTTCTGAACCGATCGAGCCGCCTGCTCCAGTGACGAGCACTCGCCGACCGGTGAGGTAAGCGGAGATCTCCTCAGGATCGATCGCCGCTGGCGGCCGACCAAGGAGGTCGGTCTCGGTGACCGGCCTGATATCCACCGGACCACCACTCAGCACATCATCGAGGGCCGGCACGGCGAGAAGATCCAAACCGGCGACGGCAGCGAGCTCGGCGATTCGGCGGCGGGTCTGCTGACTGGCGGTTGGTGCGGCGAGCAGCACGGTGGTGGCCCCCATTCGCGCCGCGACGCGAACGAGATCTTCCACGGTTCCCATCACTGGGACTCCTTGGATGCGCAGCCGGCGCTTGAGCGGATCGTCGTCGACCATCGCCGCCGGCAGATAACTCGAGTTGCGGTTGGCTAGCAGCGACCGAATTGTCTGGGTCGCCACCTCACCCGCGCCCACGATCACGACCGGCGTCGCCTCGGTCGGTCGGTCGAGGCGACTGTTCCAGAGTCGCCAGACCGAGCGTCCAGCGACAGCGAGCAGTCCGGCAAGAGCCGTGCCGATCACCGGCACCGAACGCGGAATCGCTCCTCCTGCGGTGAAGACGTAGCCGGTGCCGACCAGGCCGGTCGCGCCGAAGGCGGCAGCGACCGCGATCGCCTCGTCTAAGGAGCCGTAGCGCCAACGACGTCGGTAGACGCCGATCGACCAGCCAAAAACGGTGTGGACCACCGCGATCACGGCAGCCAAAGCGAGCAGGTCGCGACGGGAGACGAACTCAAGGGTGAACTCGTAACGCAGCCAGGTCGCGAGGACGAGCGCGACGGTCCAGACGGCCACGTCCGCAGCTAGGTGGATCACTGGGAGGAAGCGACGTCGAAGCGACATCGTCGGCCCCCCTTGAGCCGATGTCATGCCCGGAGCCTACCGAGGGGTCACCTCCACAGGCTTGGAGCCCTAGTGTCAGGCCATGGAGACTGTGGTGGTAACCGGCGCAGCGGGGTTCGTCGGCGCAGCTCTCTCTACACGGCTGGTTAGCGAGGGCTTCCGCGTGCTCGGTGTCGATGACCTCTCGACGGGCAAACTCAACAACGTTTCTCCCGAGGTTGATTTGATCGAGGGTGACCTCGCCGACCGGCACGTCGTCCAACAACTTCCTAAAGGCGTCTCCACCGTCTTCCATCTCGCCGGTCAATCCTCTGGAGAGATCAGCTTCGATGACCCAGTCGGCGATCTCCAGCGGAACGTGGTGACGACCCTTCGCCTCATCGAGTGGTGCGCCCAACCCGACGCACCCCGGCTCGTACTCGCGAGTTCCATGTCCGTGTACGGGCAACAGGATGATCCGGTTGGCGTCGTCGAGACGTCAGTGACGCAACCGCTGTCCTGTTACGGGGTTGGAAAGCTCGCCGCGGAGCACTATCTGCACGTCTACCGAGATCACGTTCCGTCGGTCGCCCTCCGCATGTTCAACACCTACGGGCCAGGTCAGGATCTCGACAATCTCCGCCAAGGGATGGTCAGCATCTTCGTTGCGCAGGCGATTCGCGAGGGACAAATCCTCGTGAAGGGCTCGCTTGATCGTTTCCGTGATCTCGTCCATATCGACGACATGGTCGAGGTATGGATGCGAGCCGGCCGAGCCGAAGGGGCCATCGGTCAAACACTCAATGTTGGCTCGGGGGTAAGGACATCGGTTGGAGAGCTCACCTTGATGATCTCCGCCGCCGTCGGCGGGTGTCCGGTGGACACAACAGGGGGCACGCCCGGTGACCAGTTTGGCATCACGGCATCCACCGACCGCCTTCGATCGGTGCTCGGCTTCGTTCCGAGCATCCCGGTTTCGGAAGGCATCAACCGGTTTGTTGACTGGGCCACTCAACTCGAGCAGTGACCACGAGAGCGGGGTGTCAGATCTGCCCAGGCTCGGGTAACGGCAAATCTCCCGCCCCGCGAACGGTCTGGTCCACATCGATCAGATTGCCCGTCATCATCCCGGACTCATCCGAGAGGCAGAACGCCACTGCGTTCGCGACCTCCCACGGCTTCACCAGTCGCCCCCAGGGACGAGAGGCCTCGGCAAGTTCGAGCCAGTTCTCTGGGGCACCGTCATAGACCCGCTGTGTGCGATCCTCGCTCTCGGTGTCCATCCATCCCGGATTCACCTGATTGACGCGGATTCGATGAGGCATCAACGCGAACGCCAGGTGTTTGGTCATCACGTTAAGCGCTCCCTTCGAGACCGCGTACGAAGCCAGTTTTGGAGGTCCGCCGAAACCCGCGGTCGACCCGATGTTCACAATGGAACCGGGATCGCCGTTCTCGATCATGAGTCGAACGGCTTCCTGAATCAGAAAGAACGGGGCCTTGGTGTTGATTGTCATCATCCGATCCCACTCCTCGGGGGTCTCGGAGAGCACCGTGGATCGATAGGTGTACGCCGCCACATTGACCAAGCCGTGAACGCGACCGAAACGCTCACGGCAGGTCCGAACGATGGACTGCGGCGCCGCGGGATCTTCCATGTCAGCCTCAACAAAGACGGTCGGAGTTCCGAAGCCGCTCAACTCGTCCGCCAGAGTGGTCCCCCTCTCGGTCGATCGTCCCGCGAGCACTAGGCCCTCGCTTCCGCGTTTGATCAACCGCCGCGCGATGGCCTCCCCCAGCCCTTGGGTACCCCCGTTAATGATCGTGACCGTCATAACCTCTGCGC
>JAYQAE010000137.1:0-5155 GCA_038136655.1 Ilumatobacteraceae bacterium
GCCGCCCGGGTCGGTGTCTGAGTCGACGCACCGCCGCCGCGTCGAGACGGCGCCCGGGATCGAGCTCGACCTTCTCGACTCGGGAGCCGGGCCGGAGCGCACCGTCGTCCTCCTGCACGGCTTCCCGGAGACCTCTCACTCTTGGCGCCATCAGATCAAGCCGCTCGTCGACGCGGGGCTCAGGGTCATCGTCCCCGATCAACGCGGCTACGGCGACTCCTCGCGACCGGACGACACCTCGCACTACCGGGCCGATCACCTCACCGGGGACATCGCGGCCCTCCTCGACGACGCCGGGGTCGAGCGCGCCATCATCGTTGGTCACGACTGGGGGTCGATCGTCGCTTGGCACATGGCCCAACTGCATCCCGAGCGATGTGCCTCGGTGATCGCCGCGAGCGTTCCCTGGACCCCCTGGCCGATGGCTCCGACCGAACTCCTCCGAGCTGTCCACGGCGACGACTTCTTTTACATCCTCCACTTCCAGCAACCCCGCGTCGCCGAGGCCGAGATGCACCGAGACGTCCACCGCTTCCTGCTGTCGATCATCTGGGCCGCGGCGGCCGAGAGCCATCCGACCCGTGACGGGTCCCCGCTGCCAGCATCGGGAACGACGGTCACCGAGGCCTTCGAGCACCAGTCCGGTGGCCGACGGACATCACCGCCGCCGTGGCTGAGCGAAGCCGACCTTCAGGTCTACGTGTCGCAGTTCGAGCGCAGTGGATTCAACGGACCCGTCGATTGGTATCGGAACTTCGACCCCAACCATGACCTCACCGCGCCACTCGGTGCCTCGCCGATCACCATGCCCACGTTCTTCGTTGCCGGATCGCTCGATCCGGTGATCCACGGGCGGGACGACTACCTCGCGCGAATGGACTCCGATCTCGCCGACCACCGCGACACCGTGCTCATCCCCGGCGCGGGTCACTGGGTCCAGCAGGAGGCACCCGGGGAGTTCAACCGAGTTCTCCTCGACTTCATCGCACGATCGGTCTAACCGAACCGCGTCGGATCGGGTGCAGCTCAGCCCAACGCTCGAACGGGTTGGCGCGGTAGGCGAGTCGATCGACCACTGAGGGCAGGCTCGGCCGAGGCCGCGAGAGGGTGATCCACCGAAGCGCGCCCAGCACCGCGCCGATGGCACTCCAACCCAGATAGGCGGGGGCGAAGAGCGGTCCGAGGATGCGGGCCTGCCAGACATGGGTCTCCTCATGCTCGTCGACGAGGCGACGTCGGCTCTCCACCGAGACGTCGCCCGCTGACGAGATCACGTTGCCGACGGTCACCGCGTAGCCGCGCCGCGGCGTGAAGCCGCCTCGATACACATGCCGGTTCATTCGGCGACTGATCTCCGGCAGATATGGCGTTCGGAGAGCGCCATCCACGACATGCACGCCGAGCGAGGCCGTGGTGGTCGCGAGCGCCCAGGTCGAGTCGAGCGCGAACGCGAGCGCACCGATCCGGTCGCGGCTGTAGGTCGCTCGAGCGCCGGAGATGAACCCGTTGGCTCCACCCACCACCGCGGCCGGAACGCCGAGGCCGACGGACGACCAGCACAGGACGGCGAGCACACCTCCGGCCGCGCCGAGCGCGGTCGCCTCGGCGAACCGGTGGGAGGGGCGAGTCACCGCTCGCGGAGTTTGGCCAGCAGTCGCAGGATCTCGAGATAGAGCCAGACGATGGTGACGAGCATGCCGAAGGCTGCGAACCACTCGAAGTGACGAGGCAGTCCCTCAGCGGTGCCCCGCTCGATGAAATCGAAGTCGAGGGCGAGGTTCATCGCGGCGAGACCCGCGACGAAGATGCTGAACCCGATGCCGAAGAGACTCGGGCTCGAGATGAACGACACGGAGCCACCGAAGAGCGAGATCAACAGACTGATGCCGTAGAAGACCATCACACCGATGGTGGCCATGACGATCGTGCGACGGAAGCGGTCGGTGACCCTGATCGCTCCGGACCGGTACAGGCTGAGCATCACCGCGAAGACCGCGATGGTCACACCGGCGGCCTGAAGCACGATGCCGTCGTAGAACTCCTCGTAGACCCGCGAGATCGAACCGACCGCGAACCCTTGAGCGAGCGCGTAGACCGGACCGACGATACGAGCCAGTTGCGGTCGGAAAGCGATGGCGAAGGCCGCCGCGATTCCGACGATCACGCCGAGGATCGCGAGGCCCGGCATCCCGTAACTGATTGAGCCATCGGCGGCGACGGCCGGCGCGCCAGTGGCGAGCCAACCGACGGTGGCCGACGCGAGCAGGAGGGCGAGCAGCGTCGCGGTCGCCGAGATCGTTCCCCCGACGGTCATGACCTCCCCCGCCGAACGCCACGGCGTCGACGGCCCGTCGGATACGGAACCCCGGTACTCGGTGCCCGGTTCCGGCGGTGCCCAATTGTTGAAGACCTTCTCGTTCAGTACGGGGTTCGACATCGGATCCTCCTCCTCGGTGGGTCCGATCGGCGGGTCGACGACCCGACCGCTCGGTGCCCCCTGATGATAGATCGCGGATCCATCGCGCGCCTGTCGTCCGCACCGTCCGAGACCCGCGTCGACATCTCCGGAAGCGATCGATAACCCTCGAGCTCCCCTGAGGCTCAGGGCCGAATCGTCGGTATCGTGACGTCCGTCTCAGGGGAAGTTCCATCCGTCAGCCAGACCTCGAAGAGGGAGTCACAGTGGCCAAAGATCGCGTCGACCGAGATGATGAAGACCTCGTCCGGCTGTATCTGACCGACATCGGTCAGTACACCCTGCTCACCAAAGACGACGAGGTTCGTCTGGCCAAGGCGATCGAGGCGGGCAAGGAGGCGATCGAGGAGCTCGACGCCGGCGGCAAAGCCGTCACCGCCGCCCGCAAGCGCGAACTTCGTCGGATCGCGCGCAAGGGTGAGGAAGCCGAGCGGCAGTTCGTGCAATCCAACCTCCGACTGGTGGTGTCGATCGCCAAGAAGTACCAGGCGTCCGGCCTCCCCCTCCTCGACCTCATCCAAGAGGGCAACCTCGGCCTGATGCACGCGGTCGAGAAGTTCGATTGGCGTAAGGGCTTCAAGTTCTCCACCTACGCCACCTGGTGGATCCGACAAGCCATCACCCGCGGTATCGCGAACACCGGCCGCACCATCCGCCTGCCGGTCCACGCCGGTGACACCCTCGCCCGACTGCAGAAGGCGCGCTCGCGCCTCGAGCTCAAGTATGGCCGGCCGGCCACGCTCGCCGAGCTCGCCCTCGAGGTGGAGATGCCCGAGGACAAGGTGACCGAGGCCCTCCGCTTCGCCGCCGAGCCGCTCTCGCTCTCCGAACCCCTCCGCGAGGACGGCGACGCCGAACTCGGCGACGTCGTAGAGGATCGCTCAGCCGAGTCTCCCTTCGAGGTGGCGGCCACCGCGCTGCTCCCCGAGGAGATCAGCCGACTACTCGCTCCTCTCGACGAGCGCGAGCGCGAGATCCTGAAGCTGCGCTTCGGGCTCGACCGCGGCGAACCCCGCACCCTCGAAGAGGTCGGCGAGCACTTCAACCTGACGCGCGAGCGGATCCGACAGATCGAGGCGCGCGCCATGTCGAAGCTGCGTCACCCCTCGAGCGACACGGGCGCCCGCGACCTCCTCGCCGTCTGACCCGCCATCACTCCGTCGTCAGGTCGACTCGACGAACTCGACCGTGTTGCCGTCGGGGTCGTTGACGAGGGAGATCCGAACCCCAGGCCGAATCTCCACCGGCTCGACCACCACTCTCGCGCCGGCCGATCGGCAGGCTTCGGCGATCTCATCGATGTTGGCGACATGGATCGTGAAGTAGCGATAGCCGGAGGCGCCCGGGATACCGCCGCGCGGCGCCTTGGCCTCCGGGTTCTCATCGAAAGCGACGATCTTGATCAGTGAGTCGCCGCACCGCAGCCGATACATGGTGCCGCCGGCGCCGATCGGCATTGGCATCGATCCCTCGTCAACGAGACCGAGGACGTCGCGATAGAAGCCGAGTGCGGCTTCGGCGTCGCGAACGACGATGCCGAGATCGATGGCGCGTTGGCCGTGGCGGATGAGTGAGGGCGTGTCGGTCATGGACCGGACACTACGGCCGAGGCCGTGTGGCGGAGGTGGACGGGAATCGAACCCGCCGGACGGGGAACACCCGCCCCAACCGCTTTGAAGGCGGCGGCACCCACCAGGCGTGCGGACACCTCCACCGGGGAGCGTACCCATCGCGAGACGTAGCATCCCTCGCGTGGGTCGAAGCGAGGGTGAGGTCATCCTGGTCACCGACACCGTGTGGGAGGCGCGTTCCGCGGAACTGACGAAGATCAGCCCTGGCGCGGAGTTCATCGTGCTCAGGGCGTCTCCAGTGAGCGACCCGGACATAGAACGGCTGACGATCGCTTTCTTCTCGGCTGACGCCTGGCCCGGACGAACGGCTGCCCTCATGGGTCCGGTGGTCCGGGCTCCCCGACTGCACTGGCTCCACACCTTCTCAGCCGGGCTCGACGACCCGGTGTTCGCTCGGCTCGCCGACCGCGGAGTGCGGGTAACGAACTCCCCCGGGGCTGCCGCGCCGGCGATCGCGCACTCGGTGATCCACCACCTGATCACCCTGATCCGACGACTCGACGAGATCGGACGCGACCAGCACCAGCGCCAGTGGTCCCACCGGGTCACCGATGACCCCGCCGATCTTCGCCTCGGGATCATCGGCCTTGGTTCGATCGGGTCGGAGATCGCTCGACTGGCCACGGCGCTCGGCATGGATGTCGTCGGTCTCCGTCGACACCCCACGGGATCCGAGCCGTGCCCCACCTGGACCACCGACCGACTGAGTGAGCTCCTCGCGCGCTCCGATGCCCTCGTCATGTGCGCCCCGCTCACCGACGACACCCGCGAGATGCTCGGCGCCGACGAGTTCGCGGCGATGCCGAACGGGTCGTACTTCGTGAACGTGGGCCGGGGTGAGTGCGTCGACGAGAGCGCGCTGATCGACGCCCTCGACGCCGGACACCTCGCCGGAGCGGCCCTCGATGTGTTCGAGATCGAACCGCTCCCCGAGGAGTCCCCGCTGTGGGCGATGGAGCGGGTGATCATCACCCCGCACTCCTCGGGATCGACCCACCGCTCAGCCCGTCGGGCCGAGGACACATTCCTCGAACTCCTCGCGCAGACG
>JAYQAE010000138.1:0-5133 GCA_038136655.1 Ilumatobacteraceae bacterium
ACGTCATCGATGCCTTCGTCGCCGTGGAGGACAACGAGTTCTGGGTGCACCACGGGGTGAACGTGCGCAGTCTGGTGCGCGCCACGCTCTCGAACTTCGCCTCGGAGGGCCCCGTCCAAGGTGCCTCCACGATCACCATGCAGGTCGTCAAGAACGACTTCATGGCCGGCTTCGAGCGCGACAGCCGATACAAGATCCTCCAGATCGCCTATGCCGTGCGCCTCGAGAAGGAGATCTCGAAGACCGAGATCATGGAGCGCTATCTCAACACGGTGTTCTTCGGGAACAACTCCTATGGCATCGCCGCAGCCGCCGAAACCTACTTCGGTAAGTCGGTGCCCGAACTCGACTTCATCGAGGCAGCGTTCCTCGCCGGACTGGTGAGGGCCCCATCGAGTTACGACCCGATCAACCGACCCGAGCGGAGTCGCGCGCGGTTCCGTCAGGTGCTCGCTCGGCTCGTTGAGGACGAGTTCCTCACCGAAGCCGAGGCCGAGACGATTGAGGCCGAGTTCGTCATTCCCGAGCGCGTCCAGCGCATCCCGACCCGAGAGGTCGACCGCACGTACTACACCGAGGCGCTCCGCGAGTACCTGCTGAACGGTTCGGACCTGCTCGGCGAGACCTACGAGGAGCGCTACACCGCGCTCTACCGAGGCGGCCTGCGCATCCACACGACCCTCGACCCTGACCTGCAGGCGGCGGCAGAGGAGGCGCGTGACCTCCTCCCCGACACCGTCGAGGGTTTCGACGCCGCGCTCACCTCACTCGACACGTCCTCGGGAGCGATTCGCGCGATGGTCGGCGGCCGCGGCTTCGTGCCCGGTCAAAACGAGGTGAACCTCGCCCTCGCTCCGAGCCAGACCGGATCGAGCATCAAGATCTTCATCCTCGCGGCGGCCCTGCAGGCGGGGGCCACCCCCGAGGACGTCATCGACGGAACCCGGCCCTGCTCGCTTCCGAACGTCGGCAACAACATCGAGCCCGTCTTCGAGATCACCGGCGGGGTCGACGGCGGCGTGGCGACCCTCCGGGAGCACACGTACCGATCGATCAACTGCGCCTTCGCGCGACTCTCTCAGATCGTCGGACTCAACCGCGTCGTCGACACCGTCTACCGGATGGCGGGATCGATCTACCTCGACCGCGAACTTCCGGCCGAGGTGCGACTTCCCATCGAACCCTTCGCGAGTTTCGCCACCGGCGCCAACGAGATGAGCACCCTCGACATGGCGGCGGGCATGCAGACCCTCGCGAACGCTGGGGAACACCTCGAGCCCTACTACGTGGAGCGAATCGAGGATTCGAGTGGACGCCGCCTCTACACGCACCGCGGTGAGCCCTCCCGCGTGCTCGACCCGGGGGTGGCGTTGACAGCGATCGACATCATGAAGGACACCCTCACGCTCGGGACCGCCCGACGCGAGCTGTCCGACTTCGCGGCCGCGCGTCCGGCCGCCGGGAAGACCGGAACCCAGCAGAACAACTACACGGCATGGTTCGTGGGGGGCACTACGGAACTCGTCACCGCGGTCATGGTTCGCGACCCCGACCGGTACACGGCGATGGTCTCGATCCCCGAGTTCGTCGAGCAAGGGGTCCCGCGGGTCCAAGGTGGCACCTTCCCCGCGCAGATCTGGGGGGCGTACATGACCGAGGCGCACCGGGGCGTGCCCGCCTCCGACTGGTCCGCCCCGCCGCCGGCCCTCCGGGCACCGGTCCGGCTCTACTTGCCGGGCACCGAATGCGCGCAGATCGTCGTCGGCTACCAACAGCCCATCCCAACCACCACCCTGCCCCCGGTCATCGACCCCGACACCGGCCTCCCGGTCGAGACCGTGCCCCCAGTGGTGGAGCCGCCGGCGGACGGGGTTGATCCGAACGCGCCGATCCCGATCCTCGAACCGGTGACGACCGCGACCACGATTCCGCCGGAGGTGCTCGACCCCTACGCGCCTCTGCCCTCGGTGCCCCTCGACGCCTATGTTGAGACCTGTGCGCCGCCCGAGGGATCCTGATCGCCGATGAGCCCAGCTGACGCTCTGCTCGAGCTCCAGAGCATCGACACCGGCGCCGATCAACTCCGGCATCGGCGCGAGCACCTCGACGAGCGCGACCGGCTCGTAGCGGTGACGGCTCAGGTCAACGAATGGGAATCGACGCGACGTTCGCTGATCGACCGCATCGCCGAGACCGCTGAGATCGTCGAACGGGCCGAGGCCGAAGGAAGCCGCATCGACGCTGAGACCGCTCGGCTCAACGCGCAGATGCGCACGGTGATCGCTCCACGCGAGGCGGAGGCCCTCCAACACGAGCTCGCCACTCTGGCCGATCAACGAGCGGAGTCCGATGAGCGGGGCCTTGTCGCCCTCACCGAGCAGGGCGAGGCCGAGGAGGCGTTGGCGGTTCACCTCGCTGCTGAGGAGTCGATCCGCGATGCCGCTCGCTCAGCCGATGAGCGACTCCAGATCGCCGAATCCGGTATCGAGGCCGAACTCGCCGAGCTTGAGCAACGACGTCTGGAGGCCCGGGCGCTGCTCACTGAGGCCCTCCTCGCCCGCTATGACCGGATTCGCTCGAAGATCGGTGTCGCCGCGGCGCGGCTCACCGGTTCGCGCTGTGAGGGCTGTCATCTGGATCTCTCGGCCGCCGAGGTCGACGAGGTGCGGCGGGCTGGAGATGATGAGTTCCCCGATTGCCCGCAATGCGGGCGGATGCTGGTGCGCTGATGCTCTTCTGGTTCGTCGCCACGGCGGTGCTCTCGGTGCACCTCGTGTTCCGCGATCTCGCCTTCGATCACCGGTTGCTCGTCGTCGGCGCTGTTCTACCGGTGGTGGGAGGGCTACTCGGTGATTCCTCGGCGGTGCTGCTGTCGATGGCGGCGCCGGTGGCGGTGCTCATCGCGGTGATGGCGGTGACCGCCGGCCGAAAGCCCATCCGGCGCACCCTGCTCGGCCTGCCCATCGGGATGTTCCTCCACCTGGTGTTCACCGGATCATGGACCGATGGGCAGCGGTTCTGGTGGCCGACGCTCGGTGGCTCCACCGCCGACATCGTGTCCCCGGTCTCCTCCCGAGGTCTCTGGAACCTGCCGCTCGAACTACTCGGCTTCGTGCTTCTGGTCGCGATGCTCAGAAGAGCCCGTCTCGATGACGTCGAGCGACGACGGGCATTTGTCGCGCGGGGCACTCTCGACCTGTCGGGCCGATGACGTGCTGATCCTGGTTCGGCACGCGCGGACCGCGTTGAACGCCGGCGGGCGCCTCCAGGGACGGACCGACGCGCCACTCGACGAGGTGGGGGAGCGGCAAGCGGTCGCGCTCGCCGAACGACTGTCGGGCATCACACCGGCGCTGATCCTGACGAGCCCGCTCCAGCGCGCGCAGAGCACCGCCGCCGCCATCGCCGAACGCCACGGCATGACTCCCGAGATCGACGACGACTGGATCGAACTCGACTACGGGGAACTGGAGGGTGCGCCGATCAGCGGGGTCGACGCGTCGGTGTGGCGATCATGGCGGGACGATCCCGAGTTCGCGCCCACCGGCGGCGAGTCGTTCTCCCAACTCGATGCCCGGGTCCACGGCGCCTGCCATCGGCTCATCGAGAGAGCGGCGGATACCGATGTGATCGTCGTGAGTCATGTCTCGCCGATCAAGTCAGCGGTCGCGTGGTCGATGGGCGCGCCCTCGACGATCGTGCATCGGATGCGGCTCGGTCAGGCGGCGATCTCGCGAATCGACCTGTCCGGCGCGAACCCGGTTCTGGTCACCTTCAACGAAACATCCGACTGAGGCGTCAGCGCTCGTAGATCGGCACCTCGGGACCCAGGAAGTCGCGGAGGAGCGCGAGCACCTCCCCAGGTTCAGCGTGCCGGCCGGTTACGTGCTTGGAGTAGATGGTCTCACCGTCAATCACCACGTCGAACACCCCGGCCGAGCCGGTCACCAACGTCAACTCGGAGATGACGTGCTGGTAGTCGTGCATGATGTCCCTCGCCGCGCCCACGGCGCGGTCCGAATAGTCTCAAGGGACGCAGTAGGTGATCGAGACGCGATGCATCGACGTGACCCTACCCGGGACGCTCCGAGCGGTCGCCTCCCTGCCTGAACGCACCATCGGTGACGAGAAAGACCAGGCATGCGATCGCCCAGATCACGCTGCCGATGATCACCAACGAGTCGCCGGCTTGGATGCCGGCCAGCAGGGAGACCATCGCCGAGGCGAGGAAGAGGAGCCAGCCGATGAGATGCCCTCGACGCATGGCTCGACCCTAGCGACGACCTCCCGACGCGGAAGAGGGCGCATGAACCGAAGCACGCCCCTCATCGCCTACGGTTACGAGATGATCGACGACGGAGTCTTGCTGCGAGAACTCGACTCCGATGTCGAGCGACTTCTCGAGCGCCACCTCGATCGAGCAAAAGAGTGGTTCCCGCACGAATACGTTCCCTATGAGCGAGGTCGTGAACGCCGGGAGGGGGACTGGCAGGAATCCGACGCCGACCTCGGCGGCGCAACCATTGACGATGCAGTGCGTTCGTCCCTGATTGTCAACCTCCTCACTGAGGACAACCTTCCCTACTACTTCAGAACCGTTGAAAGCACGCTCGGTAGCGATGGTGCTTGGGGTGAGTGGGTGCGCCGGTGGACTGCAGAAGAGGGTCGCCACTCGATGGCGATTTACGGCTACCTCATGACCACCCGAGCGGTGGACCCTGTCGCTCTCGAACGTGACCGGATGGCCCAAGTGAGCTCCGGGAAGATCCCTGAACCGCCATCGGTCTATGACGCACTCGTCTATCTCTCATTACAAGAACTCGCCACGCGTATCGCACACCGTTCCACTGGAGCAATGATCGGTGACCCGGTCGGGCACGAAGTGATGTCACGAGTCGCCGCCGACGAGAACCTTCACCACCTCTTTTACCGAGACCTTGCGGCAGCGGCGTTCAAGGTTGCGCCAGACCAAATGATGTCAGCCGTGCTTCGACAGGTGTCCGGATTCGAGATGCCGGGCTTCGGTATTCGAGATTTCGCCGCCCATGCCCGCCGAATCGCATCGGCAGGGATCTACGACCTCGCGGTCCACCACCAGCAGATTCTCGTGCCAGTTCTCCTGCATCAATGGGC
>JAYQAE010000139.1:0-5130 GCA_038136655.1 Ilumatobacteraceae bacterium
GACTGCTGGACCTCGATCGTCTCACCGGTCTCGACGAACTTGTACACGTAGGTCGGCATGGCGGCGTCAGGTTATCGTCGGCCTCGTGGAGGTGCGCAGCGCGGTGGTGCCCGCCGCTGGGCTCGGAACGAGGTTTCTGCCGGCATCGAAGAGCGTGCCGAAGGAGCTCATGCCGATCGGCGACCGGCCCGCACTCCAACACGTCATCGACGAGGCGGTCGCCGCCGGATTCGACCACATCGTCGTGGTGTCGAACGCTGCGAAACCCGCGGTCGAGCACTACCTCACCCCCGACCCGCGACTTGTGGCCGACCTTCGAGAGCGGGGTCGCGACGACACCGCTGATCGTCTGGAGGCGATGGGACGCGACTGGACGGTCGACGTCGTGTTCCAAGAGCGACCACTCGGCCTCGGCCATGCGGTCGGCTGCGCCTCCGAAGTGGTGCGCGGTGACGCCTTCGCCGTGATGCTCCCCGACGAGATCATGGGAGCGCACACCCTGCTTGAGCGGATGACCGCGGTCTGCCGGGAGAGCGGCGGGGGAGTGGTCGGACTGCTTCGGGTGCCCTCTGATGAGGTGTCGGCCTACGGGGTCATCGAACCCGAGGGGCCGCTCAGCGACGGCGTGGTCGCCGTGCGCGGCCTCGTGGAGAAGCCGGCCGCAGCCGAAGCTCCGAGCGACCTGATCGTGATCGGCCGCTACGTGCTGACCGTCGACGTCTTCGATCGGATCCGGACGCTCACCCCCGGTTCGGGTGGCGAACTCCAACTCACCGACGCCCTTCGGGAACAGGCAGCGAACGGCGCCTTCCACGGGGTGCTGTGCGAGGTTGAGCGGTGGGACACGGGAAACCCCGTCGGTTTCGCTGTTGCGGCCGTCGATCTCGGTCTGCGAGATCCCCTCGTCGGGCCGGCGCTCGCCGCCCACCTCGATTCGCTGCGTTGACCGGCTCAGCGCCGCCTGAAGGCGCCGTCGACGTCGAGGGGCAGTCCGTAGTCGTCGACACCGAACTCGCACAGGGCGATGTCGAGCGAGGTGTCGACCACTCGCCAGCGACGATCCGAGAGGCGCTCGTATCGACGCTCGCGGAGCGACACGCCGAGGGTCTCCACGTCGACGCAGGCCACCGAAATCGTGGCCGAGCCGCCGGGCTCGAGGCCGAGGCGTCGTACCGGGGCGACGTGATCGAACGGCGTGCAACCAACAGCGATGTCGCTCGCTCCGGTGAGCTCTTCGCGATGTGAGCCGTTCACCTCACCCCAACGGACGCCATCGGTGCCGAGCCAGAGATCGGGTTGATCGAGATCTCTGAACAGCAGGAACTGGCGCACCTCCCAGAGTGGTGAGAGCCGCACGACATATTGGATGTTCTCGCCCGTCACCACCCCGGACGCTGTCCACGCCTCGTTCTCCCAGCGCAGGGTCAACTCCTCGGTGGCCTCGCCATCCCAACCATCCCAACGGGCGGTCCACCCGTCGGCGGGGAGCGCGCTCAGACCCGACATGGCGCCAGTCTGGCCCGCGGGTGACGCGGCGCCCACCCGCGGCTACCGTCGCCTCATGGCGATGATTCCCCTGCCCGAGGCGCAATCCGTCGTACTCGAGGGCACCCCGGTGCTCGATCCCCGGGAGGTCGACTTCACCGAGGCATCCGGCCTGGTGCTCGCGGATCGCGTGCTCGGCACCGAACTCGTGCCACCCCTCGACAACACCGCGGTCGACGGCTACGCGGTGCGCTCCGCCGATGTCGCCTCGGTCCCCGTCGAACTGACCGTCGTGGGCGAGGTCGCGGCGGGCGCCGCCACCGATCATGTGCTCGCCGAGGGCGAGGCGATCCGGATCATGACCGGTGCCCCGATCCCCGCGGGCTGCGACGCGGTGGTCATGGTGGAGGACTCCGAGCGGCTCGGGGTGATCGACGGGATTGAGCGGGTGCGCCTCACGGCGAGCGTGGAACCCGGGTCGGCGATCCGTCCGGCTGGAGACGACGTTCGGCCGGGGGATGTGCTCTTTGAGCCGGGCACCGCGGTGACGCCGGCCGTGCTCGGGGTGCTCGCGGGTGCCAACTGCCGACGGGTCAGCGTGTATCCGGCCGCGCGGGTGGCCGTGCTGTGCACCGGTGACGAACTCGTCGACGAGGATCGGCCGCTGCGCCCCGGCGAGGTGCGCGAATCCAACCGTCGCATGGTGGTCGGACTCGTCGCTGATGCCGGTTGCGCGGTCACCGACCTCGGCATCGTCCGAGACGACGAGAACGAACTCGAACGGGTGCTGCTCGCCGCCGCCGCCGACCACGACGCGATCGTCACGACGGGCGGCGTCTCGATGGGTGACTACGACGTGGTGAAGGCCGTGCTCGGGCGGATCGCCGACATGACCTGGATGCAGGTGGCGATCAAGCCAGCGAAGCCGTTCGCCTTCGGACACATCGGAGGGGTGCCGGTGTTCGGGCTGCCCGGCAATCCGGTCTCCTCGCTGGTCAGCTTCGAGATGTTCGCTCGACCGGCCCTGAGGCGGATGATGGGCCACACCCGACTCGCGCGACCGAGCGTGGTGGCGGTGGCCGATGACGACCTCGCGCGTCGTCCCGACGGCAAGGTGCATCTCATGCGGGTCGAGGCGGCGTTCGGAGAGGACGGGCGGTGCCATGTGGTGCCCGTTCGGGCCCAGGGCAGCCACCAACTCGCGGCGACAGCCACGGCGAACGCGATCGCGGTTGTTCCCGATGGCGACGGGCTGTCCGCCGGTGACGACGTGGCGGTCCTCCTTCTAGGCTGAGGCGATGGGAGGGGATGTGGTGACCGAGGATCTGGTCGACCCGTTCGGGCGGGTCATCCGCGACCTGCGCATCTCGGTCACCGACCGATGCAATTTCCGCTGCACCTACTGCATGCCAGCCGAGGGCCTGGAGTGGCTTCCGCGCAGCGAGGTGCTCTCCTTCGAGGAGATCCACCGGGTGTCGCGGATCTTCGTGGAGCGCTTCGGGGTGGAGGGCATCCGCCTCACCGGAGGTGAACCGACGGTTCGCGCCAATCTCCCGAGGCTCATCTCGCAATTGTCCGGTCTCGGTGTCGATCTCGCCATGACGACCAACGGCGCCACGCTCCGCAACAACGCTGAGGAACTCCGTTCGGCCGGCCTTCGCCGCATCAACATCAGCCTCGACACCCTTCACGCCGACCGGTTCGAGCAGATGACCCGTCGGAATGAGCTCGCGAATGTGCTCGCCGGAATTGACGCGGCGGTCACCGCCGGCTTCTTGCCGGTGAAGATCAACACGGTGATCGAGCGAGGGGTGAACGACGACGAGATCGTCGACCTCGCCCGATTCGGCCGGGAGCGGGGAGTCGAAGTGCGCTTCATCGAGTTCATGCCCCTCGACGCGTCCGGTCACTGGGCCAACGATCAGGTGGTCGGCCAGGACGAGATCGTGGAGCGGATCTCCGAGGTCTTCCCGCTCGAGCAGATGCCGGCCCGGGGCGCCGCCCCCGCGGATCGTTGGCGCTATCTCGACGGAGCCGGCACCGTCGGCGTGATCCCCTCGGTCACCAAGCCCTTCTGCGGTGACTGCGACCGGGTGCGACTTACCGCTGAGGGGCAGTTCCGCACCTGCCTCTTCGCAACCGACGAGTTCGACCTGCGGGAGATCATGCGATCGGGTGGCGACGACGACGCGCTCGCGGAGCGGATCATCGCGGCGGTCGGCACGAAGTGGGCTGGGCACCAGATCAACCGGGTTGACTTCATTCGACCGAATCGCTCGATGAGCCAGATCGGCGGCTGAGCCGCTCGCGCGCTCTCGGTAGCATTTCCCCATGTCCGAGGTCGAGTTCACACATC
The DNA here is from genome assembly GCA_038136655.1 of Ilumatobacteraceae bacterium. Taxonomy (GTDB): domain Bacteria; phylum Actinomycetota; class Acidimicrobiia; order Acidimicrobiales; family Ilumatobacteraceae; genus Casp-actino5. The sequence goes on from JAYQAE010000139.1 coordinate 3,842, forward strand.
TGGACCCCATGGGTCGGGCTCGGATGGTCGACGTGACCGAGAAGGAACCGACGCACCGTCGCGCTGTCGCTCGTTGCAAGGTGTTCATGCGACCCGAGACGACCGCAGCGATCGCGAATCGCGAGGTGCACAAGGGCGACGTGCTGGCGGTGGCGCGGGTGGCCGGCATCCAAGCAGCCAAGCGCACCTCCGACATGATCCCGCTCTGTCATCCGCTGATGGTCGGGGCGGTCACCGTGAGCTTCGATCTCGGCGAGGACCATGTCGCGGTGGAGGCCTTCGTCGACACCGTCGACCGCACGGGGGTCGAAATGGAGGCGCTGCACGCCTGCTCGGTGGCGGCGCTGACCATCTACGACATGTGCAAGTCGGGCGATCGGTCGATGACGATCGGCGAACTGGCGCTCTGGGAGAAGACCGGCGGCCGGTCGGGAACGTATCGCCGGGTCGACGACCCGGCGGAGTGATCCCGGGCGGAGTGCGGGGAACATGCGATCGCTGTGACCGTCGTCACCAATCACCTCGCTGCGTTGGCCGTTCTGTCACAATTGTCGTAGAATCGTAAAGAACAGCGAGAGGCACCTCCCGCCGACGAACGCGAGACCGCACACCGATGACCCGCTCCACCTCCCTCCCGACGAACGGCGCCGACCGTGGGTGAACTGGTCCTGCTCATCGTCGTGGCCGCCTGGGCCGCCGTGCTCATTCCACCGCTCGTGCGCTCGAGGATGGAGAACCGTCCCAACTCCTCGATCACCGACTTCAACCGGCAACTCAGCCGCCTGCAGTCCTCGGTGCCCCAACGCGCGAACACCAACCTTCGGACCGCCGGCCGCGGGCTCGCTCAAGCCCCCCTCGAGCGACCCGGCTCCCGTCAGCACGGTCAGGTGCGTCCCACCGAAGTCGCGAACCGGCGGCCGCGCGTCCATCACGACCCCACCAAGCCGATGCCGCGTCCGAACCGCGCCGTTCCCAACGCCGACCTGGTGCGCCGCCGTCGCTCGAACGCCCTCATGGCCCTCGCGCTCACTTCGGTCAGCACGCTCTTCCTCGCCGCCACGACGAAGGAGACGATCATGCTGTATCTGTTCGCTCTCTCGTTCATGGCGCTGTGCGGGTTCTTGTACCTGCTCGCCACGGTCCGCCAGCGCGAGGCCTCGCGCTGGGATGACCAGTGGCTGAAGCGCTGAACGGCGCGTGACGGCCGGTCGACCACCGGTACACTCAGCGCCCTCGGGGCTGTAGCTCAGTTGGTAGAGCGCGACAATCGCACTGTCGAGGCCAGGGGT
>JAYQAE010000140.1:0-5127 GCA_038136655.1 Ilumatobacteraceae bacterium
TCGATGATCGACTGCACCTCGGCCACGCCGTCCATGACGTTGCCGCGCACATCCTTGGTCGGATCGAGCTCGGGTTCTTGGGCGAGATAGCCGACCGTGAACCCCGGAGTGAGACGAGCCTCACCCGAGTAGCCGTCGTCGAGGCCGGCCATGATCTTCAGCAGGCTCGACTTACCGGCCCCGTTGCCGCCGATTACGCCGATCTTCGCGCCCGGATAGAACGACAACGAGATGTTCTCGAGGACCGTTCGATCCGGCGGATAGTGCCGGGCGAGCTTGTAGCAGGTGTAAATGAACTCGTGTGCCATGCGGGCCTGAACCTACCGGCCCCGCCGCTCAGGGATGGATGACGGGGAACCGCTCGTCGTCGAGAGGGGCGCCGACCGTGAGACCCTCGGGCTCGAAGGTCGGTGACACCGGCCAGGGGCGCTCCGCCCACACCGCGTCATCACCGACCCAACGCAAGCTCACGGCCCGGCGCGCGGTGGCATTCGGGTTGCCCGGAGCACCGTGGAGGGTGCGGTAATGGAAGCAGACGACGTCACCGGGTTCGACGGGGAGCGAGATCACTCGTTCGCCCTCGAGCTCACCGTCGGAGCCGACGAAACGATCGGGGAGTTGCTCGTAGCGATCGTCGGCGGCGCCGTAGGGCGCGTGGTCGATGAAGCGGCGAGGGATGAACCACCGGTTCCAGCGGTGCGAACCCGCGATGAACCGCAATGCGGACGACTCTGGAACCGGGTCGAGGGCGATCCACATCGACACGTTCTGGTCGCCGTCGACGCAGTAGTAGGGCTGGTCGTGATGCCACGGGGTTCGCTCGGTCGCCCCGGCCTCCTTGATGAGGACGTGCTCGTGGAAGAACCTCGCGGTTCGCGAACCCATGAGCGCAGCCGCCGCCTCGGCGAGCGACCCTTCCCGCACGATCTGCTCGTATTCCGGGACGGAGCGCCAGGTGACGTAGTCGCTCCAAAAGCCCACTGCGCTCGAGGGATCGGTGTACCAGTGGGCATTCGGGCTCGGCGATCTGCGATTCCGCTCGACACCCGCTGCTAGCAGAGCGAGCTGCTCGGTCGAGACGGCGCCTCGGAGCACAGTCGCGCCATCACGCCGGAAGTCCTCGATCGTTCCGTCGGTCACGGTCACCGCTCCCACGGAGCCGACCGTAACGGCTCGCGTTAGCAGTCGTAGAGTGCGGGCGCCATGGCGACCGCACACCCGACCACCGGAGCCACCTCCCCCGACGACGTCGTCCTTCGACCCGTCGACTGGGCGCTCCTCGCCGTGCCCGGCCTGGTGTGGGGATCGAGCTTCTACCTCATCGCCGTCGGACTCGAGTCGTTCCATCCCGCCTTCATCGGATGGGTGCGGATCGCGATCGGATTCTCTGTGCTCTCCCTCGTGCCTCGCGCGCGTACCCGTCTGCCCGCCGACACGAGGCCCACCACGGCCCTGCTGTCGGTCACCTGGATGGCGCTGCCGCTCACGCTTTTCGCGTTCGCGGAGGAACGGGTCTCATCGAGCATCACCGGCATGCTGAACGGCATCAATCCGGTCACCGTCGTCGTGGTCGGCCTGCTCGCCTTCGGAGTGCGGGTCAACACCGGTCGGATCATCGGTCTCACGATCGGCACCGCCGGCGGCGTGCTCATCGCGCTCCCGACGATGGGCGAGGGGTCGTCAAGCATCGCTGGCATCGCAATGATCCTCGTCGCGCTGACCTGCTACGGCATCGCCATCAACGCCGCCGGTCCACTGCAGCGCGCCCACGGCGCACTGCCGGTGATCCGACGATCACTCGGCGGCGCCGCACTCCTCGCTCTACCGACCGGCATGTGGGGCCTTGCTCAGTCGGAGTTCTCCTGGCCGAGCGCGCTGGCCACCGCGGTGCTCGGAACCTTCGGCACCGGACTCGCCTACGTGGTCCACCTCGGAAACACCGGGCGACTCGGCTCCACCCGGGCGAGCACCACCACCTATCTGATCCCCGGAGTGTCGATCATCCTCGGCATGGCGGTGCTCGGAGAGCAGGTCGCCGGCCTCGCCCTCCTCGGCAGTGCCGTCGCCCTCGTCGGGGCTTGGCAAGTCAACCGCAGCACCTGAGCGCTCGCCCGCGCGCCGATACGCTCACGACGTGATCCCCACCGTCGTCGACTACACCGACCCGGCCGCGCCGAGAGCGTTCACCGAGAGCCTCCGAGACACCGGATTCGCCGTGGTGGTGAACCACCCGCTTCCGTGGGACCTCGTCCAGGGCATCTACGCGGAGTGGGCGGAGTTCTTCACCTCCGGGGCCGCTCGGTCCTACCTCGTCGGCGCCGACGGGCAAGAGGGCTACTTCCCTCCCGATACCTCCGAGACCGCCAAGGGCAACGACATCCGCGACCTCAAGGAGTTCTTCCACGTCTACCCCTGGTCGACCGTCTACCCGAGCGAGGTCAGCGAGGCCGCGCTCCGCTACCGCGACATCGCCTGCGAACTCGCCTCCACCTTGCTCGGCTGGGTTGACGACAACACACCGGCTGAGGTGGCCGCGCGGCTCTCACAGTCGATCCGGTCGATGATCGAAGGCAACACCCGCACGCTGCTCCGAGTGCTTCGCTACCCGCCCCTCACCGGCGACGTCCCGGAGGGCGCGATCCGCGCCGCCGCCCACGAGGACATCAACCTCCTCACCGTGCTGCCCGCCAGCGACGAATCGGGTCTCGAACTGCTTGGCACCGACGGCGAGTGGTACGCGGTGCCCTGCGACCCGGGCTCCATCGCCGTCAACTGCGGCGAGATGCTCGACCTCGCCACCGATGGCTACTACCCAGCCACCACCCACCGCGTCGTCAACCCGGCCGGTGAAGCGGCGCACCGGGCCCGCATGTCGCTGCCGCTCTTCCTCGGTGCCGCCGATGACGTCGTCATCACCGACGGTCGCACGGCGTCCGAACTCCTCGCCCAACGACTCGTCGAACTGCGGGGCGAACGCGCCAAGTGACCCCGGGTCGGTGTGACCCAAGGCACGACCGGCCCGGCCCGATCAGCCACCGGTACCATTCCCGACGTGTCCGACCCCGCCTCGCCGACCTTCGGCGCGAACTCCTGGCTCGTCGAGGAGATGTACGAGCGCTTCCGCGAGGACCCCGACTCCGTCGGTGAATCCTGGCGGGAGTTCTTCGAGGACTACCGGAGTCAGGCCGACCTGACCAGCCCGCACGGCATCGCGACGCCGACCCCCTCCGCGCAACCCAACGGAACCGCCTCCACCGCGCCGTCGAACGGCACCGCGCCCGCCCCCGAGACCTCGGCGCCGACACCCCAGCCCGTCGCGGCCCCGAGCGACCCGGAGGGCTCGCCGATCCGCGGCGTCGGCGCGCGCATCGTCGAGAACATGGAGGCCAGCCTCGGTGTGCCGACGGCCACGAGCTTCCGCAACATCCCAGCGAAACTCCTTGAGGTCAACCGGAAGGTGATCAACGGCTATCGGGCCCGCTCCGGACAGGGCAAGGTCAGCTTCACCCATCTCATTGGCTACGCCATCGTGCGCGCCATCGCCGAGGCGGCCCCCAATATGCGCAACGGGTTCGCCACTGGACCGAACGGTGAACCGCGCCTTGTTCGTCACGACGCCGTCCACATGGGTCTCGCCGTCGACGTCGACAAGGGTGACGGCACCCGCACCCTGCTCGTGCCCGTCCTTCGCAGCGCCGACCAACTTGACTTCGCCGGCTTCCTCGTCGCCTACGAGGAGATCATCCGCAAGGTCCGCAACAACAAGCTCACCGTCGACGACTTCCGCGGAGCGAACATCACGCTCACCAACCCCGGAACGATCGGCACCGTCCAGTCGGTGCCCCGCCTCATGCCCGGCCAAGGCGTCATCGTCGGCGTCGGCAGCATCGACTACCCGGCCGAGTTCGAGGGCGCCGACCGCTCGAACCTGTCGTCGTTCGGTATCTCGAAGGTCGTCACGGTCACGAGCACCTACGACCACCGCATCATCCAGGGCGCTGAATCGGGGCTGTTCCTGAAGCGCGTGCACGAGCTGCTTCTCGGCGAGCACGGCTTCTACGAGGAGATCTTCCACGCCCTCGACGTGCCCTACGAGGCCGTTCGGTGGCGCCCGGACACCAACCCGATCGACCGCGAGGACGCCATGCTCGCCAAGCAGATGGCGGTCGCGAAACTCATCCGCGTGCACCGCGTGCGCGGCCACCTGATCGCTGACCTCGACCCACTCCACTGGATGGAGCCGATCATGCCGGTCGAGCTCGACCCAGCGACCTACGGGCTCACCATCTGGGACCTCGACCGCGAGTTCCTCACCGATGGCGTCGGCGGCCGAGCGAAGATGCGGCTCGGCGACCTGCTCGGTGTGCTGCGCGACGCCTACTGCCGGTCGATCGGCGTCGAGTACATGCACATCCAGAGCACCGAGGAGCAGCAGTGGTTCCAGGAGCGCTTCGAAACCTCGCCGCCGGTGATCGATCGCGACGGCAAGCTTCGCATCCTCGAGCGTCTCAACGCCGCTGAGGCGTTCGAGAAGTTCCTCGCCACCAAGTACGTCGGCACGAAGCGCTTCGGCATCGAGGGGGCCGAATCGGCGATCCCGATCCTCGACGAAATCCTCGGACAGGCCGCCGACGCAGGCCTCGACGGCGCGATGCTCGGCATGGCTCACCGCGGTCGACTCAATGTGCTCTCCAACATCATGGGCAAGAGCCACGAGGCGATCTTCTCCGAGTTCGAGGGGCACCTCGACCCGAGCACGGTGCAGGGCTCCGGTGACGTGAAGTACCACCTCGGATCCTCCGGGGTGTTCACCAGCCCCAACGGCTCCGAGATCCCAATCGAGCTCGCCGCCAACCCGAGCCACCTCGAGACGGTCAACCCGATCGTGATGGGCATGGCCCGCGCCCGCCAAGACCAGATCGACCCGCCGCTCTCGTACTCGGTGCTGCCACTCCTCATCCACGGTGACGCGGCCTTCGCTGGCCAGGGCATCGTCGCCGAGGGGCTCGCCATGAGCGACATCGGCGGCTACCGCGTCGGCGGGACCATCCACTTGATCATCAACAACCAGATCGGGTTCACCACCGCCCCCCAGCACGCCCGTTCCTCGCAGTACTGCTCCGATGT
>JAYQAE010000141.1:0-5061 GCA_038136655.1 Ilumatobacteraceae bacterium
TCGTCGGATGCGATCTCACCGACCCGGGGTTCTGGTCGGCCGGGCTCGACATCGTGGAAGGGCAGTTGGACGCGGCCGTCGACGCGGCCCGGGCCGCCGGCCGACTCTGACCTGACCGACTCTGACCTGGTCGGGTTCAGCGCCCGCGTGGAAGCGCGGTAAGCGTGGCGGTCGCGACGACGGTCATCGCCATGGCGAAGCCGATCCCAGCTCCGAAGCCCGAACGATCGATGATCGCTCCCGCCACCGGGGGGCCGATGAGCCCGCCGATGCCGGCCGCCGTATAGGTCGCGCCGAGGATGGTCGCCATGCCGTCGGTGCCGAAGAGTTGGGCGACGACGGCCGGTGAGAGCGCGATAAACCCGCCGTAGCCAACGCCCATCACGACCGTGTACGCCACCAGCAGCCCGTAGCGGCCGTCCGATGCCATCCACAGCAAATAACTCACCGCCATCGTGGCGAAACTGCCCTGGAGGAGCCGCGTCGGTCCGAGGCGGGCACCGAGGGCGCCGAGGCCGAGACGTCCGATGATCGACGCCGCTCCGATCAACCCGACGAGGAGCGCCGCCCGGCCGGCTTCGACCCCTCGCTCGGTGGCGTACGACTTGATGAACACGAACGGCACAAACAGCGCGAGCGACAGCGCGAGCGATCCGAGATAGAGCACCACGAAGGGTCGCTGGCGAGTGACGGTTCGGAGGTCGACCCGCCCGCCGGTTCCTCGTGACGGGGCGCGCACGGTTCCGAGGGTCGCGAGCGCCATCGCGACCACGCCGGCGACCGCGAAGATCACGTACGCCCGTCGCCATCCATGAGCCTCGATGAGCCGGGCGGCCAGTGGCGCGCACACCAGCGTGCCGGCACCGATTCCCGCCACCGCGATTCCAAGGGCGGTGGTGCGGCGCTTCTCGAACCATCCGCCGACCATCGCCACCATCGGCACGTAGCCGCAGGCCACAGCGGTGCCGACGCCAAGGCCGTAGGTGACATAGCCGAGCCAGATCGATCCGACGGCGGAGGTGGCGAGCAGGCCGAGGCCGAGGCTGATAGTGCCGACGATCATGACCGGGCGAGGTCCGTAGCGATCGGCGAAGCGCCCGGAGATGACGCCACCGCCGAAGTAGAGGGCGGTCGTCACCGAGAACATGAGGGCCGTGAGGCCCCGCCCGGTGTCGAACTCCTCGGCCATCGAGTCGAAAAAGGCGCCGAACGAGTAGGCAACACCGAACACGGTGAAGGTGGAGACGAACGCGGCGGCAACGGTGCCCCAACGGCGGATCCCACCGATCTCCGCCCGCTCACCTGATCGGTGCTCCCCCACGACGTCACATCAGAGCACGCTCGCGGCGTTGACTCTGGCACCGGGGTGGCATCGCGAAGGACCGCCTGTAACAGTTTGTGCTCGCTATGCGATCACGGTCCCGAAGCCCGAAATTCCGAGGCGCCAAGGGAGACGAACGTGTCAAGGTCAGCGCTCAATGACAAACAGCAACCGCCGACTGCACGATCGTCGACGTTTTTTCGCTCGGAGCACGGCGTGACTCCGTCCCGCGTCGGTCGACGCGCCGTGGCGGCCACCCTCGTGGCGATCGCATCCATCTCCCTCCCGTTCGCGGTTGCTCCCACCGCGACGGCAAGCGACGACTTCCACTTCCGGGTCCTCGACGAGGACGGCAATGTGATCGCCGTCGACGGCTCCCCCGGCGATGACGGCGATCTCGTCTCGGAGATCGATCCACCGTCCCTTCCATCGCTGGCGTCGACCGTCAACTCCGGCGTAGCGCGCTACGTACTCGTCATCGCCGACGCCAACCCTGAGCATCTCGAGCTCACGCTCGCCGCAATCGCGAACGCCGGTGGGCTCGTCGAGACCCGTCACGACTCGATCGGATCGGCGTACGTCCTCATCACCGGCGATCAGGCCGCCGACCTCGCCGACCACCCGTGGATCGCCGCGATCGACGTCAACCGCGGCGTCGGACTGCTCGACGGGTCTCGGGTGGAACGCGCGGTCGCGGTAGGCGGCGACGTGGTCCCCGGTCGTTACATCGTGCGACTCAGCGACTCCGCCTCGCCGGCCCAGCGCGTCGCCGTCGCTGCCGATCTCGCGGGCCGCGTGGTCGACACGTTCGATCAGGTCTTCGACGGCTGGGTGGTCGATCTGACCGAGGCGCAGGTGTCCGAGTTGAAGACCCGGCCGGGCGTCGCCGACATCGAACCCGACCGCATCATCACCCTCGACACGGTCACCGAGTCCGTGCTGCCGGCAGCGACCCAGACTGGCGCCACCTGGGGCGTCGACCGCATCGATCAGGTGTCGCTCCCCCTCGACGGCTCCTACACCGATCGAAGCAACGGCGCGGGTGTGACCGCCTACATCATCGACACCGGCGTCGCCGCCCACTCCGAGTTCGGAGCGCGGCTCGCTTCCGGAATCGACACCTACGACAACGACGCCGACGCGACCGACTGCCACGGTCACGGCACCCATGTGGCGGGCACCGTCGGCGGCACGACCTACGGGGTTGCTGACGGCACCACCATCGTGCCCGTCAAGGTGTTCGGCTGCAGCGGCAGCACATCGACCTCGATCATCGTCGCCGGCATCAACTGGGTGCTCACCCAGCACACCCCAGGCGATCCCGCAGTCGCCAACCTCTCGCTCGGAGGCGGCGCGTCGTCGTCGATGGACGCCGGCGTGAGAAGCCTCGTGAACGCCGGCATCATCACCGCGGTCGCCGCCGGCAACTCGAGCAACAACGCCTGCTACTACAGCCCGGCCCGCGAGCCGAGCGTCATCACCGTCGGCTCCACCACCAACACCGACACCCGTTCAGGGTTCTCCAACTACGGGTCGTGCCTCGACATCTTCGCGCCGGGCTCGTCGATCACCTCGGCCTGGCACACCGGTGGCACCAACACCATCAGCGGCACCTCGATGGCGTCCCCACATGTCGCTGGGGCCGCCGCTGCCATTTGGGGAGCCGATATCACAGCGACCTACTCCGAGGTCGAGAACGCGCTGCTCTCGTCGTTCACCGCGGGTCTCCTCACCGACCGCGGGCCCGACTCTCCCGACGCTCTCCTCTACATCAACCCAAACGACGGCGGCGACAGCGACGCGACAGCCCCAGACGCGCCGACCGGCGTCACCGCAACCCTGTCAGACACCACCGCGACCATCACCTGGTCCGCACCGGCTGATGACGGCGGGGCGACGATCACTCGTTACGTCGCCTCAGCGGTCGAGGACGACTCATTCACCTGCGTGTGGACCTCCGGTCCGCTCCAGTGCGACATCACCTCGCTCGCTCCAGGCACCTTCACCTTCACCGTCCTGGCGTCGAACTCGGCGGGAGTCTCAACGGCCTCAGCGGCGAGCAACGGGGTGACGGTCTCGGCTGGAACCAACAACGACTACTTCGTCGCCTCCATGGACCTGTCGGGGAACTCGGGTTCGGTCAACGACTCCAACGCCGACGCCACCTTCGAGACGGGTGAGCCACCGATCGACGCGGGCTCGGGTCGGGCGACCATCTGGTTCTCGTGGACCGCTCCCGACTCGGGTCGCCTGACGGTCGACACCTTCGGTTCGAACTTCGACACCGTGCTCGCGGTGTATTCCGGTTCCTCACTCCCCTCCCTGACGCGACTCATCTACAACGACGACTCCCGCCAGACGGGCACCTATTTCCAGAGCACGGTCACCCTCGATGTCACCTCAGGCACGGAGTACCACTTCCGCGTCAACCGGTACGGCTCAACCGGCGGGGACGTCACCCTCAACTGGGAGTTCGCGACGGTCGGCGTGCCAACCGCGCCAACTGATGTTGAGGGGCTGGCGGTCGCTGATGGTCAGGTGCAGGTGCGCTGGGCGGGAAGCGAGGCGGTCCCGCCGGTCACCGGTTACACCGTCACCTCCAACCCCGACGGTCTCACCTGCTCGTGGACGGCGGGTCCGAAGCTCTGCACGGTGACCGGGCTGACCACCGGCACCTCGTACACCTTCACCGTCACCGCGACGAACTCCTCGGGCCCGTCGCCCTCGTCGTCGCCGTCCGCGGCGGTGACCGCCTCGGATCCGGGATCCGACCGCAGTTGGATCAACTCGTGGGGGCAGGACCGCGTCGACCAGGCCTCCAACTCCCTTGATGGCGTGCTGTCCACCCGGGGCGACGCCTCGGTCACCAACGGCGACGCCGACCGAGGGTCGGGTTCGGTGATCTTCGTGGTCGACACCGGGGTCAGCGCCCATGACGACTTCGGCGCGCGCCTCACCACCGGTCGCGACATCGTCGACGGTGACAACGACGCCTCCGACTGCGAGGGGCACGGCACGCATGTGGCGTCCACCGCGGCTGGCACCAACTACGGCATCGCGACCCGGGCGACAATCGTGCCGGTGCGCGTGCTCGACTGCTGGGGCTCGGGCACCACCTCAGGTGTGGTCGAAGGTCTCGAATGGGTGGCCGACTACGACCTCGCCGGCAAGCAGGGAGTCGTCAACATGAGCCTCGGGGGCGGGGCCTCCGATGCGCTCGATGCCGCGGTGGAGAATCTGGTCGACGCCGGGATCGTCGTGGTGGTTGCCGCCGGCAACTCGAATGATGACGCCTGCTATTACAGCCCGGCTCGCGAGCCGACCGCGATCACCGTCGGAGCGACCTCGTCGGATGATCAACGCTCCTATTTCTCCAACATCGGCTCCTGCGTCGACCTCTTCGCTCCGGGTTCGTCGATCGAGGCGGCCTCGATCACGGGAACATCCGACACGGAGACGCTGAGCGGCACCTCGATGGCCGCTCCGCACGTCGCCGGCGCGGCCGCGCTGGTTCGGTCCCAGTACCCGAATGCGAGCGCCCACGATGTCGCCGCGATGCTGATCGCCGATGGGCGCACGGGAGTCGTCGGCAACCGCGGTTCCGACTCCCCCGATCGTTTCCTCAACGTCACGACAACCATCTACGACCTGACGGCCGCTCCGGCGACCACGGTGACCGGTGTGACCGCCACCGCGGGGGTCAACTCGGTGACCGTCTCGTGGACCGTGGTCTCCCCGAG
>JAYQAE010000142.1:0-4227 GCA_038136655.1 Ilumatobacteraceae bacterium
CGTATCATCAGCTTGGAAGGCTGAGGTTCTAGCCGTTGAACTACACCCGCGGGTGCCCGCGAGGTTATCCGGCGCTCGTCATCCTCCCCCCGGTCACACCCCTCGGGCAGGATGCTGGAAGAGATGAACGCCCCCTTCCGCCCTCCCGAGCACGCCGATCGCTCGATGATCGACAAGGTCCGCAAGCTCCTCGCCATGGCCGAGGGCACCGATCATCCCGAGGAGGCTGATGCCTTCGCCCGCAAGGCGGCCGATCTGATCGCGCGACATCGGGTCAGCGAGTCCGCCCTGCGCGAGGTCAACCCCGACGAACTTGAGATCGTCGAACTCGACCTCGGGCGTGGCGCCTATGTCCGAGCGAGGTTCCACCTGCTGGCTGGCATCGCCGAGGCCCACGGATGCCTCGCCACCTTCATGACCGGAGCACGGGGCACCGTCGCCCACGTCACCGGTCACCGTCGCGACACGATGACGGTTCGAGTGCTCTTCACCTCGTTGCTCTCCCAGATGACCGACCGCGCCGGAGCCGAGCGACGTGCGACCGCCGCGGCCACCCAGCGGTGGCGGAGATCGTTCATGTTCGGTTTCGCCGATCAGGTCGCCTCGATGCTCCAGAGCGCGCGAGACGAGGCAATCGCCGCAACCGACGATCCCCACTCAACCCTGCCGGCTCTTCGTGCGCAGGATGCGGTGGTGCGCGATTACGCCGGTCAGCGGCTCGGCCGTATCGTCACGGCGCGACCGGCGGCCCCTGCTGTGCGCGACGGGCTCCGGGCTGGCCGGCAAGCCGCCGCTGAATCCGACGTCGGCCGGGTTCGTCTGCGTGGACGCGCCGCGATCGGAACTGGGTCATGACGCTCGATTCCGACCGCAGCCAGGTCTACGCGGCCGAGGAGGCGGCCTTCGGGGGCACGCTCCTCGAGGACGTCACCCCGTTCGAGCATCTCGAGCGGTTGGCAACGCGCACGATGGCATTCGCGTGGTGGAGCGGACCGGTCGTGCCGGTGGTCGCTGCTCGCTCCGACGCCGGTTCCTCGTGCGCCCGATCCGGCCCCGACGGGGTCGAGATACGTCTCGCCCGACCTCAGTGGACTCCGGCGACGCTCACTCACGAACTCGCCCATGTGCTCGCGGGGCTCGAAGTCGGTCACGGTCCGAACTTCCGGCGCGCTCACATCGACATCGTCGCGAGCGCTCTCGGACACGAGGCGGGCTGCTGGCTCCGCGACGCCTATGTGGCCTGTGGCCTCTCGGTGCCACCGGCCGAGCGGATCGTCGAGCCCGCAGCGCCGACCGACGGGCCGATAGCGCTCTAACCCTCGTTCGCCGCTGTCGCCCAACGCTCCCGCAGCGTCTCGCTGAGATGTGCGATCGGGCGGCGAAAGCCGTCCGCTCCGGCCGGCCCGGCATCGAACACGGTGGGGTCGGCCACACCGATGGCAAGCACGATCGTGTGGAGCGACATCGTGTCGAGCAGGTCGACCATCGGTTCGAGGAGGTGGGCGCGGTCGTCGTCGGCGAGCGCCAGAAAATCCGGGTCCGCCTCGAGGGAAGTCCTCGCCGCGGAGCAGGCGTCGAAGGCCTCTCCCACCGATGAGAGCGCCCCGGAGAGCGTGTCCGCCCCGGTCAGATCGCCGATCGCCTCGATGTAGCCATCGGCGGCAACGAGACACGCAAGTAGAGCATCGGGGGCGATGGGCGCGCGACGGTCATCGGCATCCTCAGCGCCGGTCGGCGCGCAGGCGACGAGCGCGCAAGCGACGACGGCGATGGCCGAGCTCGGTCGGATTAGGCCTCCTCGGGGCCGAGAGCGTCGAGGAACGCCTCGACCACAGCAGGGTCGACCGGGACGAGGTGCTGCTCCTCGGGGTAGGCCCCCGAGGCGACGTCGGCGTTGAACTCAGTGAAGGCCGCGATCCGTTCGTCCTGCAGTCGGGCGAACTCCGCGGCGAAGTCGCGGTACACCCTGGCGTGCCGTGGCAGATGCCCGCGGGTGTAACCGAGGAGGTCGCAGGAGAAGAGGTACTGCGCATCGCAGCCGGCGCCCGCTCCCATCGAGAACATGACGAGTGATGTCCGCTTGGAGATCTCGGTGGCGATCTCCGGCGGGACGACCTCGATCTCGGCGGCGAAGGCGCCCGCCTCCTCGAGGGCTCGCACCCCGCGCCACACCTCGAGCGCTGAGTCGAGGGTTTTGCCGACCGCGCGGAACCCTCCGGTCCAGGTACGCCGCGAGGGGATGAGGCCGACATGGCCGACGACGGGGATTCCCTCAGCGGCGAGCCGCGAGATCACCTCGATGCTCGCGGCGCAGTAACAGGCGTCGGCGCCGAGTCGCACGGCGTCGTGTCCGGCGCGGAGGTAGTCGTCGGTTGTGGCGAGCACGCCGTAGGGGAGGCCGACCTGCACGAAGCAATCTCCGGCGGCCTCTCGCATCGCGGGGTCCCAGAGATGGCGCTCGATCGAGAGGACGTCGATCCCAGCCTCCGCGCAGGCGGCGGCCTCGTCGGTGTTCTCGACGTACACCATGGACAGCTGGCGGACACCCTTCAGCGCCCGGAGGTCGGCGACGGTGCGACGGGTTCGGTTCATGGGTCGAGACTACGACGCGGCTCAGGCGCCGGACACACGGTTGTCGTGCCCAATCCAGAAGGGCTCACGGATTTCGCGCTTCAGGATCTTGCCGGCCGCTGACTTCGGAAGCGGATCGGCGCTGACCTCGATCCGGCGGGGCACTTTGAACCCGGCGATCAGTTCACGACAGTGCGCCATCAAATCATCGGCCGTCGGCGACTGGCCCTCTCGCGGAACCACCGTCGCGGCCACCGCTTCGCCCCACTTCGGGTCGGGAATGCCGTAGACGGCGCACTCGAGCACCGCGGGGTGGGTCATGAGGGCCTGCTCGACCTCGGTTGAGTACACGTTCTCACCACCGGTCACGATCATGTCCTTCGCCCGGTCGACGAGGAACAGGAAGCCTTCGTCGTCGATCCAGCCGACATCGCCGGTGTGGTACCACCCGTCGCGAAGCACCGCCGCGGTCTCGTCCGGCTTGTTCCAATAGCCGGCCATCACGTTGTCGCCGCGCACGACGACCTCGCCGCTCTCCCCGGCGGGCAGGTGATCGCCCCCGGAGTTGACGACGGCGACCCGGCAGCCGAGGACGGGCTGTCCGCAGGAGCGCTCCCGCGGGCCGCCGAGCTCATCTTGCTCGTTGGCCAGGGCGGTGGTGAGGGGCGAGAGCTCGGTGGCGCCGTAGAGGTGGATCATCGCCGTGCCCGGGAAGAGCTCATGGAACCGCCTCACGGTCTCGACCGCCACCGGCGATGCGCCGTGGGTGAGCAACCTGAGCGTCGAAGTGTCTCGAGGACGGCGGCTCTGCGCTTCGCAGAGCGCGACCATCATCGTCGGCACGGCCAGCGTGGTGGTGATGCCCTCGGATTCGATGACATCGAGCACCCGTTCGGGATCGAAGGCGGGCACGGTGACCTGAGTGGCACCGAGCGCGAGTGAGGCGAGCACGGCGTAGGTGCCCGCCGCGTGGAACATCGGAGACATCACGAGATAGCGGTCGTCAGCCCGCATCTCGCAGCAGTTGATCGTGTTCCACATGTTCGCGAGCAGGTTGCGGTGCGTGAGCATCACCCCCTTCGATGGGCCCGTGGTACCTCCGGTGTAGAACAATCCCGCGAGATCGCTCTCGGACACATCGTGGAGGTCGGCGAGATCGCTGAGCGGTTCGGTGCTCGCGATGAGCGACTCGTAGTCGTCAGGTACGCGGATGACCCGTCCAACGGCCTCCTCGATTGCTGATGGCGGTCGGTCGGTGATCAGTGCGCTGACCCCGGCGTCGCGGAGGATGTACTCGATTTCCGGGTCGGCCAGGCGGGTGTTGATCGGCACGATCACGAATCCGGCGGCGGGGAGGGCGACGTAGGACTCGATGTAGGCGTGTCCATTGGCCATGAGCAGGGCGATCCGGTCGCCTCGGCCGAGACCGAGCGCGGCCATCGCAGCTGCGATGGCGCGGCAGCGCCGGTCGAGTTCGCTGAAGTTCTGGGCTCTACCCGAAGCGGTATCGACCACGGCGGGCGATGCCGGAGCGATAGTGGCCCCACGGCGAAGCGGGTCGACGAAAGTTCTCATGTTGCGATAAACGCGGAATTGCGATGGTGACCTAACGAGAACGCTAGTGCATCTTTTCCACGGCGTGGCAAACCATTGAGT
>JAYQAE010000142.1:4237-5059 GCA_038136655.1 Ilumatobacteraceae bacterium
TTCGCTGAAGTTCTGGGCTTGACCCGAAGCGGTGTCGACCACGGCGAGCGATGTCGGAGAGATGGTGACCCCGCGGCGGAGCGGGTCGGCGAAGGTCCGCATGTCCGGAATTCTGTCAGCCGGTCACGTGCCGGAAGGCAGCGATCGGCGGAACCGGTTACGGTCCGGGTGTGCAGTGGATTCTGATCGCGCTCGGACTCATCCTCGGGTGGTGGGGAGCGCGGTCCTTCGCCAACCGCAAACCCGGTGGCAAAGGCGACGAATAAGCGACAGGCACCTCCGAGAAGCCTTCGTTGAGTCGTTTGTAGTGAAGTTGGAGTTTTGGTTGAAGGGAGGAGACCTTCATGGCGTTCTTGACGTCGGAGCAAGTCGGGGACCTGGGGCTCAGAAGAGTTGGCGAGAATGTGCTGATCAGTGATCGCTGCGTGATCTACGACCCGGCGCGGACGTCGATTGGTGACAACTCAAGGGTGGACGATTTCTGTGTGCTCGCCGGGGAGATTGATATCGGGCGCAACGTCCATGTCACGGTCTTCTGCAACCTTGCGGGCGGCCGGAGCGGCCTCTCGATCGGCGACTTTTCAACCCTTGCTTACGGGTGTCACATCATCGCGCAGAGTGACGACTATTCCGGTGAGACGATGACCAACTCGACTGTTCCTGCGCACTTCAAGTCGGAGCGCTCTGAGCGCGTCGAGATAGGTGAACACGTCATTCTCGGTGCGGGGACAGTCGTCCTCGAAGGAGTTCGGCTCGCCGATGGGACCGCTGCCGGAGCCCGAACACTCTTCCTGAAGTCAAGCGAGCCGTGGACCATCTACG
>JAYQAE010000143.1:0-4954 GCA_038136655.1 Ilumatobacteraceae bacterium
GAAGCGTCGCGTATCTCCGATCGATCGCCTCGGCGATCCCGGAGCACCACTAACCACAACAAGGGGGAACTACCCGAATGAGGAAACTGCGCACCATCATGGCGCCGATCGCCGCTCTGGCGATCATCGCCACCGCTTGCGGCAGCGACGACTCAGCGGACGCACCGGCCGACGAGCCGGCCGCCGCTGAGGAGCCCGCCGCTGAGCCCGCTGAGGAGCCGGCCGACGAGGTCGCCGCCACCCAGGGCGGGGACATCACCTTCCACATGGTCACCCACTCCGATGACGGCCCCTTCTGGTCGGTCGTCAAGCGCGGCATGGAGGCCGCCTGTGAGGACACCGGCGTGAACTGCGTGTGGCTCGGCTCGAACAACGACCCGGGCGTCCAGGTCCAGATGATCGAGCAGGCCATCGCCGAGGGCTCCAGCGGTATCGCCTCGGCGCTCGCCAGCCCCGACCAGTTGGTCGGTCCGCTCCAGGAGGCCGTCGGTAACGGCATCCCGGTCGTGACCCTCAACTCCGGTCTCAACAACTGGCAGGAGATCGGCGCGCTCTCGCACGTCGGTCAGGACGAGATCATCGCCGGCCGCGGTGCCGGCGAGCGGTTCAACGCCCTCGGCGCCACCAAGGTCCTCTGCGGCCGCCAGGAGGAGTCGAACGTCGCGCTCGAGGAGCGCTGCAACGGCGTTGCCGAGACCTTCAACGGTGAGGTCGTCTCTCAGTTCGTCGGTCTCGACGCCGACCAGACCGAGCAGACCAACTCGATCGCCGCGGTCCTCGCTGCCGATCCCGCCATCGACGCCTTCATCGGCACCGGCCCCGTCATCGCGATGTCGGGTCTCGCCGCGGCGAACGACTCCGGTCGTGAGCTCCTCGGCATCGGTGGCTTCGACATGACGCCGGAGCTC
Organism: Ilumatobacteraceae bacterium; assembly: GCA_038136655.1. Classification (GTDB taxonomy): domain Bacteria; phylum Actinomycetota; class Acidimicrobiia; order Acidimicrobiales; family Ilumatobacteraceae; genus Casp-actino5. The sequence continues at coordinate 909 of JAYQAE010000143.1, forward strand.
CTCGGCGCCATCGACGCTGGTGACGTCTCGTTCACCATCGACCAGCAGCAGTACCTGCAGGGCTACCTGCCGATCGTCCTGCTGTACCTCAACGTCACCAACGCCAACACCGCCGGTGGCGGTCAGCCGGTGCTCTCGGGCCCCGGCTTCGTCGACCAGAGCAACGCCGCCCAGGTGGCCACGCTCGTCGACGCCGGCACCCGCTGACGTAGACACGACGCCTCGGCGTCGTCGCAAGACGTGGAAGGGGGCCGGCCCGTTCGGGCCGGCCCCCTCACGTAACGTGTTACACCCCGCCGGGGAGGCGGGAATGACATCTCGGGGGACTCGAACATGACCGATGCGGTTGTGAATCAAGCCGAAGCGTCGGCCGGCTCAGGGGGAGCCGACGAAGGGGAGAAGGCCGATGAGCGCCTGACCTATCGCGGCGTCTTCCAGCGCCTCTTCATCCGTCCTGAGATCGGCGCGCTCATCGGCGTGGTCGGACTCTGGGCGTTCTTCTGGGCGGTCTCGGTCCCATTCGGAACCGCCGGTGGAACCGCCAGCCTCGTTGACTTCGCGTCGTCGCCCCTCGGGATCATGGCCGTTGCCGTCTCCATGCTGATGGTCGGCGGTGAGTTCGACCTCTCATCGGGCGCCATGACCGGTGCCATGGGCATCCTCGTCATCCTGCTCGCCCTCGAGGTCGGGGAGCGCGGTGGTGCCGGGCTCAACCTGTGGATCGCTATTCCGTTGTCGCTCGCCTTCGCTCTCGGCATCGGCTACTTCAACGGACAACTCGTGGAGCGCACGAAGCTCCCGAGCTTCATCATCACCCTCGCCACCTTCTTCGTGCTCATCGGCGCGAAGCTCGGCTTCTCCAAGCTCATCGTCGATCAGGTCCAGGTCGGTGATATCCGGGAGACCAGCGGCTACGAGTTCTGGCGGCGCATCTTCGCCAGTGAGTGGCAGCGCAACCATCACCAATGGGCCCAGCGGGATCGCGTCTTCCTCGTGCTGATCACGGTGATCGCCGCGCTCTTGCTCATTGCCGTTGCCGAGATGCAGTTCGCGCGCCGTCGCTCCTCGGGCTCCGCGATCGGTGTTCCGGTTCTGGCCATCGGAACGGTCGCCGTCGTCGTCGGTATCGCCGCGCTTCACCGCACCGATTCGGTCGCCGGCAACGTCCTCGGGGCTGGGCTGATCGGGGCTGGAACGGTGGTCGGCCTCGTCGGCCTCGGCCTGTGGCGCTTCGAGCCGGTCGGCGACCGTGGCGCGATCCGTCTGTCGGGACGCCTCCTCCAGTGGCTGCTCGTCGGCATCGGATCGTTCGTGCTCGCGATGGTGATCGCCGCCGCGATGGATCCCTACGACGACTCGAATCTCTTCTTCCCCTTCACCCATCAAGGTCTCCGCGCCACCGTCTTCATGGTGCTCGTTGGACTGGGGCTGACCGCCATGTCGCTCTCGATGGTCCACGCCCGGCGGGTGAGCGTGATGAGCCGGACGTTCGTGCTCGCTGTGCTCGCCGCGCTCCTCGGAGTGATGGCCTTCTTCGTGCGCTCGCAGTCGGTCTCGGTGAAGTTCCGCGCCGAGGCCTTCTCGGTCATGCTTGCCGTCACCCTCGTCGTCATCGCTTGGGTGGTCCTCGGCTTCCTGTTCACCGAGCGCAACTCAGTCGACTCCAAGGCCGACGCGAACGGCACGCGCCTGTTGATCATCGCCGGGGTGCTGATCGTGGTCGCCTTCCTGGTGCGGTTGCTCTTCACCCTCCCATCGGAGATCGAGGCCGGGATCATCCCCGCGAAGTTCTCGGTGCGCACGCTTTGGTTCGCTGGGTTCACCGCCGTCTGCGTGTTTGTGCTCGGCAAGACCCGCTTCGGAAGCTGGACCTTCGCTGTTGGTGGCAACAAGGAGGCGGCCCGACAGGTCGGCGTTCCTGCCGCGCGCACCAAGACCCGGCTCTTCATGCTGGTGTCCGGGGCGGCGTGGCTGGTCGGCATGCTGCTGGCCTTCCGCCTCAACACGATCCAGGCCAACACCGGCAACGGTGAGGAGTTCGAGTACATCATCGCGGCGGTCGTCGGAGGCACCCTGCTGACCGGCGGCTACGGAAGCGCCCTCGGTGGAGCGCTCGGCGCGATCATCATCGCCGAGGCCACCCTCGGTATCCCGTCCTCGCGATGGAACTCCGACTGGCGATTCCTGTTCCTCGGCGTCACCCTGCTGCTCGCCGTGATCGCCAACCGATCGATCCGCGCCCGAGCGGAGGCGATGCGCCGATGAGACACGTACACAACGCCGGGCGCGCCGCCGCCGTCCCAACGACCGACCGGAGGTACCACCGTGGCTGAGACCCATCTCCTCGAACTCGACAACATCTCGAAGTACTACGGCAACATCGTCGCGCTCAAGGACGTGAGCACCTCGGTGAACGCCGGAGAGGTGACCTGCGTGCTCGGCGACAATGGCGCCGGCAAGTCCACCTTCATCAAGATCTTGGCCGGAGCCCACCAGCAGAGTGAGGGGTCGATCCGTCTCAACGGTGAGGACGTCACCTTCGCGAACCCGCGAGAGGCCCTGGCCGCCGGGATCGCCACCGTGTACCAGGACCTCGCCATGGTCCCGCTGATGTCGGTGTGGCGCAACTTCTTCCTCGGCTCCGAGCCCACTCGCCGGCTCGGTCCGCTCAAGTGGATCGACAAGTCGAAGGCGAAGCGCATCGCCAAGGACGAGCTCATGAAGATGGGCATCGACATCCGCGACACCGAGCAGCCCGTCGGCACGCTCTCCGGTGGCGAGCGCCAGTCGGTGGCCATCGCCCGTGCCGGATACTTCGGCGCGAAAGTGCTCATCCTCGATGAGCCGACCTCGGCGCTCGGAGTGAAGCAGTCCGGTGTCGTGCTCCGCCGCATCGTCGAGGCCCGCAACCGCGGTCTCGCCGTGATCTTCATCACCCACAACCCGAGCCACGCCTGGCCGGTCGGCAACCGGTTCCTGATCCTCAACCGAGGTCAGTCGATGGGCAACTTCGCCAAGGAGGACATCTCCCTCCCCGAGCTGACCCAGCTCATGGCGGGCGGTGCGGAACTCGAGCAGCTCCAGCACGAGCTCGAGGCCGCGATCCGGGAGAGCTCCTCCCAGTCCTGAGGCATCGTGTCCACAACCCCCGAACTCATCACGGTCGGTCGGATCTCGGTCGACCTCTACGGCGAGCAACTCGGTCGGAGCCTCACCGAGGTCACGACCTTCCGCAAGTCGATCGGTGGCACCGCTACCAATGTCGCTGTGGCGGCCTCGCGACTCGGACGGCACGCGGCGGTCGCCACTCGGGTCGGTGACGACAAGTTCGGCCGCTACATCCGCCACGCCCTCGAGCACACCTTCGGGGTCGACGTGCGATGGGTCGGAACCGACCCCGATCTCGCGACTCCGCTCGCCTTCGCTGAGCTCGACCCGCCCGAAGAGCCGTCGATCATCTTCTATCGGTCGCCTCGCGCGCCCGATCAGAACCTCACGGTCGACGACATCGACCTCGACGAGGTGGCGCGCACCGAGATCTTCTGGATTCCGGCCTCGCGGTTCGCATGGGAGCCGTCCTCGGGTGCGGTTCGGGCGATGCTCGAGCATCGCGGCCGTCGCCGTCACACCGTGCTCGATCTCGACTGGCGGCCGATGTTCTGGGAGTCTGCTGAGCACGCCACCGAGCGGATCTCGCCGATCCTCGATCAGGTGACGATCGCCATCGGCAACCGCGACGAATGCCAGATCGCGGTCGGCACGCGCGACCCCGACGAGGCGGCGGACCGACTCCTCGAGCGCGGACTTGAGATGGCGGTGGTCAAGCTCGGTGGTGACGGCGTCATGGTGGCCACCTCCGATGGTGTCCGCGAGCGCATCCCTCCGTTCCCGGTGGAGGTCGTCTGCGGCCTCGGCTCGGGGGACGCCTTCGGCGGGGCGTTCTGTCACGGGCTGCTGTCGGGCTGGGACCCGGTGGAGTGCGTCCGGTTCGGAAACGCTGCCGGGGCGATCGTCGCCGCGCGCCTCATGTGCGCCGATGACATGCC
>JAYQAE010000144.1:0-4895 GCA_038136655.1 Ilumatobacteraceae bacterium
AGCACCACGACCAGGGCCTGACCGTGGGATTCACCGGCGGTGAGCAGGCGCAACATCGTGGAGAGGCTACCGGTGGGCGAGTTCGGCGAGGGCGGCCGCGCGGAGCGCGACCGGGTCGGGCGCAATACCGGTCCACGCGACCTGCTGCCGGCAGGCCTGGTGCACGAGCATGCCGAGGCCGTCCACCGTGGCCGCTCCCCGCTCGGCCGCGGCGCGCAGCAGCGCTGTCTCGAGCGGGTGATAGACGATGTCGACGACCACCTGACCTGCGGCCAGCGACGACGGCTCGATCGGACAGGACCGCGAATCGGCTCCCATCCCGACCGAGGTCGTATTCACGACGATGTCGGCACCAGCGATGGCGGATCCGGCGCCACCGCTTTCCACCACCTCGGCCATCGGCGCCAACCGGGCCGACTCCTCCGCGGCGGCCTGTGTCCGGTTCGAGATCAGCACACGGGCTACCCCGGCCCGTCCGAGACCATCGACGATCGATCGTGCCGCGGCGCCGGCCCCGATCAGCGCGACGACGGCGCCGGCCGGATCGTGACCGGCCGCTCTCAGCGAATCGACAAACCCGTCGCCGTCGGTGCTCAACCCATGGGATGCCCCATCGGAGAAGACCACCGTGTTCACCGACCTCAAGGCAGCCGCGGCTGGGTCGAGGGAATCGACCGACTCCGCGACCACCACCTTGTGCGGCATGGTCACCGCGAGGCCGCGGAGCCCCCGCCCGTGGGCCGCCGCCACGAGACCCGGCCCATCTTCCGGGGCGACGTCCTCGGCCACCATCTCCCAGTCGAGACCAGCCGCGGCGAACGCCGCGTTGTGGATCGCTGGAGACAGCGAGTGCGACACCGGGTGGCCGACGACCGCTACCCGCTCACGCGAGCGGATCACGGGAGCACTCCGGCGCGGCTGGCGGCCGCGATGTTCTCCTGGTGTTGCTCGAAGGTGACCGCGAAGGCGTGTCCGCCGTCGAAGTCAGCGAGCACGTAGAAGAGCAGGCGACATCCGGTGGTCGGATCGTCCAGCACCTGACAGAGGGGATCTCCCGAGGCCGGATCGGGTGACGGGTTGAGCGCCGCGCGGATCGATGCCCGACCCGGGTTGGCGATCGGCGTCGGCGGCAGGCCTCCGTAGAGATAGGTGTTGTACGGCGAGTCGGTGAATCGCAGCACCGAGAACGGCGTATCGGGCTCTTGGCCATAGCGGAGGGTCGCGTCGATCTCGAGGTTCATGTCCATCTCGAGCCGGTTGTAGATCACGCGGGCGATGCGCGCGCGATCGGCATCCACCTTCGCCTCGCGCTCGATCATGGAGGCGATCGTCAGCACCTCATAGGGGGTGTAACCGAGCCGCTCAGCACCAGCGTCGAGTTCCTCCTGTAGCGCGACACGCTCCAAGAGCTCGATCATGCGCTCTACCAGCTGACCCTCGTTGTCGGCGTTCGACACCTGGTAGGTGTCGGGGAACAGCAGACCCTCGAGGGAGGCAATATCGCCCGGGCGATAGGGAACGGTCCTCGTCGGGTCGAGGGTGTTCTCGAGGAATCGGTCCGACTCCATCTGCTCGATCCGCTCGCCGGCCCGCTCGGCCATCTGCTCGACGGTGAACCCTTCGGGGAAGGTGATGCGCACATATGTCTCGCTCGGCGGGGTCCGTAGCACCCCGAGCACGTCACCCATGTGCCATCCGGGCGCGATGCGGTAGAAGCCGGGCGTCGGCTCGAGACCGCCTCGCTGCGAGACGTACCACTCGAACACCCCTGAGTCGCTGATGAGACCCCGAGATTCGAGCCTTCCGGCGATGGTTTCAACCGAGTCACCTTCGGAGATATCGAAGCGCTCGAGCTCTCCGCTCGCTCCGGACGGAGACACCCGCTCGAGCAGCCACCACCCGGTCCAGCCTGCGGCGAGCACCGAGGCGATCAGGGTCAACGCGATCGCACCGACCACCCAGCGCAACAGCAACCCTCGACGAGGCGGTACTTCGACAACCGGCACCTCGTCCGGGTCGTCCCACGGATCAACCCGCCACGACACCCGGGCCTGATCGTCGGCGGAGAAGCGACGACCTTCGGTGAACACGTCCCGACCGCTCATCGAGCACCCCGAGAGTCGAGCCACGACTGCAACATGACGGCTGCCGCAACCTTGTCGACAACCTCGCGTCGTCGACGACCATCGAGCCCGGCCTCGAGGAGTGAGCGCTCCGCGGTGACCGTCGTCAGACGCTCGTCGTGCATCTCCACCGGCACGTTGGTCAACCTAGCGAGGTGCTCGGCGAGGCTGGTGGCAGCGCGGGCGGCGGCCCCGGCGCGACCATCCAGACCGAGCGGGAGCCCGACGACAACCACCGCGACCTCGAACTCGTCGATGTCGGCGACGATCGAACGAAGGTCGGCCTGCAGGTCGCGGGTGCGAACCACCACTCGGTGGGGACTCGCGACGTCGCCTACTCCGAGAGCGAGTCCGATCCGTTTCGCACCGGGGTCTATGCCGAGCGTCCGGAGCACCGGACGACGCGGCTCGCTCACGCCGTGGCGGCCTCGCGCGCCAGCCTGAGTGCCTCGTCGATGCCCGAGGGGTCCTTACCTCCGGCGGTCGCCACATCGCCCTTGCCGCCACCACCGCCGCCGACCGCTTTGGCCGCGTCGCGGATCAGCGCGGCCGCTTCCACCCCGGCATCGGGACCGACCGCCGAGACGAGCGCGACTCCCCCGGTCGCGGTGGCGCCGACCAGCACCACCCGGCGGAGCGCGCCCTGCTGGCGAACGGCGAGGGCGAGTTCGCGAAGGTCGCCGGGACTCTCCACATCGACGCGATCGACGACGACCCCGTCGACGGCCGCAGCCGCGATCTCGGAGGCCCGTCCGGCCGCGAGGCGCGACCTCAGCGCCTTCAACTCGTCGTTGAGGGCCTTGACCTCGTCGAGTTTGCGCCGAACCCCCTCGAGAACATCGCCGCCGGTGGTGCCGACCATCGAACCCACCTCGGCCAGGAGCGCCTCATCGCGTTGGAGCAGAGCCACCGAGGCCTCGCCGGTGACCGCTTCGATGCGTCGCAGGTTCGATCCGATCGACGACTCAGCGACGATCTTGATGGTGCCGATGTCGCCGGTGGCGCGTACGTGCGTGCCTCCGCACAACTCCACCGAGGAACCAGCTTCCAGGACCCTGACCACGTCGCCGTACTTGTCGCCGAAGAACGCGATCGCGCCGAGCGACTCAGCCTCGTCCTTGGTGGTCTCGAACGCCCGCACGGAGCTGTTCGACAACGTCTGGGAGTTGGCGAGCCGTTCGATCTCAGCGATCTCCTCGGCGGTCACCGCGGCGTAGTGCGAGAAGTCGAAACGCAGGCGATCCGGCCCCACATGGGAACCCGCCTGCTTGACGTGCTCACCGAGCACCGACCGGAGCGCCCAGTGCAACACATGGGTACCGGTGTGATTGCGGCGGATCGCCGACCTCCGACTCACGTCGATCGAGGCGGTCGCCTGCTCACCGGCGGTGACCGCGCCGGCCACCCGGCGAGCCAGATGACGACGCAGGTTCGGCAACGCGTAGGTGGTGTCGAGCACCTCGAGGGTGCCCGAGGCAGTGACGATCGTTCCGGTGTCGCCGATCTGACCGCCCGCCTCCGCGTAGAACGGGGTGCGATCGAGGAACACCTCGACAAGCGCCTCCCCGTCCGGGCCATCGACGTCGAGCAGTTCGAGAACACGGGCCTCAGAGACATCCTCCGCATAACCGGTGAACTCGGTGGTGCCGAAGCGCTCGAGCACCTCGCGGTAGGCCTCCACCATCGACTCGCCGGCGGTGCCGTCGCGACGCGCCGCCTTCGCCCGTTCGCGCTGCGCTTGCATCTCAGCGGTGAAGCCCTCAAGATCGACCGCAACGGAGCGCTCCCCCGCGATCTCCTCGGTGAGCTCCAACGGGAACCCGTAGGTGTCATGGAGGAGAAAGGCGGTCGATCCGGACAGCGTTCCACCGTCGCTCAACTCCCCGTCGAGGATGCCGAGACCGGTCTTCAGCGTGTGACGGAAGCGCTCCTCCTCCTTGCCGAGCACGCTGGTGATGAAGTCAGCGTTGCGCGCGACGTCCGGATAGGCCCCGCCCATCACCTTGATCGCCTCAGCGGAAAGTTCCGGCATCACGAGACGTTCGGTGCCGAGAAGGAAGGCGTAGCGGACCGCGCGACGCAGGATGCGTCGAAGCACATATCCACGGCCTTCGTTCGACGGGAAGACCCCGTCGTTGACGAGCATCGTCGCGGACCGAGCGTGCTCGGCGAGCACGCGCATGGCGAACGAGTCGCGGTCGTCGTAGACGCCAGGACGGTACGTGCGTCCGGTGAGCGAGCAGGCCCGATCGAGAAGGGGCGCCATGAGGTCGGTCTCCCAAACCGAGTCGACCCCCTGCAGCAGCGCGAGGATCCGCTCAAGTCCGGCTCCGGTGTCGACCGAGGGCTTGGGCAGCGGGGTGCGCGAGCCGTCCTCGGCCTGGTTGAACTGCATGAAGACGAGGTTCCAGAACTCCATGTAGCGGTCGCCGGTCGGGTCGGTGAGGGGGCCGCCCTCCGGGCCGAACGCCGGTCCGCGATCGATGTGGATCTCACTGCACGGGCCACAGGGCCCGGTGTCTCCCATCTGCCAGAAGTTGTCCTTGTCGCCGAGGCGCTGGATGCGATCGAGGGGCACGCCAACCTGCTCGTGCCAGATCTCCTCCGCCTCGTCATCGGATTCGTGCACGGTGATCCAGAGGCGGTCCCCGTCGAAGCCCCAGCCCTCGGTGACGAGCTCCCAACTCCACGGGATGATCTCCGACTTGAAGTAGTCACCGAACGAGAAGTTGCCGAGCATCTCGAAGAACACGAGATGGCGCTTCGTGCGAC
>JAYQAE010000145.1:0-4839 GCA_038136655.1 Ilumatobacteraceae bacterium
AGTTCGCCTCGGGCGACCAGCGGGGCGCGCGTCGCTCAGCGAAGGCCGCCATGCCCTCCGCGGCGTCGGCGGAGGAGAAGAGGCGCTCGCTCAGCGCGCGCATCTCGGAGAAGGCGGTGGCGCGATCGGTGCCGGGCACCGAGGCGAGGAGACGTTTGGTGGCGGCCACCGCATCGGGCGCGCCCCGGCGCACACCGTCACAGATCTCGTCGACGGTCTCCACGACATCGGAGGTCACATGGGTGACCAAGCCGATGTCTCGGGCCTGAGCGGCATCGAAGCGCTCGCCGGTGAGCATGGCGGCGGCGATGCGTCCGGGCGCCACGCGGCGCAGGATCGGCACGGCGATGATCGCGGGGGCGACGCCGATGCGCACCTCGGTGAGCGCGAAGTCGACCGATGCGTCGACGACCACGAGGTCACAGGAGGCCATGAGGCCGATCCCTCCCGCTCGAACGGCGCCTCGGACGGCAGCGATCGTCGGTCGCTCGGTGTCCATGAGTCGTTCGAGGGCGGCGACCATCGGTCCGGAGTCGGGCGGACCGGAGGATCGTTCGCGCAGGTCGGCTCCTGAGCAAAACGCGGGTCCAGCGTGGGTGAGCACGATCGCCCTCGCTTCGACCTCCTCGGCTTGATCGAGAGCGCGGTGCAACTCCTCGAGCAGTTGGCGCGAGAGGGCGTTGCGATTGTGCTGGGAGTCGAGGGTGATCGTCGCGACTTCCCGGTCGATGTCGAGGCGCAGCAACGTCATGTTGTTTGCCGTGTCGTTCGCCATGAGCGCACGGTAGACGGATCCGCGGATGGTCGGTCAGTCGGTGATGGCGCGGAGGAAGCGCTCCGCTTCGGCTCGGTCGCGCGTGCGTCGCATCGGCGGCAGGGCGCCGATGAGATCCCAGCGGTAGCCGGCCGTGCCGAGGCGGCGGTCGAGTACAGCAACGACCCCTCGATCGGCGTCATTGCGGATGAGGCGTCCACTCGCCTGGGCGAGCATGGTCGCGGCGCGCGGAAGGTCGATCTGTCCGAAGGCGGCGCGGCCGAGCCGGTCGCGCCGCGCCGACAGCAGTGGGTCATCGGGACGCGGGAACGGGATCCGATCGATGACGACGAGCGAGAGCGTGCGGCCGGGCACATCCACCCCTTGGAAGAGTCCGGCGGTGGCGAAGAGGCAGGTCGACTCGTCCTCGGCGAAGGCCGCGACGAGGGCCGGCTTCGGGAGGTCGCGTTGGGTGAGGATCGTGTGCGGGATCCGCCCGGTCAGGGCGGACGCCGCTTCGTCCATTGCCGCCCAACTCGTGAAGAGCGCGAGGGTTCGTCCGCCGGCGGCGGTGATGAGCGCAGCGAGTTCCTCGTGGGAGGCCGCTCTGAAGGCCGGGTCGTTCGGGGCCGGCAGATGCATTGCGCAGTACAGCAGCGAGTTCTCTCCGTAGTCGAAGGGGCTTCCGACGTCGATCACCTCTGGCTCCGGTAGGCCGATGCGCTCGGGAAGCGACCGGGGCACCGTTGCCGAGGTGAGGATCGCGGTGCGTCGTGACCACACACCGGCGGCCATCGTGGGGCCGACGTCGAGCGGGGCGATCTCGAGGGAGGGCGAGCCCGGCGGGCCGGAGACGAAGGCGACGGTGTCAGTCGACGGCGAGAGCGTCCGGTCGATCATCTCGGTGGACCGGGTGAGGATCACCTGGGCGCGGAGCCGGCGCTGTCGGGCATCCTCGACCTCGGTCTCGATGGCGTTGACGACCGCTGAGGCGCGCTCGAGGGCTCCGCGGGCGGAGACCAGGGCGGAGGTGACATCGGAGGGCAGCGGGATCTCGAGGCGCTCGCCGCGGCGCCCGTCGATCACCTCGCCGAAGGAGACGCCGGCGTCGGCGATCGAGGCGATGAGGGTGGGGTCGTCGATGATCCGGCGCACGGTCGAGGCGACGGTCGTGAATCGGCCGGGGGAGAGGTCGACGCCAACGGTGTCGCTCATGACGTCCTCAAGGACGTGCGCCTCGTCGAAGACGACGATGTCGTGCTCGGGCAGGATCGCGTCATCGGCACCGACGTTCAGGCCGTACAGGTGGGTGTTGACGACGACGACGTCGGCGGTAGCGGCGCGATCTCGGGCGACCTCAGCGAAGCAGGTCGCACCGAGCGGGCACCGGTTGGCGCCCGGACACTCATCGGAGGTGACGCTCACGGCCCGCCACACGGTGGGGTCGGGGAGTCGGTCGAGCTCCGCCTGGTCGCCGGTGTCGCTCGATTCGGCCCAGCGGGCGAGGGCCGTGATCTCGTCACGTCGACCGTCGCCGAGCCCCTCGATGGCCAGTTGGTCGTCCCCGGACGACACCTCGGCGAGTCGTTGGCGACAGAGGTAGTTGGATCGTCCCTTCAGTACGGCCCACTCCAGGTCCCGGCCGAGAGGTTCGCGGAGGTGCTCGGCGAGAAAAGGGAGGTCCTTGGTGGCGAGCTGGTCCTGCAGGGCCTTCGTCGCGGTGGCGACGACCACGGTGCGGCCGGCGCGCAGGGCTGGAACCAGATAGGCGAGGGTCTTGCCGGTTCCCGTCCCGGCCTGCACCACGAGATGCCGACCGTCCGATATCGCCCGGTCGACGGCGTCGGCCATCTCGCGCTGTCCTGGTCGCCGCTCGGCCGCCGGTAACGCCGAGGTCGCGATGTCGAGAAGTTCGCCGACGCCGAGCGGAGCCTCGTTCAACGCACGAGGTCCAGTGCGCGGTCGAGGTCCGCGGCGTCGAAGTCGGGCCAGGCCGCGTCGGTGAAGTGGATGGCGGCTCCGGCTGCCTGCCAGAGCAGGAAGTTCGAGACGCGGATCTCACCGCTCGTGCGCACGAGCACGTCGACGTCGGGGAGTTCCGGGTCGTAGAGGTAGTCCGAGAGCTGGCTGGCATCGACGGTGCCGGTGTCCGACCTCAGTCGTCGAACCGCGGCCATCAACTCGGCCCGCCCGCCGTAGTCGAAGGCGACGGTGAGGGTCATCCCCGTGTTCGACGAGGTGTCATTGATGGCCCGACGAATAGCGCGTTGGACGTACTTCGGTGTGCGGGCCTCTGGGCCGTCGAAGGGGCGCCCGATCCATCGCACGCGCACGTTGTTCTCGTTGAGTTCCTCGAGGCGACCGAAGAGCCGCTCGTGAAGTCCGAGGATGTGCCGAACCTCGGCCCTTGGTCGCACCCAGTTCTCGGTGGAGAATCCGAACACGGTGAGCCAACCGACACCGCGCGCGACGGAGGCGCGAACGATCTCAGCGAGGTTCTCCTCGCCGGCGGTATGGCCGGCCGTCCGGGGCAGCGACCGTTGTTCCGCCCAGCGGCCGTTGCCGTCCATGATGCAGGCGACGTGGAGCGGCCGGTCGAGCCTGGTGTGCTCGCGAGGTGTTGGGGAGGTCGTCACGGGAGGTCCACGTTAGCGATGGCCCCGTGCGAGAATAGGGCGGTGACGTCTGGTGCGACTGAGGCGGTTGGAGTGGACGCTCGCGATCAGATTGGCCCCGCCCATGTTCTCGTTGTTGGCGGCTCGACCGATGACTGGGATTCGCTTGGAAGCTCTGCTTGGGTGTCGAGACGACGCGCTCTCGGTGAGGTCGCGGAGCGATTCGGTGTGGAGTGGTTGACGATCCGCCCGTATTCCGCGAACGGCGTCGCTGGACTCGCTGGCCGGGTCGAGCAGGCGGATGACCGTTCGTCGGTCGTTCTCACCGTCGAGACGGTCGGCTGCTGCACGGTGATCGTCGACCCTGCGGCCGACGGACGCGAGCGGTTCGCCGCGGCCATGCGGTCGCTCGGTGACGACCCAGTGAATGAGGCCTCGGTGGCGGGCGCGCTCTATGAACCAGCCGACTGCGAACCCGACCTCGTGCTCGTGCTCGGACCCGCCACGCGACTCCCACCCTCGTTGGTCTGGGAACTCGCCTACGCCGAGCTCGTGTTCGCCGAGGTCGCTTGGGGTGACCTCGAGCCGCATCACTTGGCTGACGCCGTCGCCGAGTACGCGGGTCGCCGGCGCCGCTTCGGCGGACTCGACGCGTGAAGGAGCTCTATCGCGACGAGGCGGTGGTGCTGCGCACCTACCGTCTGAGGGAGTCCGACCGGATCGTCGTGCTGCTGACCAAGGAGCACGGGAAGGTCCGGGCAGTGGCGCACGGCGTCCGGAGAACGACCTCGAAGTTCGGGGGCCGACTCGAACCGATGAGCCATGTCATGGTGCAGCTGCGTCGAGGACGCGAGCTCGACACGGTCACCCAGGTCGAGTCGGTCGATCGGCTCGGGCCGATGCTCTCCTCCCTCGACCGAACCTCCCAGGGGATGGCAGCGATCGAGGCGGTGGAGCAACTCGCCCTCGATCGCGAACCGACCCCCCAGTTGTTCCGGTCGACGGTCGGGGTGCTCCGCACGATCGCCGAGCATCCCTCGCCGATGAACGTGCCCGCGTTCTATTGGAAGCTGCTGGCCGCTGAGGGCCTTAGCCCGGTGCTCGATGTTTGCGTTCGCTGCGAGGAGTCGGGTGACGGGGTGGAGATCGTCGCTTTCGATCTCGATGAGGGCGGCGTGCTCTGCCGCAACTGTCGTTCCGGGGTATCGGTGTCGCCCGCGGCGCTCTCGCTCCTACGCGCGGTGCTCGGTGGTCGGCTCAATGAGGCGCTGGCCGCCCCGGAAAGTCCCGCCACTCACGAGGTCGGCCTGCTCGCGACGCGAGCGATGGAGCACCACCTCGAGCGACGTCTCCGGGCGATCGCGCTGTTCGAACGCCACTGAGCCTCCCTAGCCTGTGGGGTCGTGGCAGCGACCGAACTCGATCAGATCGTCAATCTCTGCAAGCGCCGCGGGTTCGTGTACCCGTCGG
>JAYQAE010000146.1:0-4838 GCA_038136655.1 Ilumatobacteraceae bacterium
TCTCTCCGCGCCCCCGACACCATGGGGCGATGGTATCCGGACCGTCCCGTAGCCGACTCGGGGCGGGTGCCCGCGCGGAGGGGTATCGGTAGCGTGGACCCATGACCGATCTCGGAGCCCTCGGCAACCAGGGCGGTGCCGTCATCGACGTCACCGACGCGACCTTCGAACAGGAGGTAATGCTGCGCTCGCAGTCCACTCCGGTGGTAGTCGATCTCTGGGCGCCCTGGTGTGGACCGTGCAAGACCCTCGGTCCGATCCTTGAGGAAGTCATCTCCGCGACCGGCGGCAAGGTCGTCCTGGCCAAGGTCAACGTCGATGAGAACCCAGCGATCGCTGGCGCCTTCCAGGTTCAGTCGATCCCGGCCGTGTACGCGGTGTCGGACGCGAAGGTTGTCGACGGCTTCATGGGGGCCGTCGGCCGGGCCGAGGTGCAGGCCTTCGTCGATCGCTTGGCACCGAGCGCTGAGGACGACATGATCTCCGCGCTGGTGGCCGCCCGCGACGAACTCGGACTTCGCGCCGCGTTGGAGACCCATCCGGGCGACGAGGCGATCGTGGTCACCCTCGCCGAGATCCTCGTGGAGCGCGGCGAGACCGAGGAGGCATTAGCTCTGCTTGAGCGCGTCCCGGAGACCGATCGGGTGCGTCACGTGAAGGCCGAGGCTCGCCTCGGCACCGTCAGGCCCGAAGACGACTACGACGAACGACTCACCGAACTGCTCGACCGTGTCAAGGGTGACGACGAGGCCCGGCAGATGTTCGTCGACATCCTCGAACTGATGGGGCCCGACGACCCCCGCACCGCCGCTTACCGCAAACAGTTGACCGCACGGCTGTTCTGACGGTCGCCGCGCCCTAGGGTGCGCGCTCCGACCTCCCTCCCGTTCGGAGAGGAGCATCGATGGCGTCATCCACCCCGTCGGTCGGATCGGCCGGCCCGAGGGACCGCGCGCTCGGCCGCTTGCGCGAACTGATCGACTTCTGGGGGAGTGGGCGGCTCGTCGCCACCGCCGTCGCCGCCCTCTCGGTGACCGCTGCGGGAATCTGGCTGCTCTCGCCGTCGCGTCCACCGGTGGAAGCGGCTATTCCGACGTATTCACCCACTGCGGACTCGACCGAACCGGGAGCCGGTGAACCTATCGTGCGCGTCACGGTCCACGTCGCCGGGGCGGTCAAGCGTCCCGGGGTCTACCGACTCGACGCTGGCTCGCGGGTGCACGAGGCGATCGACGCGGCGGGAGGCCCAACCGCCGAGGCCGACACCGACCGGGTCAACCTCGCCGCCCCACTGGTCGATGGGGCCCAGGTCAGGCTCCCCGAGTTCGGCGAGATTGCCGCCGCTTGGTCCGATACCGAAGGCCCAGTCAACATCAACAGCGCCGATGCCGCGACGCTCGAGGGACTGCCCGGGATCGGCCCCTCGCTCGCTCGCGCCATCATCGACGAGCGGGAGCGGTCAGGACCCTTCGGAGGCGTCGACGACCTCGACCGAGTGTCCGGGCTCGGCCCGGTGCGCATCGACGCGCTGCGCGACCTGGTCGCGACGTGACCGGTTGGTCAGAACAGGCGCTCGCCCAGGCGGACCGCGGCGATGAGCACCCCGCCGACCGCGCCGATGCCGACCGAGATGTAGAGCAGGCCCATCTCCATCCAGAACTCGCGCCACGCCGTGATCGGATGTCGCGCCGCGCGACGACTCGCCACCCAACCGAGGAGCAGCCAGAACGGCACGCTGCCCACGATGGCCAGCGGATAGGCGCCCTGATCGGCGATCGGAGCCCCGACCACCAGCAGACCCGGTGCGGCCACCACTCCCGTCAGCAGTGCGAGCACCGCCGCGGTCCGGCCCTCGCCGAACACGAGCGCCGCGACGGCGATGAGGCCGGTCGCGGCAGGAAGTGCGAGCCCGTAGAGCGGCCCGAGTCGCCGCACACGTGCGCGGTGCCACCTCAGTCCACGGAACTCTGGCGCGGGCTGCGCGGCGGGAGCCTCGGTGGAGTGCGCGCTGTCGATCGCTTGGTCGCTCATCGTCTACCTCTGCGTCGATGACCGACGCGGCGCCGACAGACTACGCCGCGCCGGGCAGCGCCGCGGGGGAGGGAGCCGGTCACGAACCCGACGACTCCAGCGGTCTCCCCGATCGGGTCATCGTCGCGGCTGCCGTCGTTCTGTCGTCGGCGATCGTCGCGCTCCCTTCGGCTCGCGACGGTGGATCCCCGCTCATCGCTCGCATCGCGTTGCTCGTTGGGTGCGGGCTCTTGGCGATCGGACTAGCCCCGTGCGCCCGCCCGCGCCGCTCGGCCATCGTGTCGAGCATCACCGCGCTCTGCCTGCTCGGCCTCGTCCTCGGCGAGTGCGCCAACCGATCGCTTCTCGTCGAGGCCGGCGGGCCGTATACCGGTTGGGCCCGGGTGGTCGACGACCCCCGGAGCTATCGCTCGTCGACCTGGTTACTCATCGAGATCGACGGCGACCGACACGAGGTGTGGCTCCGACGGTCGTCGCAGCGAGATCGGGCCGAATCGCTTCAAGCCGGCGAGCACGTCATGATCTCCGGGGAGCGCATCGCGCTCGATCCCGACCGGCGCGCACGGGTCGCTTGGCAGCACACCGTCGGCGAACTGCGCGCCGATTGGCTCGGCGATGTTGTCGACGGTGGGGCGCTGGCCCGCTCATCCAACCGGGTGCGCGCCCTCGTCGCCGATGGGGCAGCCCTCATCGGCGCGCCCGAGGACTCGCTGCTGCGCGGCCTGGTCATCGGCGATGACCTCGAGCAACCCCCGGAGATGATCGAACGCTTCCGGCGGAGCGGGCTCTCCCACCTCACAGCGGTGTCGGGTCAGAACGTGACGCTCGTGCTGGCGGCGAGCTCGCCGCTTCTCCGCCGGCTGCGGACTCGAGCGCGGCTCGCGGCGACGATCGGTCTCATCGTCTGGTTCGTGATGATCACCCGTTTCGAACCGTCGATCCTGCGGGCCGGGACGATGGCGATCCTCGCCGCGATCGGGGCGCATCTCGGGCGCGAGAGAAGCCCTATCCGCATGCTCGCCCTCGCCGTGATCGCGTTGGTGGTGGTCGACCCGCTCATCACCCGTTCGGTGGGACTCTGGCTCTCCGTTGGGGCGACCGCGGGGGTGATCGGAATCGGACCACGGCTCCAGCCGGGGCTGAGCCGCCTCGGAGTGCTCGCCACTCCGGTTGCGGTGACACTCGGCGCTCAACTCGGTGTCGCGCTACCGAGCCTCCTCGCCTTCGGCCGCCTCCCGCTCATCGGCCTCATCGCCAATCTGCTCGCTGTTCCGGTCGCCGGACTTGTGATGCTCATCGGTCTGCCCGCCTGCCTCCTCGCTGGACTGACCGCGTCGTCCGTGCCCTCCATCGGGCAGTTGATCCTCGCGCCCGTCGGCCTCGGGGTGCGTTGGGTGGATCGGGTCGCCACGCTCGGTGACCGGCTCGAGCCCTCGAGCCCGATCCCCGGTGTGCTGGTCACCCTCGTGCTCGGCGGCGCCATTCTCGGATTCGCGAGGTGGAGCGGTGCCACCGGAGAACCGAGGGGTGCTATGAACGAGACGGCATGAGCATCCACCTCCTCACCGGCGACGACGAGTCGAACCTTCGATCGGCGGTCACCGAGCTCGTGCACGAACTCGTCGGGGACGGAGACCGGTCGCTCATGGTCGACGAGTTCGACGGGACGGAATACTCCTTGCGCGAGGTGGTCGACTCGGCTCAGACCCCTCCGTTTCTGACGGAGAGCCGCGTGGTTGTCGCCCGAGGTGTCGGACGGTTCGTGGCCGCCGATATCGACGACATGAAGGCGTACCTTGCTGACCCGTTGCCGACTACGCACCTCGTGCTGGTGGGTGGTGGGGGAGCGGTCACCAAGCCGCTCGTCGACGCGGTGAAATCGGCCGGAGGCTCCACGAGGAGCACATCGGTGTCGACCCGCGGGCGCGACCTCGAGACGTGGGTGCGGAGTCGCCTCGAGGTGAAGGGACTCCAGTTCGACCAGCCAGCCCTCAGCCGCCTGATCGACTGGCTTGGTGAGAACACCTCAGCGCTCGATGGCCTGCTCGACACCGTCGCCTCGGCCCACTCGGGCCGCGCGAAAGTGCAGCTGGCCGAACTCGAACCCCTCCTTGGTGAGGAGGGAGGAGTGCCCCCTTGGGACCTCACCGACGCGATCGACGGCGGTGATGTCGCGCGCTCGATCACTCTGCTCCACCGAATGATGCACGGAGGCGGACGCCACCCGCTGCAGGTCATGGCGATCCTGCACGGTCACTACGCCAAGATGGCCCGACTCGACGGCTCGGACGCCAGCGATCCTGAAAGTGCGGCAGCGGCGCTCGGTGCGAAGAGCTCCTTCGCGGCAGGCAAGGTGCTCAACTCCTATCGACGGCTCGGCGTCGAGGGCGTGCGCCGAGCCATCGGACTCCTCGCCTCGGCCGATCTCGATCTCCGAGGGGAAACCGGTCTCGACGAGGAGACCGTGATGGAGATCCTGGTGGCGCGGCTCGCGCGGCTCGCGCCCGCCGGTCGGAAAACGGCCAGCGGACGGCGCGCTGGCTGAGCGTCTCAGCCCGCGTTGATGCGCTTCATCAAGCGGCTCTTGCGACGAGCCGCCGTGTTCTTGTGGATGACACCCTTGCTCGCAGCGGAATCGAGGCGCTTCACCGCCGCGCGGACGGCGGCCTCGTTCTCGTCGGTGCCGACAGTGGACTCGGCCTTCTTGACGCGCGTCTTCAGCTCGCTGCGCACAGCGCGATTGCGCTCCGCGGCCTTGGCGTTGGTGAGGATTCGCTTCTTCTGGCTCTTGATGTTGGCCACGGGCA
>JAYQAE010000147.1:0-4797 GCA_038136655.1 Ilumatobacteraceae bacterium
GTTCGGGTTGCTGATCGGCTAGAAACGGGCCATGGCCGACTCCTCTGCTCATCCTCCGGTGCTCGCTGGCGCTGAACCGCTCTCCCATGTGGCCGGTTCGGCCACCGGTGTGCTCGTCCTGCACGGCTTCACCGGCAATCCGTCCTCGGTGCGTTCCCTCGCTGAGGCGTTCGTCGCGGCCGGTTTCGATGTCGAGATGCCTCGTCTCCCGGGTCATGGCACCTCGGTCGAGGACATGATGACGACCGACTGGTCCGATTGGTTCTCCACGGCGCTCGAGGCTTTCGACTCGTTGAGCGCTCGTTGTGAGCGGGTGGTGGTGTCGGGGCTCTCCATGGGGGGTCTGTTGACGCTCGCGGTCGGTTTGGAGCGTCCGGCGGCGGCGTTGGTGTGTGTGAATCCGGTGGCGCGACTGCGCTCCCCGGAGGAGACGGCGATGGTGATGGAGCTCATCGACGACGGCATGACGGTGTTGCCCGGTATCGGCAGTGACATCGCCGATCCCGATGTGGTCGAGATCGCCTATGAGGGCACGCCGTTGTTGCCGTTGAAGTCGATGTATTTCGACGGGGTCGAGCCACGATGCGACCGTTACGGCGAGTTGTCGGCTCCGCTGTTGTTGTTCACCTCCCACAACGACCATGTGGTGCCCACCACCGACAGTGTCCATCTGGCCTCCACTTATGGCGGCCCGGTGGAGCATGTGTGGCTCGACCGGTCGTTCCATGTCGCCACCCAGGATTTCGACCGCGAGTTGATCGCGGAGCGTTCGGTGGCGTTCGTGTCGTCGTTGTGATGCTGGCTGCGTTCCCGTCGCCGCCGGCGAACGGCATCTCGCTTGGTCCGCTCGATCTGCGGTTCTACGGCCTGATGATCGCGATCGGGATTCTGGTGGCGATCCGCATCGTTGGGTCGCGTCTCGAGTCGCGGGGGGCGGGTTCGGCTGATGACGCCTCCGCGATCGGTTTGTGGGGCGCGGTCGGTGGTCTGATCGGCGCGCGGCTCTATCACGTGGCGACCGAGTGGGATCGATTCGCTGATGATCTCGGGGCGATCCCGGCGATCTGGAAGGGCGGTCTCGGCATTCCCGGTGGGGTGGCCCTTGGTGTGGCGTTCGGGGTGTTCACGGCGAAGCGTCGTGGGGTGGAGGTGTCGTCGGCGTTGTGGGCGGCGGCTCCGGCGATCCCAGTCGGCCAAGCGATCGGGCGCTGGGGGAACTGGTTCAACCAGGAGTTGTTCGGCCGCGCGACCGAGTTGCCCTGGGGGCTCTCGATCGATGACGCGCATCTGCCGGCTGGGTATGCCTCGGGCACGTTGTTCCATCCGACCTTCCTCTACGAGAGCCTCTGGAATCTGGCGGTGGCCTGGGTGGTGGTGCGGGTCGGTCGCTCGGCGGTGACGACGGGTCGGCTCATGTGGGTCTATGTCGCTGGTTATGGCGTCGGCCGGTTCTGGGTGGAGGGTCTGCGGATCGATCCGGCGGATTCCCTCGCGGGGTTGCGCTGGAATCAGTGGATGGCGCTCGCCTGGGTGGTGGCTGGTGTCGCCGGGGTGGTCCTCGGTGGTCGCTTCAGCGCTCGTCGGTCGTCGGTGTCGCCCGGCGACGGGTGAGGGCTCGCCGGTAGCCTCGGTCCTCGTGTCGAAGCGGATCTCGTCCGATGATGTCGCCAAGGTGGCGCGTCTCGCCCGGCTCGATCTTGGTGATGAGCGTCTGGAGGCGATGACCTCCCAGCTCGACGACATGCTCGGCCATTTCGCTGATATCGACGCCCTCGATCTCGATGGGGTGGAGCCGATGACGCAGCCCTATCCGTTGGTGAACGTGTTGCGCGATGACACGGTCGCGCCGGGTCTCGATCGTGATGAGGTGTTGGCTGCGGCGCCGGATCCCGACAGCGACCGGTTCCGGGTGCCGCCGATTCTCGGGTTGGACGGCTGATGGGTCGCGCGGTCGAACTCGCCGCTGGTGTCCGTTCCGGTGAGGTGCGCGCCGCTGACACCCTCGAGGGCTATCTCAGCGCGATCGATGCTCGCGAGGCGGAGGTGCACGCCTTCAATCTGGTGCTCGCTGATGCGGCCCGGGAGCGGGCGGCGGCCATCGACGCGATGGTGGCCTCCGGTGGTGATCCGGGGCCGTTGGCTGGGGTGCCGGTGGCGTTGAAGGACAATCTCTGCACTCGGGGTGTGCCGACGACGTGTTCGTCGAAGATCCTCGACGGCTGGCGTCCGCCCTATGACGCGACGGTGGTGGAGCGTCTCGCGGCGGCGGGTGCGGTGGTGGTCGGCAAGACCAATCTCGACGAGTTCGCGATGGGGTCGTCAACGGAGAACTCGGCCTTCGGTCCGACGCGCAATCCGCTCGATGTGTCGCGGGTGCCGGGCGGGTCGTCGGGTGGTTCGGCGGCGGCGGTGGCGGCGGGGTTCGCTGAGGTGTCGCTCGGCAGTGACACCGGCGGGTCGATCCGTCAGCCGGCGGCGCTGTGCGGTGTGGTCGGGGTGAAGCCGACCTATGGGGCGGTGAGCCGTCTCGGTTTGGTGGCGTTCGCGTCGAGTCTCGATCAGATCGGCCCGTTCGCGAACGATGTCGCTGATGCGGCGTTGTTGTTGGAGTCGATCGCGGGTCACGACCCGGGCGATTCGACGTCGATCCCTGAAGCGTTCCCGTCGCTTGGCGCGTCGTTGACGGCTGGTGTCGAGGGTCTTCGTGTCGGCCGGATCAGCGATCTGCCGGCTGGTGCTGATGCTGATGTTGAGGCGCGCCTCGAGGCGGCGTTCGAGGCGTTGGCGGCGGCGGGAGCCGAGATCGTTGATGTGGAGGTGCCAGCCTTCACCTACGGGTTGACGGCCTATTACCTGATCGCTCCGGCGGAGGCCTCGTCGAATCTGGCTCGCTATGACGGGGTGCGCTTCGGTCTGCGAGTGGACGCGGCCGATACGAACGCGATGTACACGGCGACGCGCTCAGCGGGGTTCGGCGATGAGGTGCAGCGGCGCATCATGCTCGGCACGTATGCGTTGTCGGCTGGCTATTACGACGCCTATTACGGCAAGGCGTTGAAGGTGCGGCGTCTGATCGCCGACGATTTCGCTCGGGCCTATGAGCGGTGCGATGTGATGTTGACCCCGGCGTCGCCGAGTGTGGCGTTCCCGTTCGGGTCGAAGACGGCGGATCCGTTCGCGATGTATCTCTGCGACACCTACACGATCCCGTCGAATCTGGCGGGGCATCCGGCGATGAGCGTGCCGTTCGGTTCGGGTGCTGATGATCTTCCCGTTGGGGTGCAGGTGTTGGCTCCGGCGCTTGGGGAGCCGGTGATGTTCCAGGTGGCGGCCGAGTTGGAGCGGAGGGCGTCGTGACCTGGACGCATGAGGGTTTCGAGATGGTGGTCGGCCTCGAGGTGCATGTCGAGTTGGCGACGAACACCAAGTTGTTCTCGGCCTCGCCGAACCGGTTCGGTGATGAGCCGAACACGAACATCGATCCGGTGACGCTTGGTCTGCCGGGGGCGTTGCCGGTGTTGAACCGTCGCGCGGTCGAGTTGGCGATGCGGATCGGGTTGGCGCTCGGGTGTGAGATCCGTCCGTGTGTGTTCGCCCGGAAGAACTACTTCTATCCCGACATGCCGAAGGCGTATCAGATCTCGCAGTATGACCAGCCGTTGAATGTCGACGGTTCGCTCACCTTGCCCGATGGCACGGTGATCGGGGTGGAGCGCGCCCATCTCGAGGAGGACACCGGCAAGAGCACCCATGTGGGTGGGGCCGGGGGTCGTATCCATGGCAGTGAGGCCTCGTTGATCGATTTCAACCGGGCGGGGGTGCCTCTCGTCGAGATCGTGTCGCGGCCCGATATCCGCTCACCGGAGCAGGCCCGGGCCTATGTGGCTGAGTTGCGGTCGATCCTGGCGGCGATCGGCGCCTCGGACGCGAAGATGGAGGAGGGTTCGATGCGGGTGGATGCGAACGTGAGTGTTCGCCGCCCGGGTGAGCCCTTCGGCACGAGGTGTGAGATCAAGAACTTGAACTCGGTGCGCAGTGTCGGCCGGGCGGTTGATTACGAGGGGCGTCGTCAGGTCGATCTGATCTCCGCTGGTGAGGTGGTGCGCCAAGAGACCCGCCATTGGGATGAGACCGATGGTCGCACGCACACGTTGCGCATCAAAGAGGACGCCGACGACTACCGCTATTTCCCCGAGCCCGATCTGGTGCCGCTCGCCCCAAGCGACGAGTGGATCGCTGAGGTGCGGGCTTCGATGCCGCCGTTGCCGTCGGCGCGTCGGGCGTGTCTGGCCGAGGCGACCGGTCAGGCGGCTGATTCCGAGGCGGTGTCGACGGTGGTCGATCGCGGCCAGGACGACTACGTGCATGCCGTGGTGGCTGCTGGTGGTGATGCGGCTCGGGCGTTGATCGCGGTGAAGGAGGCCTTCGCTGATGAGGGGGCGGAGCCGCGGGTGCCGGCGGAGGATCTGGCGGTGTTGACCCAGATGGAGGTCGCCGGCGAGGTGACGTCAACTCAGGCGAAGACCTTGTTGGCGGAGATCGTGGCGGCCGGTGGTGGGGATGCTCGCGCGTTGGCGGCGGCGAAGGGGTTCGAGGCGATGGACACCTCCGAGCTCGAGTCGATGGTCGATGACGCGATCGCCGCTCAGCCCGACGCCTGGGCGAAGTTCTGCGCGGGTGAGGCCAAGGCGATGGGCGCGATCGTCGGCCACATCATGAAGGCCTCGAAGGGTCAGGCCGACGGCAAAGCCGTGTCGGCGATCCTCGACGCTCGTCGCGGCTGAGCGGCCGCTGCCG
>JAYQAE010000148.1:0-4787 GCA_038136655.1 Ilumatobacteraceae bacterium
GGAGGGCGACGAGATAGAGCAGAGCCTGCAGGGGGTAGTCGTGGTGGGCCATCTCGGTGACCAGGTCGGCGGTGGCGAAGTCGATCGAGCCCGAGACCCGATTGGTCTTGTAGTCAGCGACCCAATAGGAGCCATCGGTGCGGGCGACGAGGTCGATCGAACCGGTCAGGAAGCCCTCAACCGACACGGCTGCTGTCGTAGCGACACGCTCGAAGTACCCATGGAAGGGATCGTCGACCGAGAGTTCATCGAGCACCGCACCGGCGATGGCGCTGCTCGAGGTAGCCGCCAGTGACAGGTCGAAGCGCATCTCGTCGCGGCGGTCCTCACGCGTGAGCGACCGGAGCGCCCACTCGCCGAGCGGGCCTCCGAGCGGGGTGCGTAACGCGTCGGTGAGCCCGGAGACCAGCACCTCGACCGGACCGCCGATGTCGCGATGTTGGAGTGCGTGCTCGCAGTGCTCGGAGAGTTCCGCGCCGAGATCGTCGGCGACGAAATCGACCTCCTCGAGGATCGAGTGCACCATCGTGCCGAAAGCGGCCGACCCGGGCAGGTCAGCGAAGGCGCCTCGCGATGGCGCCACCCAGTCATCGGTGTCGGTGACGGGTTCGTCGAGCCCACCGAGGACGGGGAGGTCGTGGTCGACGAGGTCGGCGATTTGCTTGGAGACTGAGGTGAACGACCAGGTGCGCCACACATGTCGCAGGTCGCGATCGAAGTGAGCGGCCTCGACCGTGCCCGGTCGATCGGTCGCGACGGTGTAGCGGGCTCCAACCTCGGGTGTCACCGGGGCGACGATCGCGATGGTGTCGGAGGACGCCGCGGCGAGCGCGTCGAGATCACCGTCGCAACGGCGCTGGAGCACCTCGCTCAGGCTGGAGGACCCACGTTTCAGTTCGTTCGCGACCCAGACGACGAGGCGATGGCGGGCCCGGGTCAGCGCGACGTAGAGCAGGCGGAGGCTCTCCCCATCGGCCTCAGCGTCGGCCGCATCGCGGACGAGCATGGTCTCGCGGCGCTTGGTCTCCTTGTGAGCAATACCGAAGAGATCGATGAGCCGCTCACCCTCGACGAAGGCGTGCTTGGGATGTTCCCCGCGTTTGTTTTGCCGCCACAGGAAGGGGCAGAGCACGACGGGGAACTCGAGTCCCTTCGCCTTGAAGACCGTGAGCACCTTGACCGTGTCATCGTCGCGGTCGATGCGCCGCTCGAGCAGGTCGGAGCCGAGTTCGTCGTCGTCGCCCACCGACCAACGGTCGAGTAGGTCGAGAAGCGACCGAGCGCTACACCGCGCACCGGCGGTTTGCCGCTGAAGCAGTTCGCCGATGTGCTCGAGGTCGGTGAGCTCGCGCTCACCGCCGATGGTGGACAGCACCCGCTCCCGGAAGCCCGCGGCCCGGAGCCGGGCGAGCAGTCGGGGAACCCCTCCGCTCTCGAGCGCGTCGCGCCGAGCAGCCGCCTCATCGAGGAGTGCGAGCTCGTCGGCCTCGGACAGTTCCACGAGATCGCGGACCGAGAGCGAACCGAAATGTCCGAGTGCGACAGCCCGGACCGTGTGCGAGGCGTTCGGTCGGTCGATCGATTCGAGGAGCGTGCGCCAGTGGAACGCCGCCGACGAGGCCATCACCGAGTCACGGGTGCTCGTCACGACCGGGACAGCGACCGCTCGCAGCGCGTCAGCCACCTTGGCCGCGTCTGAGTTCGACTTGGTGACGATGCCGATGTCGGAGGGGCGGAGCGCTCGCTCGCCGTCGCCGTCAGTCAATCGACCGGTCTCGAGGAGTCGGAGCACCTCAGCCGCAACATCGTCGAGAACGACCGGTTCGAGCTCTCCGACCGCACCGCCGGACACCGGACGCAGTTCGACTGGCGCGAGACGGCCATCGTCGAAGACGGCGCGGTCGGGCCGGTCGGCGGCCTCAACGGGTTCGAAGAGGACGTCGGGGGCGCCGAACTCCTCGCCGTCGAGGATCGTCCCGATCGCGGTGAGCATCGTGGGGTCGGAGCGCCAGTTGGTGGAGAGCGAACGCACTGCGCCCCCGCTGCGCTGAGCGAACGAGCGTGCCTCGAGATAGGCGGAGAGTTCGGCGCCCCGGAATCGGTAGATCGACTGCTTCGGATCCCCGACGATCACCACCGGTATCGGATCGCCCTCGAGGAAGGCCGTTCGGAAGATGTCCCACTGGATGCTGTCGGTGTCTTGGAACTCGTCGATCATGACGAGACCGAACCGGTCGCGCAGTTCCGCGATGAGCGACGGACCCCGGTCGGGCGAGGTGAGGAGGTCTCGGGTGTCGGTGATCATCGAGTCGAAGGTGCGTCGGCGCCACCGTCGGCGAGCTGCTTCGACGAGTTCGACGCAACTCTCGACGAAGTCAGCAATCGCAGCCGTCTCTGGCTGGACCCAGAGGCGCGCGTCGGGCATCGCGAGTCTCCTCGCCACCGCCTCGCGAAGCTTCCCGACCGGTGCCGGCGCCACACCGCCGAGCGCCACCAATCGATCATTGACCACCTCATCGATGTCGACTTCGGAGTCGTCGACGGCTGATGCCAGGGCACCGGAGGCGCTCAAGATGCGCTGGCAGAATCCGTGGATCGTGGAGACGGTCATCGAGTCGACCTCGGTCAATGCTTGCCCAAGACGGCGGGCACGCGCCTCCACTTGTGCCGAGGTGCCCGAGGCGAGGGCGGTGACGACCTCATCGGAGGATTCCGAGTCGCCGCGACGCAACGCCGCCTCGGCCGTCTGGATGCGCTGACGCAGACGGCTCTTCAACTCGGCGGTAGCGGCTTCGGTGAAGGTGACGACACCAAGGCCGGCAGTGGTGACGTCGCCTTCCGCGAGGGCGCGGACCGCGATCGAGGAGATCGCGTACGTCTTTCCCGTGCCGGCTGAGGCCTCAACCACCGTGAGACCGGGGCCGATCCTCTCCATCGGATTGAGCGGCTCAGCCATGGCCATCTCCGGTGTCCGAGTCGCTCTCCACCGGAGTCGAGATGGATGACAGATCGTGGAGCGCCGTCCAGAACTGGCGGGCCTCCGACTCGATATCGGTGGTGGCGAGCAGGTCATCGAAGTCGACTGCCAAGAGAAGCTGCGCGGCGACGCCCTCATGTTCGGTCGCCCCTCCCGACCCATACGACCCGTCCGAACCCCAGGCCGCGCGCGCTGCCCGGAGATCGCCGAGAGCAAGCGCGGCCGAGGTCTCGGGGAACCGGATGACGGGGCCGGAGACCGCTGAGTCGTGGGTGGACATGACGAATTGGAGAGCCCGTTCAATCTGCTTGGATTCGAGATGGATCTCAGTGACGTCGACCTCTGATTTCGCGCCGCGTTGGATGACGATCGCCCGGTTGATGCGACCCTCGGTCTGCGCGGCGGCAAGAGCCAAGTACGTCCACGCAGTGAGCACGCGTGTGGTGTTCGACCGTGATGGAGTGACGAGGCTGACGATGTTGCCAAGCACCATCGGGACCGACCCCTGGATCCAGCGATCATCGCCGGTCGGGATATCGATGATGAGTCGCTCAGCAGCACCGAGCGGAACGCCGATATGCCGCGCGACCACGTCGAGCAGGGCGTCAGCGCGGTCGACGGCGTCATCGATCTGCCCGACGGGATCCACCATCGGGAGATCGCCGGCTCTCACGAGCCAGCGCATCAACTCGTCGCGATCCTGTCCGGATGCGTCCGCATCGAGGAGACCCGTCACCACACTCCACGAGCCGAGGCCACCGAGTCCGACCGGAATGAGATCGTCGACCGAACGATCACGCGACGCGGTCACCCTAAGCCCGAGACGGACCTGAGCAAGCAGATCAAGCGGCTTAGTCATTGAGGTCACGAGCGACTCAACGGGAACGGTCGGGTCGGGCGTGAGCGCCGGCACTCGATCGAGTCGGGTGACGACCCCGGGAGCGGCAGCGAGGCGAGCAACCGCGGCTCGAGCCGCGGAGCGGTCGTGGCTCCAGGGGCCTTGGCCGGGGATCAGCGTGGAGAACGCTCGCTCGGACCATGCCTGGCGGGGATGATCGACGGACGCGAACTTGCGGCCGGTCAGCGTTTCGATCGACTCGGCGAGTTCGGCAACGGTGACGGCGGGTGGGACATCAGCCCTCGTGCGGACGTCGAAGCCGGTCGAGCAGATCACCAGACGGTCTCCGGCGGAGAGGACAGCGTCGAGGAACTGCGCTCGCTGTTCCGATCGACGGTCACGGTCACCGAGACAGGCCCGCGCGGCGATGAGGTCGTCGGGGCCGCTGAATCCGCCGAGTTCGTTGGCCTGATCCAAGCCGAGCAAACAGACGACCCGGTGGGGTATGCCCCGTTCAGCGGTGAGCGAGGACACGGTCACCCGACCCGTTCCGAACCGGGGACGACCTGGACTCGTTCCGAGCGCGCCCATGAGTAGCGCGGCGAGATCAGCGGTCGGCACCGGCTCCGGCTGCTCGCCCGCGGACTCCGCGAGGGAGTTCACCGCTCGGTCGATCTCGGCTCGTTGGAACCAGGTGTCGGGATCGGCGTCACCGACGAGGCGGGTGAGGATGCCAAGCAGTGCGGCGCACCACGGCGCGGCGGGCTGATCGTCGATGAGTTCGTCGCGGAGGCACTCGAGGGCATCCACGATCTCGCCGATGGCGCCGATCACCCCGATGTCGTCGAGCGGCAGGGCGACCGCCGGTGCGATGTCGAGCACCGTGGTGGGAGGGCCGACACCGGTGACATGTCCGGTGGTGAGCCGGTCGAGCGCGTCGCGCAGGGTGTGAACTCCGATGTCGCCGATGCC
>JAYQAE010000149.1:0-3063 GCA_038136655.1 Ilumatobacteraceae bacterium
ACCTATCGCACCGGTGTGCTGCCCGACCAGTGGGAGCTCTACGACCTGACAGCCGATCCGGCCGAGATGACCAACCGCGCATCCGATCCGTCGGTGTCGGGGGTGTTCGATGCGATGCGCGATGTCATGAAGGCCGAGCGCCACCGGGCGATCCCTGAACGGAACGAGCCCTGGCCCTACGCGGTGAGTCGCCTGACGACCATCGGAAAGGTGCCGCTGCTCCCACCGGCGGAACTGATCCGAACACAGGTGAGTCGACGGGTGCGCTCGCGCGTCGCTCAACGGATTGCCGAGCGTCGAAACCCGGTACGCCCGGTCGCTCCCCCACCGGCTCGCGCCGTGCGCCGTCTGCTCGCGCGCCTCGGCCTACATCCGGATGACCCGACCCCGATCACCGCGGATCTCTCCGGTCGTCGAGCGCTCGTGATCGCCACCAACCACGCCCAGCTCGACGTCGGCCGTCCGACCGGGGTGTTCGCGAGCGAGCTCACCGTGCCCTACTACGTCTTCGTCGACGCCGGCATGAGCGTCGATGTTGCGAGCCCACTCGGTGGCGTGATCCCGGTCGACCCGCTCTCGTTGAAACCCGCGGTCCGCACCGCGGCCGACGACCGCTTCCTCGCCGACCCGGTGCTCCGCGGCGCTCTCACCGCGTCTCCATCGGTCGGCGATCTCAACATGGACGACTACGACATCGTCTACCTGGCCGGTGGCTGGGGTGCGGCCTTCGACCTCGGGACCTCCGAGGTGCTCGGCGACCGGATGACCGAGGCCATCGCTTCCGGTGCGGCGATCGGCGGGGTGTGCCACGGGCCGCTCGGACTGCTCCGGGCCCGCGATGCCGACGGCCAACCGTTCGTCGCCGGTCGCCGGATCAGCGCGGTGACCGACAAGCAGGTCCGCGAGCTCGGCATCACCTCGACACCGATGCATCCCGAGCGCGATCTTCGCGCCGCTGGCGCCCTGTTTGAGAGCCGCTCGGGTCGTCGCGATGTGCTCGCGAACCACTGGGTGGCCGACGGCGACCTGGTGACGGGTCAGAACCAGAACGCAGCGCCGATGGTGGCGCGCGAACTGGTCAACATTGTCGCCCGGAGGAAATCGTCATGAGTCGCGACCCCTCCTACGGCATCGTCGACCGCGACTACGGCCTACGCCTCGCCACCCGGTCACCCGATGACGACGGGCCGATCTGGATGGTCAACCTCATGCGCTATCGCGAGCGCGCCCTCTACTCCGACGGGTCGGACGGCGGGCGTTCGGGCCGCGAGGCGGACGACGAGTACGCGCCAATCGATGTGCTCGCCGACATCGGCGCCGAGGTCTCCTTCATGGCCGATGTTGAGACGCAGGCGCTCGGCACCGGTCCCGCCTGGGATCGTGTGGGGGTGGTCAGATATCCGACCCGCCGGGCCTTCATCGACATGCAGTCGCGGGCCGACTTCCGTGAGCGCCACGTGCACAAGGAGGCCGGCATGGCCGCCACCATCGTGATGGGCTGTGTGCCAATGACGGTGCCGGCGCTTCCCGAGGGCGTCGAGGAAGTCGATTGGGCAGCGGTGCCTCACCCGCCGACCGACGATGACGGCCCGCTGATGGTGATCCATGTGCTGTCGTTTCACGACCCGGATGGCGCGAAGCGCACCCCCGAGCACATGTCGGCCTATCAGCAGGTGGCGGCCGAGTCGGCTGCCGCTCAGGGGATCCGCATCGGTGGATGGTTCTCCGTCGAGGGCACCATCCTCGGGGACGGTCGTCACTGGCACCAGGTCCGGTTCAACGAGTTCCCTTCGAGGCGAGCGTTCATGGCGGTCGTCAACGACCCGCGTCGTCTTGAGGCGCAGCGCGACCACCGCGAGGCCGCAATCGCCGACACCTACACCTTGATGACGCGGGCCACCATTCCGTTCCGTCCGGCCTCCTGAGTCCGAAAACGGCAATGGGGCCCGGCGAACCGGGCCCCATCTCCGAATGGTGTCGGTGTCGGGTCGAGACGACCCCACACCGATCAGATGTGTCGCGTCAGTTCCCGCCCTCGTTGAGGGTGACCGACATCGGCGAGTAGCCCTCACCGAACAGGTCGACACCGCCGGCACCGGCGAGGGCCCAAGCGGCCTCGACGATCTCGTTGGTGTACGCCCCGGCGTCAGGCGCCGCGGTGAGCACCGTGGTGCCCTCGAGGTTCGGGGTCTGCTGGCTGATCTCGACGGTCTGGTTCCATGCGGCCTCGTCGGTGTAGCCGACGCCGTTGGTGGACGGCCAGATGAGCTTGTTGACCTCGTTCATCTGCCACAGCTGGTGACTGGCACCGAGGGTCGGGCCGACACCGAGCACGATGTCAGCGCATCCCTGAACGTCGTCACGGCAGTGTGCCCAGCCGAGCATCGAGGCAGCGACGAAGCGCACCGCGATGTCCTTGTAGGCGGCATCAGAGGCGAGGCGGGCGCCATCGGCCCAGATCGCGTCCTGGAGCATGCCGACGCCGTAGTCCTCGTAGTTGATGACGTTGAAGTCGTCGGCGGTGTAGAGCGCGCCAGTGTCGGGGTTCACGGCCTCGAGCACCATCGCGTACTCGTTGTAGGTCATCGCCTCGGCGGCGTCGATCTCCCCTTCGAGGAGAGCGGCCATGTCGAAGTTCTGACCGACGAGCTCGACGTCGGCGGCCGGGTCGAGACCCTCAGCGCCGAGGGCGGCGAAGATCTCGTACTCGTTGCCGAAGCCCCAGTTGCCGATCTTCTTGCCGGCGAAGTCAGCCGGCGAGGTGATGCCCTTGTCCTTGAACGACACCTGCAGGGTGCCCGAGCGCTGGAAGATCTGCGCGATGTTCACGATGTCGGCACCGGCCTCGCGGCTGGCGAGAGCCTTGGGCACCCAGGCGAGGGCGAAATCGACGTCGCCGTTCGCGAGCTGGGTCTGCGGGACGATGTCGAGACCACCCTCAACGATGGTGACATCGAGACAGTGATCGGCGTAGTAGCCCTGATCGGCGGCCGCGTAGTAGCCGGCGAACTGCGCCTGGGCGAACCACTGGAGCTGCAGGCTGACCTCGTCAGGGGTCGTGCA
>JAYQAE010000149.1:3163-4738 GCA_038136655.1 Ilumatobacteraceae bacterium
CCGTTCTGACGGCCACCGAAGTACTCCGAGACGAAGGCGGTGATCACCGCGGTGGGCGCGGCGATCTTCACCGCGGTGAAGAGATACGGCACGGCGTTCGGAATGCGCGTCTTGACGAGCACCGAGCGCGGGGTGGCGGCGTAGGAGCGCATGAGCTCGAGATGGATGGGGCTCACCTGCCGGAGTCCCTTGGCGACGTTCACCAGCACGATGAAGAACACGATGAGCATCACCATGAGCCGACGCGGCACCTCGCTCGTGGAAGTGAACATGTTCTGGAAGACGGCGACGAGCACGATGATCGGAATCGCGTTGAGCGCGATCGCGAGCGGCGAGACGAGTTCGTTGAGCAGGTTGGAGCGCATGAGGGCGAAACTGGCGGCCACGCCCAGACCGATACCGAGGAGCAGACCGACGAGGGCGTTACCCCCCGAGACGAAGGCCGCCGCCCGCACCAGCCCGACGTTGTCGGTGAAGGCCGACCAGATGGCTGTCGGCGCGGGCAGGAAGTAGGGCTTTAGGTCGAAGCCGCGAACCAGCGATTCCCACGCGGCGACGAAGGCGACGCCCCACACGAGAGGTGGCAGCACCGAGGAAGCGAGACGCGCCACTTTCAACGGTCGTCCACTCCCCCGTGGCTGTGGTAGCCCTCGACGGCACGGAGCGATTCACGCACCTCGGTGATGCCGGCGAAGAACGCTTGGTCCTCGCGGGTGTCATCGTCGCGGTCGCCGGTGAGCGCGATGTCGACGATCCGGGTGATCCGACCGGGCCGCGGCGACATGACGACCACTCGGTCCGACAGGTAGACGGCCTCGGGGATCGAGTGGGTCACAAACACGATGGTCGAGCCGGTTGCCTCGCGGATGCGGAGCAGTTCGGCCTGCATGTGTTCGCGGGTCATCTCGTCGAGGGCACCGAAGGGCTCATCCATGAGGAGCAGCGGCGGACGGGTGGCGAGGGCGCGGGCGATCGCGACGCGCTGCTGCATGCCGCCGGAGAGTTGCCAGGGCATGTGCTCGGCGAAGTCGTCGAGTTTGACGAGAGCGAGCATCTCCTCGGCGCGCTCGCGTCGGCGACCACGGTCCCAGCCGGCGAGTTCGAGAGGCAGTTCGACGTTGCGGCGCACGCTGCGCCAGTCGAAAAGGCCGGCCTGCTGGAACGCCATGCCGTAGGTGTGGTCGCGACGGGCCTGCTCCGCCGAGGTGCCGTTGACGAGAATTCGCCCCTCGGTCGGCTCAACTAGGTTCGCGACGAGGCGAAGCAGGGTGCTCTTGCCACATCCGGACGGGCCGATCAGCGAGACGAACTCGCCTTCGGCGATTGAGAGGTCGATGCCGTCGAGGGCATTGACCTCTCGGTTGGTGCCCGGGTTGAAGCTCATGGAAACGGAATCGAGGACGACGGCGGTCATGAGGTGGCCTCTCTCGGGCGGTTGCGGTTCACGATGACCTCCAGCAGAACGACTGATCCGAAGAGCGCCAGGCCAAGGGCGGCTGCTCCGAAGACCGCTGAGTAGATCTTCTCCGCGTCGCCGGTGGATGCCTGCTGATACGAGAGCACCGCACGGCCGAT
>JAYQAE010000150.1:0-4729 GCA_038136655.1 Ilumatobacteraceae bacterium
GGCAAGAAGGGTGTCGTCAACATGAGCCTCGGCGGAGGTGCCTCCGATGCCCTCGACGCCGCCGTGGAGAACCTCGTCGACGCCGGCATCGTCGTGGTCGTCGCAGCCGGCAACTCCGACGACGACGCCTGCTCCTACAGCCCTGCGCGGGAAGCCACGGCCATCACGGTCGGGGCGACGGCATCGGATGATCAACGGTCGTACTTCTCGAACACCGGATCGTGCGTCGACATCTTCGCGCCGGGTTCGTCGATCGAGGCGGCCTCGATCACGGGAACATCGGACACCGTCACCCTGAGCGGCACCTCGATGGCGGCCCCGCACGTTGCCGGGGCTGCGGCCCTGGGCCGCACCCAGTATCCGAGCGCGAGCGCCCCCGATGGGGCAGCGATCCTGACGGCCGACGGTCGCACCGGCGTGGTGAGCGACCGGGGCACTGGCTCCCCGGACCGCTTCCTCAACGTCGCGACGACGATCTACGACCTGACCGCCGCTCCGGCCACCACCGTCACAGGTGTGACCGCCACCGCGGGAGTGAACTCGGTGACCGTCTCATGGACCGCCGTGACCCCGAGTTCAGCCTCGCCGGCCGCGACCGCTCCCCCGGTGGGCACGTTCACCGTCACGGCCTCCCCGTCCGGTTCGTGCACCGCCGCCTACTACGAGTCGAGTTGCACCATCACGGGGCTCTCGGCCGGCACGACCTACACGTTCTCCGTGGCCTCCGCCGGTCTCGGCAAGACCGGTACGGCCTCGACCCCCGCGACCGCCGTACCCTCGGCCCCGCCCAGCTCCGGTGGTGGCGGTGGTGGCGGTGGCGGCGGTGGCGGCGGTGGCGGCGGTGGCGGCGGTGGCGGCGGTGGTTCCGGTGGCGGCGGCGGTTTCGATGACTCGCCGGTGTCCACGCTGCAGGCCATCGCTCCCAACCGTCTCATCGACACCCGTACCGGCCAGGGAGGCGTCGCCCCGGCACGCGTCGGCGACGGTCGGATCCTCGAGGTACCCGTTCTCGGACGGGCAGGGGTCCCGAGTGCCGGGGTCTCAGCGGTGTCCATGAACGTCACGGTCACCAACACGGGCGCCACCGGAGGCTCCGGGTTCCTGACGGTGTACCCCTGCGGTGCCCAGCCCGACGTCTCGAGTCTCAACTTCACAGCCGGCAGAACAGTCGCCAACGCGGTGATCGTCCCGGTCTCGGCATCGGGCTCAGTGTGTTTCGCGGCGAACGGTCAGGCCGACGTACTGGTCGATGTGAGCGGCGCGATCCTCGAGGGCTCCGGCTTCATCCCCACCAGCCCGACACGCGTGGCCGACACCCGGAACTCCGGCACGATCGGAGGAGCCAGGGTCCTCGAGGTCGGCCTGCTCGGCGTGGCCGGCATCCCCGCATCGGGAGTGTCAGCGGTGTCGATGAACCTGACGGTCACCAACACCTCGGTACCCGGGTCCGGTTACGCGACCGTGTACCCGTGCGGAGCGCGGCCGGATGCCTCGAACCTCAACTTCACGAACGGTCAGACCGTCGCGAACGCGGTCATCTCCCCGCTCTCGTCGACCGGAACCGTTTGTGTCTACGTCTACGGCTCGGCCGATGTGCTCATCGACGTGAACGGTGCCTTCCTCGATGGGTCCGGTTTCGGTGCGACAGCGCCGACCCGCCTCGCGGACACCCGTTCGGCGGGTCGCTCAGGTCTGGTGGCGAACAGCATCGTCGAGGTCCAGGTCGCCGGTCGAGCCGGCGTGCCGACCGGAGCCTCCGTCGCATCCCTCAACGTGACGGTCACCAACACGACAGCCGCCGGTGGCTACATCACCGTCTACCCGTGCGGCACCCGTTACGAGGCGTCGAACCTCAACTTCTCCACCGGCGACACGGTCGCCAATGCGGTGATCGCGCCGCTGTCGAGCACGGGAACGGTGTGCGTCTACGTGCACGGGCGCGCCGACGTGCTGGTGGATGTGAGCGGCTACCTCCCCTGACGCCTCACCACCCCCGTCCGGTTCGACCCGTTCCGTTACGCCGCCCGATCGGGCGGCGTAACAATCTCCCCATGTCAGGCGATAACA
Organism: Ilumatobacteraceae bacterium; assembly: GCA_038136655.1. Lineage (GTDB taxonomy): Bacteria > Actinomycetota > Acidimicrobiia > Acidimicrobiales > Ilumatobacteraceae > Casp-actino5. The sequence goes on from JAYQAE010000150.1 coordinate 2,068, forward strand.
GCGGTGATGACGACAGCGAGCATCACCGAGTGCCTGATGGGCCTTCCTCACGACAGACTCGGAGGCGATGACCACCCAGAGCGCATGCTCGTGCGCCGTCTCACGGAGCGCGGCCTGATGGGCGATCGAATCTCCGTGCGCGCCCTGAAGCGCGGGGACTCATCGGAGTGGTCGCGCTTCGTCGGTGACATCGGTCCGAAGATCGTCGGCTACGCGCATCGAATGGGTTCTCGCGATCCCGACGAGGTGATGGGCGCCACCCTCGAAGCGGTGGCTCGTCGCATCGGAGAGTTCGAGGGTGGCTCGGGTGATCTTCGATCCTTCGTGTTCTCCATCGCTCATGCGCGGATCGTCGACGACCTGCGTCGCAACACCCGACGCAGCGAGGTGTCGATCGAGAACACCCTCGATCTGCTCGAGGCCGATGAGCCGAACGAGGAGACCTTCAGCGATCCAGATCTCCTCGCCGCGCTCGAACGGCTTCCGGAGGAGCAGCACCGCATGCTCGAGCTCCGGTATGTGGTCGGACTGTCGACCCGAGAGACGGCGAAGGCGATCGGCAAGTCCGAGGTGGCCACCCGCGTCGCGCTGTCGCGAGCGTTCGCGAAGCTGAAGGATCTCCTCTCGGAGGAGTTGCGTGAGGAATCGACTGGCGAGGGGGTGGCGTCGTGATCTGGCCGCCAAACCGTGGTCTCGCCATCCGGCTCGCCGACCTCCGCGCCACCGAGGTGGCCTTTGAGGTCGACCAGAATCTCGTGGCCCGCCTGAGGTCATTGGCGATCGCCAGCTCGACTGATCCGACGCTGGCCAAGGGTCGCTGGAAGCGCCGGGTTGGCGCCGCGGTCGGCGCGATCGGTGTGTTCGGCTGGGCAGGTGCTGCGGCCGCTGGCGCGAGCGTCGGCCTCGTGTCGACCGGCTCGCTCCCCGATCCGATCCAGAACGTGGTCGCCGATGTGCTGGAGGTCGTCAACATCGAGGTGCCGCGGCCGGTGTCGTCGGTGGAGATCATGCCCGACCCGGTCGAGGAGCCGGTGGAGGAGACGCCGCAAGTGACCGAGCCGACACCGACCACGGTGGCCGAGCCGGACGAGCCGATCGACGAACCTGTTGACGAGCCGATCGAGGACCCCATCGCTCCCCCTACGACCACGGTGCCCGACGAGTCGATCGATGATGATCTCGACGCGGACGACTCCCCGGGACGTTCCGAAGAGGCTCCTGGCCAAACCGGCTCCACCCCGGGACAGTCGGGAAGCACTCCCGGTCAGTCGGGTAATACTCCCGCGCAGGGAGCCGAACCCCCGGGCCAGACGGGTAACACCCCGGGGCAGTCGGGTACCACCCCGGGACAGGCCGGCACGACACCCGGGCAGTCGGGTAGCGCTCCCGGACAGTCGAACGACAACAACGGCAACGGTCAGGGCAACAACGGGAATGGGAACGGCAACAACGACAACCCATCGAGCAACGCCCCGGGCCAGTCCGGCAACAACGGGAATGGGAACAGTTCCAACGGCGGCAACAACGGCAACGGTCAGGGCAACAACGACAACCCATCAAGCAACGCCCCCGGCCAATCGAACGGCAACAGCTCGGGCAACAACGACAACCCATCGAGCAACGCCCCCAGCCAGTCCGGCAACAACGGGAACGGGAACAGTTCCAACGCCGGCAATAACGGCCAAGGCAACGGCAACAGCGGGAGCAACAACGGCAACGGTCGCGGAGTCGCCGCCGACGAGGCGGAGGTCGACGCCATAGCCCCCGACACCGAGGCGGAAGACGCCCCCGAGTCCCCGGGTAGAAGCGAGAATGGCAACCGAGGCGGCCAGTCCGGCCGCTGAGGGAGCCAACATGCCACGACCAGCCCGTAGGGAGATCCTCGATCGCCTCGTCGGCGAGGGCCGACTCGACCGCGAGGATGCTGATTCGATCGCGCGCGCACCGGGTCTCGCCTTCTCGACTCCCGAACTCGTCGGATATCTCGCGGGCCTCATCGTGGTAGTCGGGCTCATCCGACTCCTCGCTGCAGCCGAGGCTTCCCCCTCGGCCATCGCGATCCTGCTGATAGTGACCGGTGTCGGCTCGGCGACATCGACGAGGCGAATCACACATGGCTCCACGGCCCGCCAACGACTCATCGAGGTGATCGAGGTGGCGACCGTGGCTCAGTTCGCGATCGCTGTCGGAATCCTTCTCGATCAGCACTTGATCGAATCCCCCGAGTTGTCGGTCGCGATCATCGCGACCGTGGCAGTGGCGTGGGGGTTCTCGCGGCTTCGCACTCAGATCGCGGGGTGGGTCATCACCTCCTCGGCCACGCTCGTCGCGACGACCGCCTGGGTGGCCGTGGCGGATCTCGATGAACGCGCGACCCCGCCGGTCTTCCTCGTGGTGGCGTCGGGGCTCGTTGGCCTCGCCGCCGCGCGACGCGGTCAACCCGGAGCAGTGCTTGCGAGGCTCGCGGCGGCTGGAACCGTCGTGGTCGTGTCGATGATCTGGTTCGGCTCGCACGACGGCGTTGTCGCAGCACTACCGATCGTCGCCATCGGTCTCGGCGCGTTCGCTCTCGGTGCCACCGAGCACTGGCTCGAGATCGTTGTCGCCGGCGCGATCACCGTGCTCATCGGTCTCGTCGGCTGGGTGCTCGACAGCGGACTGG
>JAYQAE010000151.1:0-4715 GCA_038136655.1 Ilumatobacteraceae bacterium
TCCCGCTCGCGGATCAGGGTGTTGATGCGCGCGATGCGTCGACGCGCCTGCTTGATCTCGTGGGTGTGCTCGAGCTGGCCCGTGGCGTTGCGGAAGCGGAGGTTCAGGGCCTCGTGCTTCGTGGCGCGCAGCTCCTCGTCGAGCTCGGCGATGTCCTTGTTCTTGAGGTCGTCCTTCTTCGCCATGACGATCAGATCTCCTCGTCTCGGGTGATGATCCGCGCGCGGATCGGGAGCTTCTGGATGGCCTTGTTCATGGCGATCTTCGCCTGGGCCTCATCGGGGAAAGACAGTTCGAAGAGGATCCGGCCGGGACGCACGACGGCGACCCAGAACTCGGGGTTGCCCTTGCCGGAGCCCATCCGGGTCTCGGCGGGCTTCTTCGTGACCGGCTTGTCCGGGAAGACGTTGATCCAGACCTTGCCTCCACGCTTGATGGAGCGGGTCATGGCGATACGGGCGGCCTCGATCTGGCGGGCGGTGATCCAGCCCGGCTCGAGGGCTTGGATCCCGTACTCACCGAAGGACAACTCGGTTCCGGCCTTGGCGACGCCGCGGGTGCGGCCCCGATGGTGCTTGCGATGTGCGACCTTGCGCGGCATCAACATGGTGTTCTCCTCGACCCTTCGTTCTCAGTCGTCACCGCGGAAGTGCGGTGTCTCGTGGCCCTCGCGGGTCTGGCGGGTGATGGTCTCCTCCTCGTCGAGGAGCTTCTCGAGCTCGGGATCGGCCTCGCGCACGAGCGGGGCGGCCTCCACGGTCTCCTCGCTACGCGGGCCGGCCGACGACACGACGCGGCGGGCGGCGTCGGCGGTCTGACCGGAGGTCTCGCCGACGGCCATGGCGGCCTCGCGGGCGATCTTGTCCTCGTTCGCGGAGCGGTAAGGAACGATCTCGCCCTTGTAGAGCCAGACCTTTACACCGACGCGCCCGTTGGCGGTCTTGGCCTCGCGGAAGCCGTAGTCGATGTCGGCGCGCAGGGTGTGGAGCGGCACTCGACCCTCGCGGTACCACTCGGTGCGGCTCATCTCGGCGCCGCCGAGACGGCCCGAGCACTGCACCCGGATACCGAGGGCACCAGCCCGCTGAGCGTTCTGCACGGCGCGCTTCATCGCGCGACGGAAGGCGATGCGGTTCGCGAGCTGATCGGCGACGCCCTGAGCGACGAGCGCGGCATCGAGCTCGGGGGTCTTGATCTCGACGATGTTCAGCTGGATGCGCGGGTTGCCGGTGACCTTGGTGATCATCTGGCGGAGTTCATCGGCCTGGGCGCCCTTGCGACCGATCACGATGCCCGGGCGAGCGGTGTGGATGTCGACGCGGAGCTTGTCGCGGGTGCGCTCGATCTCGATGCGGCTGATCGCGGCCGACTCGAGGCGCTCCATGATGGTGTCGCGGATCTGCCAGTCCTCGGTGAGGTACTGCTTGTAGTCGCGATCGCTGAACCAGCGGCTCTTCCAGTCGGTGCTCACGCCGAGGCGGAAGCCGTAGGGATTGATCTTCTGGCCCATCAGTTGTTCTCCTCGTCGGCCTCGTCGGCCTCGCTCTCATCGGCCGCTTCCTCCGTGGCGTCGGCGGCGTCGTCAGCCGAGTCATCGGCAGCGTCATCCACCACATCGTCTGAAGCGTCCTCGACCGTCTCGTCCGCCACCTCGACGGCGTCGACTTCGGCGGACGTCTCCTCGGACACGTCCTCGACCGAGTCGTCCTCGACCTCGTCCGATGAGGCCTGGGCGGCCTCGGCGCGGCGACGGCTCGCGTCGACGCGAGCCCTCCGGGCGGCAGCAGCGGAGGCGGACGCCCCCTCAGCCTTGGCGCGCAGGATCTCAAGGCGCTCATCGCTCATTCGGGCGACGATCACCGTGATGTGGCAGGTGCGCTTGCGGATGCGGGTCGCGCGGCCGCGGGCGCGGGGCCGGAACCGCTTGAGGGTGGTGCCCTCATCGGCGAAACAGGCCACGACGAAGAGCTCCTCGGCGTCTTGGCCCTCGTTGTTGACCGCATTGGCGACCGCGGAGCGGAGCACCTTGCGGATATCACGCGCGATGTCGCGCTGAGTGAGCGCGAGCACTTCGTCGGCGCGACGCACGTCGAGACCGCGGATGAGGTCGAGCACGACCCTGGCCTTGTAGGCCGAGGAACGCACGTGCTTGGCGACCGCCTTAGTGCCCGAGCGCTCACCGGCGCGGGCCATGGAGGGGGTCTGGGCCTCGTTGAGCTTGGGACCGGTCATCAGCGCCTCGCCCCCTTCTCCTGGCCGGCGTGGAACCGGAAGGTGCGGGTCGGGCTGAACTCGCCGAGCTTGTGTCCGACCATCGACTCGGTGATGTAGACGGGCACGTGCTTGCGGCCGTCGTGCACAGCGATCGTGTGACCGACCATGTCGGGGATGATCGTGGAGCGACGCGACCAGGTCTTGATGACCTTGCGCTCTCCGGCGGCGTTCTGGGCGTCCACCTTCGACAGCAAGTGGCCGTCGACGAAGGCGCCCTTTTTGAGACTACGAGACATCGTTCCTCACCTCTTCCCGGGTCACCGCCGGCCCTTGCCGGTGCGACGACGACGGACGATCAACCTCTGACTGGGCTTGTTCTTGTCGCGGGTGCGACGCTCGGGCTTGCCCCACGGGCTCACCGCGGGACGTCCGCCCGAGGTGCGCCCCTCACCACCGCCGAGGGGGTGGTCGACGGGGTTCATGGCGACACCGCGGGTCTGGGGGCGAACGCCCTTCCAGCGGTTGCGGCCGGCCTTGCCGATCTTGACGAGCTCGTGCTCGGAGTTGCCCACCTCACCGACCGTGGCGCGGCAGTCGATGAGCACTCGGCGCATCTCGGTGGAGGGCATGCGCAGGGTCGCGAACTCGCCCTCCTTGGCCACCAGTTGGACAGCGATTCCGGCCGAGCGGCCGATCTTGCCGCCCTGCCCGGGACGGAGCTCCACGTTGTGGACGGTCGTGCCGACGGGGATGTAGCGCAGCGGCAGGGCGTTGCCCGGACGGATATCGGCGCCCTGGCCGCTCTGAACCGTGTCGCCGACGCTAAGGCCCTTCGGCGCGAGGATGTACGACTTCACGCCGTCGGCGTAGTGGATGAGCGCGATACGGCAGGTGCGGTTCGGGTCGTACTCGATGGAGGCGACACGACCGGGGACGCCGTCTTTGACGCGCTTGAAGTCGATGATGCGGTAGCGGCGCTTGTGCCCACCGCCGCGATGGCGTGAGGTCTTGCGACCATAGGAGTTTCGGCCTCCGCTCTTCGGAGCGGGGGCGAGCAGCGTCCTCTCGGGCGAGGAGGCCGTGATCTCGGAGAAGTCGGACGAGGTCTGGAAGCGACGTCCGGGGCTGGTCGGCTTGCGTGTGCGGATAGCCATGATGACCTCAGTTCTCGAACAGCGGGATGTCCCCCGCTGCCAGCGTGACGATGGCCCGCTTCGAGTCGGGCTTGGAACCGCGGCGGTTCGAACCCCGCACGCGGGTGGCCTTGCCCTTGCGGTTGGCCGTGTTGACCTTGCGCACCTCGACGCCCCAGATGGCCTCGACGGCGTCGCGGATCTCGGGCTTGGAGGCCGAACGGGCGACCTTGAACGTGTACACACCGGCCTCCATGAGCGCGTAGCTCTTCTCGGAGACGACCGGGGCGATGATGATGTCGCGTGGGTCCTTCATCAGGAGGCGTCACTTTCTGCGGCTGCCGAGCTCGGCAGGGTCGAACTGGTGAACACGACGGTGTCGTTGCAGAGCACGTCGTAAGCGTTCAGCTCGCCGGTGGTGATGAGCTGCACCTCGGGGATGTTCCGGAGGCTGAGCGCGGCGTTGGCGTCGGAGGGATCGAGAACGACGAGCACGCGACCCTCCACCCCGAGCGCGGCGAGAGCGGCGACGCCAGCCTTGGTGCTCGGGGCATCGAAGCCCCACTGATCGACGACGATCACGCGACCCTCGGCGGCCCGATCGGACAGCGCCGAGCGAAGCGCGAGGCGAATCATCTTCTTCGGGGTGCGCTGGGCGTAACCGCGCGGCTTCGGACCGAGAGCGATGCCACCGCCGCTGAAGTGCGGGGCGCGAGTCGAGCCCTGGCGGGCGTTGCCGGTGCCCTTCTGGCGGTAGGGCTTGGCACCACCACCGGAGACCTCGCTGCGGGTCTTCGTGCTCTGGGTGCCCGACCGGCGAGCGGCGAGCTGGGCGGTGACGACCTGGTGCATCACCGGCACGTTCGGCTGGATGCCGAAGTAGGACTCGTCGAGCTGCACCTTTCCGGCGTCGCCACCGGAGACCTTCTTCATCGTGATCTGAGCCATGTCAGGAACCCTTCACCGCGGCCTTGACGGCGGAACGGACGTGGACGACTCCTCCGTTGGGGCCCGGCACGGAGCCCTTCACCACGAGGAGGCCCCGCTCGGCGTCGGAGTCGACGACCTGCAGGTTGAGCGTGGTCACCTGCTCGTGACCCATGTGACCGGACATCTTCAAGCCCTTGAAGACTCGGCCCGGGAAGGAGCAGGCGCCGATCGAGCCGGGGGCGCGATGGTGCTTGTGGTTGCCGTGGCTGGCTCCCTGACCGCGGAAGTTGTGACGCTTCATGGTTCCGGCGAACCCCTTGCCGCGGCTGGTCGCGGTCACATCGACCAGCGATCCGGCCGGGATCTGCTCGACGGTGATCTCTTGGCCGACCTCGAAGCCGTCGACCGAGTCGAGCCGGAGCTCGACGAGGTTGCGGC
>JAYQAE010000152.1:0-4709 GCA_038136655.1 Ilumatobacteraceae bacterium
GTGAGCACGATGAGCGTCGTCATGAGCGGACCTTCTCGAGAACTCGGCCGAGGAACAGGTGGTGCTCGAGACCCTCGGCGAGCACGGCGTCAACTCCGGCTCCCACGGTCTCGATCAGCGCGGTGTCATCGGTGTTTGCCTTGGCCTGGTCGAGCGTCGCCTTGATCGCATCGACCCGCTGGTCGATGGTTCGGACGAGCACCACCAAGATGGTGAGCAGCGCGGCGACCGCGAGGACCACCACGAAGCCCAAGATGATGGCGACCCACCAGAGGGTCTCTTGGGTGTCGGTCAGAGCGAGCATCTCAGCCTCCCAGCCTCTCCCGGCCCCGCTTGAGGCCGGCGACGATCGCCGTCGCCGACGAGATCGTGTTGTTCAGTTCCGACAGCGCGGCGGTGTGATCGACCGCCTGACCGAGTCCGTTGTTGATGCGGCCCGCCTGACCGCCGATCGACTTGGCGAGCAGCAGGATCGGCACGACGAGCGCGACCACGGCCAGCACCACGACGATGCCGATCACGTAGCCGATCACCCAGCCGGTATTGGACTCTGCGAGAAGTGTGATCATGGTCATCTCCTCAGATCGACTCGCAGAAGTCGCGGACGGGTTGCAGGCTCGAGTTGACCGACGGGAGCACCGTCGGAACGGTCGAGGTCTTCGCGGCGATGACCGCGACTCCTCCCTCGAGAGCCGCGAGGCTGCGACGGACCGCGACCAGGTGGAAGATCACCCTCAACAGTCCGAGCGCCGCAGCCGCGACGATGAGAGCAGCGACCACCAGGGTCACCACAGCAGCGGTAGTCATCTCGTGTTCCCCCTCACCCGAGCAGCTTCCCGACGCTGCCCGCGTAGCGGACCGCGCCGTCGGCGACCTCGGCGATCGTCCGGTCGGTGGTCTCCAACAGATCCGGCGCGGAATCGAGCTCGCCGATCAGAGCGACCCCTCCCGCGAGCGCGTCGTCAGCCGCGCCCCTGATCCGCTCCAGCGCGCCGAGCACCCGGCTCAACAGCGCGACGAGTACGGGCACCACCACCACGATCAGGATGATGTTGCCAAGTCCCCAGAGTGTCATGAATCCCCCTTCAGCGACCCGTGGGCAGCGGTTGATACGGCATGAAGAAACGTCGGGCCACTCGCACCAGCGCCATGCGCGCCGCGCGGAGCGCGATCGAAACACCGCTCGCCGGCTTGGCACCAGCAACGGAGTTCGGATCGATCCCCTTCGAGATGGCGTCGAGGCGTCCGCCCATGTTCACGGCGAACTCGTCGAGGAGCACCGCGGTGACGTCGGCCACGAGGCCTCGGCCGTACTGCGCCGCCGCACCCGAGATCGTGAGATCGAGCGAGATGTCGACCTTCGTGCCGAGAGCCGTGGAGGCGAGTTTCGCGGTCAGGGCGAGCGATGCCTGTCCACGGCCCTTTCGGTCGGCGCCGGCGGCGTCGACCGTGATGGTGCGATTCGCCTCATCACGAGCGGTGATCTCCGCGGAGCCGGCGAACTCAAGCTTGACCGGTCCGGCCTTGATGGTGACGTCACCCTCGTAGCGGTCGTCGCCCACCTGATCCGTGAGGTTCGTCCCCGGAAGGCAGGCGGCCACCTGCGGGATATCGCCGAAGAAGTCCCAGACCGCCTCGAGCGGCTGTGGGACCTCAATCTGGTTGGTGATCAGCATGATGCCTCCTGTGCGAGGAACTGGGCGGGGTCCTTCTTGAACGAGTAACGACAGCCCGGACAGCAGAAGTAGTAGGTCTCACCCTCATGTTCGAGGGGATGGTTGGAGTCGTCGACCGCCACTGACATCCCGCACACCGGATCGACCCGGTACTCGGGACGCACGACGCTCGCACCGCCGCCCGAGGGCAGATCACCGGCCGCTCGGAGGGCGACCAACTCGGCGAGAACCGCGACCGCGACCTCGCGGTGGGTCGTGTGACCAAGATCGAGCCCGACGGGCATCCGTACAGCGTCGACCTGCTCGCGGGACACGCCTCGATCGACGAGGAAGGCCCGCAGGGCCTCAGCTCGGCGACCCGAGGAGACGACGCCCAGATAGGCGGGCCCGGCGGCGACCGCTGTCTCGACCACCTCCTCATCACCATGCCCTTGGGTGGCCACAACCACGGCCGACCGAGGCGAGCAGGAGGCGGCCGAGAACTCGGAACCGTCGACGAGTTCGACCCGCCAGTCGAGAAGGCCAGCCATCTCCGCCAAGGTCGCCGCCATCGGGGAACGACCCACGATCACCAGGTGGGGAGCCACCTGCGCCGGCTCGATGTAGATCTGCAGGGCGCCGTCGCTTTGGCATGAGATCGGGACGGTGACAACACCTTGGGGAATGTGCATCCCCTCGAGTTCGTCGTTCTGCCCAAGCCAGATGAGCCGGGGTTCGCCCCGCTCGATGACATCGAGTGCTTCGCGGATGAGCACCGGCTCGGCGCAGGCCCCACCGACCCATCCGTGCACCGCGCCATCCGCGGTGACGATCGCGCGCGACCCGTTCTGACCCGATGAGGGCGCCTGTCGCCAGACGACCGTCGCGAGGGCGAACGCCTCCCCTAACTCCATCAACTCGAGCGCCTTGGCCATCACGCTCCAGCCGTCGGAACGATCGATCACGGAGCGTCGGTCCTGACCGGCGGCATGCCGCTCACGTCGTTTCCGGTGGTGACCGCCTGATGGACACGGTCCGGCAGCAGCGGCATGTCGACGTTGCGAACACCGAGGTGCTTCACCGCGTCCATGACCGCGTTCACGAACGCCGCGGGGCCACCAACGGTGGCGCACTCTCCGATGCCCTTCGCTCCGATCGGGTGGTGCGGGCACGGGGTGACCACCTCATGCAACTCGAAGCCCGGGGTCTCCCACGCGGTCGGCAGCAGATAGTCCATGTAGTTCGACCCGACACAGTTGCCGTCGGCGTCGAAGGTGATGAACTGCATGCTCGCCATGGCGTAGGCCTCGGTGAGACCTCCCATGATCTGACCCTCGACGATCATCGGGTTGATGCGCACGCCGCAGTCATCGACCGCGACCATCCGCAGCACATCCCACACGCCGGTCTCAGGGTCGACCTCGACGGTCGCGATGTAGCACGCGAACGGCCAGGTCAGGTTGGGCGGGTCGTAATAGGCGGTGTTCTCGAGACCGGGCTCCATACCGTCGGGCACGTTGGAGTAGGCCGCCATCGAGCAGTCTTGGATGGTGACACCGCGGTCGGGCTGGCTTCGCACGTAGAAGCGACCGAGCTCCCACTCGACGTCCTCCTCGGACACCTCGAGCAGGTGGGCCGCGATCTTGCGGGCCTTGGCCCGGATCTTCCGCGCCACCATGGCTACAGCAGCCCCAGCCACCGGGGTGGAGCGCGAGGCGTAGGTGCCCATGCCGAATGGCGCTGTATCGGTGTCACCCTCCTCGACCACGATGTCATCGGCGGGGATACCCAGCTCGTGCGCGACGATCTGGGCCCACGTCGTCTCGTGACCTTGACCCTGGGTCTTCGCCCCAGTGCGCAGGATCGCCTTGCCGGTCATGTGGACTCGAAGCTCAGCCGAGTCGAACATCTTGATGCCGAGGATGTCGTACTCACGGCTATTGCCGGCACCGAGCGGCTCGGTCATCGTCGAGATGCCGATACCGAGGAGACGACCCTTCTTACGAGCCTCCTCCTGATCCTTCAGGAACTGCTCGTAGCCGATCGCCTCGAGGCCGACATCGAGGCACTTCCCGTACTGACCCGAGTCGGTGAGGAACCCGAACGCGGTCCGGTGAGGGAAATCGTCATCGCGAACGAAGTTGACGCGACGGAACTCGGCTTGGTCCATGCCGAGGTCATCGGCCGCGGCCTGCACCATGCGCTCTTGGAAGAACATGGCCTCGGTCACCCGGAACGAGCATCGATAGGCGACCCCGCCAGGGGCCTTGTTGGTGTACATGCCGGTCGCCGTGAGATGGGCCGACGGGATGTCATAGCAAGCGAACGCCGAGTGCATGAGGCCGATCTTGAACTTGCTCGGCTGCGCATCGGAGAAGAAGGCGCCGTGGTCCGAGATCGTGTGCATGCGCACACCGAGGATGCGACCGTCCTTGCGGAGCGCCATCTCGCCCTGCAGATACACATCGCGACCGAATCCCGTCGAGATCAGGTTGCCGGTCTTGTCCTCGATCCACTTCACGGGACGCTCGGTGAGGATCGACGCGAGGATCGAGATCACATACCCCGGGTACACCGGCACCTTGTTGCCGAAACCACCACCGAGGTCCGGCGAGATGATCCGGATCATGTGCTCGGGAAGCTCAGCGACGAGCGCGACCGCGGCGCGGATGATGTGCGGTGCCTGCGTCGTCATGTAGACGGTCAACTTGCCCGTCGACCGATCGAAGTCGGCAATGGAGCCGCACGGCTCAAGCGGCGACGGGTGCGACCGCGGATAGTGGAGTTCGAGCTTCGACACCACGTCGGCCTCGGCGAAGGCGCGATCGGTGGCCTCCCGGTCGCCGACCTCCCAGTCGAAGACCTTGTTGTCGGGCTGGTTCTCCTTGTCGTCGCGGATCAGCGGCGCGCCGTCGGCCATCGCCTGCATGGGGTTGACGATCACCGGAAGCGGCTCGTAGTCGACCACGATCGCCTCGCAGGCATCCTTGGCGATGTAGGGATCGTCGGCGATGACCGCCGCGACCTCTTGGCCCTGGAAACGAACCTTGTCGG
>JAYQAE010000153.1:0-4703 GCA_038136655.1 Ilumatobacteraceae bacterium
GTGGTCGAGGCGGAGCGCGCCACGCTCGAGACGATCACCCGCAACGAGGGCAAGCCCGAGCAGGCGATCGCGAAGATCGTCGAGGGCCGCATCGGCGGGTTCTTCAAGGATGTGTGTCTGCTGGAGCAGCCCTACGCCAAGGACGACAAACAGTCGGTGGCGCAGTTCATCGGCTCGGCATCGATCGCTGGGTTCGCCCAGGTGGAGATCGGCTGAGACCGATGACCGAGGCGATCTCTCCCCGATGGAAGCGGATCGTCTTCAAGCCCTCCGGTGAGGCGCTCGCCGGTCCGTCGGGTCGTGGGCTCGACGGGGCGACGCTCGAGGCGACGGCGCTCGAGATCATCGATCTCCGCCAGAACATGGGTGTCGATGTCGCTGTCGTGGTGGGTGGTGGCAACTTCTGGCGTGGTCGCACGGGAGCGATGTCGGGCATGGACGACACGCAGAGCGATCACATCGGCATGCTCGGCACGGTCATGAACGCTCTCGCGCTTCAGGACGCGCTGGAGCGCAAGGGTCAGCCGACCCGGGTGCAGTCGGCGATCGAGATGCCTCGCATCGCTGAGCCGTACATCCGGCGTCGCGCGGTGCGCCATCTCGAGAAGGGCCGCGTGGTGATCTTCGCCGCCGGTACCGGCAACCCGTTTTTCACGACGGACACGGCGGCGGCGCTGCGCGCGGCCGAGATCGAGGCGGACGCCCTGTTGAAGGGCACGCATTCGGGTGTCGATGGGGTCTACAGCGCTGATCCGCGCACCAATGAGGACGCCGTGAAGTACGAGGAAGTCGGCTACATGGAGGTCATGACGAAGGACCTCAAGGTGATGGACGCCACGGCGATCGCCTTCTGTCGCGACAACTCCATCCCGATCGTGGTGTTCGACATGAGCCAGGCGGGTTCGCTGCGATCGATCCTCGCTGGCGAGCCGGTCGGCACGATCGTCCACTGATCCGGCGCGCCATTCGGCGCTGGCCGGTGTCCCCGTCGGGCTGGTGGCGCGATGGGTACCATTGATCGCGTGATCGATGAGACCCTGCTGGACGCCATGGACAAGATGGACAAGGCGGTCCAGCACGTCCAGGCCCAGTTCGCCACGGTGCGCACGGGTCGCGCGGCTCCGGCGCTCGTCGAGCATCTGTTGGTCGAGTACTACGGCGCTCCGGTGCCGATGCAGCAGTTGGTGTCGATCCAGGTGCCCGAGGCTCGTCAGTTGTTGATCAAGCCGCACGATCGGTCGACGTTGACGGCCGTCGAGAAGGCGATCCGCGATTCCGATCTCGGGGTGTCGCCGAACAACGACGGTGTGGTGATCCGTATCAACTTCCCGGCGCTCACCGAGGAACGCCGCCGTGATTACGTGAAGATCGCGAAGAACATGGCTGAGGACGGCCGGGTGGCGGTGCGCAATATCCGCCGTGACGCGCGCAAGCATCTCGAGGCCGCTGAGAAGGACGGCGAGATCTCCGCTGACGATTTGGAGCGGGCCGAGAAGGAGCTCGATAAGTCGACCCATGAGCATGTGGATCGCATCGATCAGGGACTTGGACGCAAGGAACAGGAACTGCTCGAGGTCTGAGGACCGTCGGGAGGGGGAGCGATGAGCGACGACATGTGGGGTGAGCCGGGTTCGCTGTTCGGCGATCCGACCGATGAGCGTCCGCGCCGTCGGGCGAGCGATGGCACCGATCCGGGTTCGCGGGCGGTGCCCGGGGATGATCCGCTTGAGGATTTCGATGATCCGGCGCCGGCCGATGACGGCCCGCCGTTGCGTTTCGGCGACGAGTCGGGTCCGATGCCGCATTGGACGGAGCCGCCGACCGGCGAGATTCCGCGGGCGATCGATCCGTCCGGCGAGATCCGTCGCATTGTCGAGGAGTCTCCGACGGGTGATGTGACCTCGGTGAGCCCGTCGCGCGACGATCTCATCTCCTTCGATGATTCCGATCCGGTGCCGACGCGCTCGGAGGATGAGTTGTGGGCGTCGTTCACGGCGGAGAATCCGGTGTGGGCCGACGACGCCGAGCCGGAGCCGACCCGTGAGGCGCCGGCGGTGCCGCGTGAGCGGGTGACCGGCGAGCAGCCTCGTCCGGCGGCCTCGCGCATTGTGATCGGCACGGATCCCTCCGGTATCGAGCGGCGGCAGCCGCCGGCGGCGGCGGGTCGTCGGCGTCAGGGTCCGCGGCCGGGTGGTCCGGGTCCGAAGGGTCCGCGTCCGGGTGGGGCGCCGCGAGGGAGTCGGGCGGCGGGTGGCCGTCAGTCATCGGCGCGCGATATGCCGATGGCGACCGCGGTCGGGGTGCTGTTGGTGGCGATCTTCGTCGGGGTGCTCACCTATCGCCCGTGGGCGACGGCGGGTTTGGTGGCGGTGATCCTTGGTCTTGGCGCGGTGGAGTTCTTCGACAAGTTGACCGAGAAGGGCTATCGACCGGCGGTGATCCCGGGGATCGCGGCCTGTGTGTCGGCTCCGCTCGCCGCGTATTGGGTCGGTGAGTCGGCGTTGCCGCTGGTGGTGATGCTCGGCTTCGCGACGATCGCGGTCACCCATATCGGGGCGCGCTCGGTGGAGAGCGGTCCGTTGCCGAATATCTCGGTGGCGGCGGCGGGGATTGTGTGGATCGGCCTCGGTGGTTCGTTCGCCGCGCTGATCTTGCGCTTCTCCACCACGCAAGGGGTGTTGCTCGCTGACACCGGCACCGACACGTTGTTCATGTTGGCGTTGGCGGTGGTGGCCAATGATGTGGGCGCGCTGTTTGTTGGGTCGGCGGCCGGCCGGACGCCGTTGCGCCAGTGGATCTCGCCGGGCAAGTCGGTGGAGGGGTTCATCGGTGGCGCGCTGATGACGATCGTGGTGTTGATCGTGGTCGGGATCGGCGGTTGGAACTCGACCTGGTCGGGCACCGGAGAGTTGTTGTTGCTGGCGGTGGTGGTGTCGGTGTTCGCGCCCCTCGGTGATCTGGTCGAGTCGATGTTCAAGCGGAACCTCGACATCAAGGACTTCGGGTCGCTGGTGCGCGGCCATGGTGGGGTGCTCGATCGTTTCGACGGGTTCTTGTTGACCCTTCCCGCGGTCTATTACCTGACCCGGGTCATCGAACCCTGGGTGCAGTGATCCGGGTCGTCGTCGCCGGGTCGACGGGGTCGATCGGGCGGCAGACGCTGGAGGTCATCGCGGCCGAGCCCGACCGCTACGATGTGGTGGCGCTTTCGGCTGGCGCGTCGGTGGAGGTGATTGTCGAGCAAGCCCGCGCGGTTCGCCCTCGGGTGGTGGCCGTCGCTGATGCCGAGGCGCGCCGTGAGGTGGCGGCGGCGCTCGACGGGGTCGAGGTGGTCGACGATGTCGCGCCGGTGTGCGCTGAGGCTGATGTGGTGGTGAACGGTGTGGTCGGGTTCGCCGGGTTGGCGGTGACGGTCGCGACGTTGGCGGCGGGTCGTCGCTTGGCGCTCGCCAACAAGGAGAGTTTGATCGCGGCGGGTCCGGTGGTGCAGCCGTTGCGGGCGACGCCGGGGGCTGAGTTGATTCCGGTGGACAGTGAGCATTCCGCGTTGCATCAGTGTCTGCGGTCGTCGGTGGATGCCGCTCGTGAGGTGTCGCGTTTGGTGTTGACGGCTTCGGGTGGTCCGTTCCGAGGTCGTTCGGCGGAGGATCTGGCCTCGGTGACGGTGGAGGACGCGCTGGCGCATCCGACCTGGTCGATGGGTCCGAAGATCACGGTGGATTCGTCGACCTTGATGAACAAGGGCCTCGAGGTGATCGAGGCGCATGAGCTGTTCGGTGTCGATTACGACGACATCGAGGTGGTGGTGCATCCCCAGTCGGTGGTGCATTCGATGGTGGAGTTCTCCGACGGGTCGACGATCGCTCAGTTGTCGATGCCCGATATGCGTCTGCCGATCGCCTACGCCTTGGCCTGGCCGGAGCGGTCGTCGGTGCCCTTCGGTCGTATCGACTGGGCGTCGATCGGTTCACTTGATTTCGACGCTCCGGATCGTGCGACGTTCCGGTGTCTCGACCTCGCCTATGCGGCCGGTCGGGCCGGTGGAACGGCTCCGGCGGTGCTGTCGGCGGCCAATGAGGTGGCGGTGGAGGCGTTCTTGACGGGCCGGATGAGCTGGAGTGCGATTCCGGACGTGGCGTCCTCGGTGCTCGACGAGCATGCCGTACACCCACCCACTAGCGTCGAGGACGTGATCGAGGCCGATCGGTCGGCCCGTGAGGCGGCGTCCGCGTGGCTCGCTTCCCGGGGTGTCTGACGGTTTCGCGCGCATCTGCAACCACGACCCCCAAGAGCTTTCGCGAGACGACATGACGACCCCCACCGATGACCAGCGCTCCCCGTGGCCGGCCCCTGAGGTGCCTCAGGTCGGGTTGCGCGATCGCTTCACCTCCGAGGTGATGGCCGGTGGCGCGGTGGTCGAGCGCGCCGACGACGAGTTGGTGGGCGGAGTGCGCGGTGGTGTCGGGGTGGCGGTGATCGTCGCGTTGTTCGCGGTGCTCGGCTTCTTCTCGGTGTGGTGGCTGGTGTTCGCCGTCGGGTTGTTGGTGTCGGTGTTCCTCCACGAGTTGGGGCATTTCGCGACGGCGCGGTGGACGGGCATGAAGGCCACGCAGTTCTTCATCGGTTTCGGTCCGCGGGTGTGGAGTTTCCGCCGTGGCGAGACCGAAAACGGCGTGCGCGCCCTTCCGCTCGGGGCGTTCGTG
>JAYQAE010000154.1:0-4698 GCA_038136655.1 Ilumatobacteraceae bacterium
GTCGCGATGTACTCCTGGACGACGGCACTCAGGATGGCGGTCTTGCGATCGTCGAGCATCTGGCACTTGAGGTTACCGAGTGCTAACCGCCGCGTGCTGCCTTGTACCGGGCGAGGGCCTCGTCCCGCTCGCGGGCGTGATCGACCATCGGGGCCGGGTAGTCAGCGGTGTCGAGCTCGGGGATCCACCGTGCTCGGTACGACCGGTCGGGATCCCAGCGTTCGGCTTGGGTGACAGGGTTGAAGACGCGGAAGTAGGGCGCGGCGTCGGTGCCGGTGCCCGCGGCCCACTGCCAGCCGTGGTTGTTGGAGGCGAGGTCACCGTCGATGAGGTGCTCCATGAAGAACCGCGCTCCCCACTGCCACGGCAGGTGCAGGTCTTTCACGAGGAAGCTGGCGACGATCATGCGCACGCGGTTGTGCATCCAGCCCGTGGCGAGCAGTTGGCGCATCCCGGCGTCGACGATCTCGAAGCCGGTCCTCCCTTGGCACCACAGGGCGAACCGCTCGCGGGCGCGCTCATCGGTGTCGAGCGCGATGCCGTTGAGGCGGCGGTCGAGGTTCTCCCATGCGGTCTCGGGCCGACGGAAGAGCACATCGGCGTAGAAGTCGCGCCAACACAACTCGCTCTCGAAGGTGCGATGGTCCTCTGACCCGGGGTCGAGATCGGCGAGCAGCCGGGCCGGGTGGACCAGACCGAAGCGAAGCGCTGACGACATGGAACTGGTCCCCGCCTCCGCCGGCAGGTTCCGTCGAGCGTCGTAGCGGTCGAGGCCGTCAGCGCGGAAGTTTGCCCACCGGTCGAGCGCGCTCGCGGTGGAGCGGTCGAGGTGACGGTCGTCGATCGGAGCCGAGTCATCGAGGGTGAGTCCGAGCACTGCGCGTGGGTCGCCCACGGCGCCATCGATACCGGTGATCCAGTCGGCGTCACGCGGCGCGTCGAGGAGCGCGGTGTTACCCGATTCGGCGAGCACCGATCGCCAGGTGCGGCTGAACGGGGTGAACACCGCGTATGGGTTGCCGTCGGCCTTCGTCACCGTGGTCGGGTCGATGAGATGGTTCGAGCCGGTGCCGATGAGTCGTCGCTCGTCGGACCGCAGCCGCTCCGCGACGGAGGCGTCGCGTCGGTGCCCGTAGGGCCCGTGGTCGCGGCTGACGTGCACGACGTCGGCGCCGACCGCGGCCGCGATCGCCGGAACGGTGTCGATTGGATCACCCACCGCGATGTGCAGCGCGCCTCCGAGGTCGCGGTCGAGCGAGGCGAGCATCTCCGCGAGCGCGAGGCGTCGAACCTTCGATGAGTTCGCGAAGGCGGGGTCGATCACGAAGAGCGGGAGCACCGATCCCTCCGCGACCGCCCGAGAGAGCGCGGGATGGTCGATGGTGCGCAGGTCCCGTCGGAACCACACCACGCTCGTCTGACTCGTCACGCCCACAGTTCAGCCGACGCTGGCGCCAGTCGCCACTCGGACCTCAGAGCGCGGTACGACGCGGATGACCAGCCAGAGCACAGCGAGGGTGGTGATCGCTGCCCCGTAGGCGATCGACCATTCGAGCCCGATCAGGTCGCCGACGATCCCGGTGATCGGTCCGCCGATTGGATACGAGCCGAGGAAGGCGATCGCAATGAACGCGAGGATTCGACCTCGCATCTCAGGTGGACACTCCTGCTGGCTGAAGGAGTTCATCGAGGCGATGAAGGCGGCGCCACCGAGACCGAGCGGTACCGCGACGACGAGCGCCACCCATCCGCTCGGGGTCCAGGCGAGCGCGAGCCCGCTCAGGCCGAGGATCAGACCGTTTCCTGCCATCCATCTCATGGACACCGACGGTCGCGAGGCCGTCATCAGGCTGCCGATCATGCTGCCGAGGCTGATCACCGTCATCACCCAGCCGAACCACTGCTCGTTCCGCCAGATCTCGTTGGCGATTCGAGGCAGAGAGACGTTGTGGTTGTATCCGAACGTGGAGACCACAGCGAACACCACGAAGGTGGCTCCGAGTCTCGGCGTGGCCCGGATGTAGGCGAGAGCGTCTCGGATCGGTCGCCCACCGGGCGATGCCTTGGGTGCCTCGTGCACCCTCGAGCGGTCGACCGCGAGGATCGAATAGATGATCGCGATCGAGGTGACGGCGTTGAGGGCGAAGAGCCACCCGGTGCCGACTCGGGTGATCAGCAGGGCCGCGATCGCGGGGCCGAAGATCCTCGAGCCGGTCATGGTGGCGGTGTTCAGCGACATGGCGTTGGAGATCTCGTGCTGGTCGACGAGCTGGATGACGAATCCGCGCCGGGCCGGATTGTCGATCGCCGAGAAGATGCCGAGCGCGAGGGTGAGCGCGTAGACGACGCCGACGTTCAACAGGTCGACGAAGTCAGCGAGGGCGAGAGCCACCGCTTGGAGGGCGAGGAGGCTCTGCGTGATGAGCACGATTCGGCGTCGATTGACCCGGTCGGCGAACGCCCCGGCCCAGGCTCCGAGCACCAGCAACGGCCCGAACTGCAGAGCGGTGAGCACCCCGATCGCCGTGGTCGATCCGGTGAGTCGGTCGACGACGATCGCGAGCGCGGTGTACTGGACCCACGCCCCGATCTGCGAGACGAACAAGCCTCCGAGGAAGAGGCGTGCGTTTCGGTGCCGGAGTGAGCGGAAGGTGGAGGGCCGAGCGACGGGCGCCCGTCCGGCGGTGTCAGTCACGGGAGCGGGCCAGCTCAGTCATCGAGCTTGAGGGCCGAGATGAACACGTCGCCGGGCACCTCGACCCGACCGATCGCCTTCATCTTCTTCTTGCCCTCCTTCTGCTTCTCGAGCAGTTTCCGCTTTCGGGTGATGTCACCGCCGTAGCACTTGGCGAGCACGTCCTTGCGCTTGGCCTTGACGGTCTCTCGGGCGATGACCTTGCCTCCGATCGCGGCTTGGATCGGCACGTCGAACATCTGGCGTGGGATGAGCTCCCGGAGCTTCTCGCACATGCGTCGCCCGTACGACTCGGCGTTGTCGCGGTGGACAATCGTCGAGAACGCATCGGCGGGCTGTCCGTTGAGCAGCAGGTCGACGCGCACCAGATTGGACCGCTGATAGCCAGCGAGTTCGTAGTCGAGGCTGGCGTACCCCTGGCTCCGGCTTTTCAACTGGTCGAAGAAGTCGACGACGACCTCAGCGAGGGGGATCTCGTAGTTGAGCTCCACCCGCTCAGGTGACAGGTACTCCATGCGCTTCATCTCTCCGCGGCGACTCTGGCAGAGCTCCATCAGCGCCCCGGTGTAGTTGGTCGGCGTGATGATCGACACCTTGAACACGGGCTCCTCGATGAAGTCGACCTGCTGCACCGGCGGCAGATCTGAGGGGTTGTCGATCACCTCGACGTGGCCGTCAGTGCGGGTGACCCGGTACTCGACCGAGGGCGCGGTGGCGATGAGGGCGAGGCCGAACTCGCGCTCGAGGCGCTCCTTCACGATCTCCATGTGGAGCAGCCCGAGGAAGCCGCACCGGAAGCCGAATCCGAGCGCGCCTGACGACTCGGGGGTGTAGGTGACCGAGGCGTCGTTGAGCTTCAATTTGGCGAGCGAGTCACGCAGATCTTCGAAATCGTCGCCGTCGATCGGGAAGAGTCCGGAGAACACCATCGGCTTCGGATCGCGGTAGCCCTCGAGCGCGGTGGTGGCGCCCCGGGGGGTGGTGGTGACCGTCTCGCCGGAGCGGGCGTCGCCGACGTCTTTGATTCCTGCGATGAGGTAGCCGACCTCTCCCGGCCCGAGCGAGGTGACGGGCGTGGTGACGGGCCGGCGGACACCGATCTCGAGTGCCTCATGGGTCGCTTGGGCCTGCATGAACTGAAGGCGCGAACCCGAGGTCAACGTTCCGTCGACGACGCGGATCGACGACACCACCCCGCGGTACTGGTCGAACTGCGAGTCGAAGATCAGCGCCCGCAGCGGCTCCTCGGCGGATCCGGTCGGAGGCGGAATGCGCTCAGCGATGGCGTCGAGGAGTTCGGGCACTCCCTCGCCGGTCTTGGCGGAGATGCGGAGGATGTCCTCGGCGGGAATACCGAGCACCGTCTCGATCTCCATGGCGTAGCGATCAGGGTCGGCGGCTGGGAGGTCGATCTTGTTGAGACAGGCGACGATTTCGAGGTCGTTCTCAAGGGCGAGGTAGCAGTTGGCGAGGGTCTGGGCCTCGATGCCTTGGGCGGCGTCGACCACCAGCACGACGCCCTCGCAGGCGGCGAGCGATCGAGACACCTCGTAGCCGAAGTCGACGTGGCCGGGGGTATCGATGAGGTGGAAGACGTGTCCGCGCCAGTCGACGCGCACGTTCTGGGCCTTGATGGTGATGCCGCGCTCCCGCTCGAGATCCATCGAATCGAGATACTGGGCGCGCATGTCCCTCGTTTGGACGGCGCCGGTCACCTCGAGGATCCGGTCGGACAGCGTCGATTTCCCGTGGTCGATGTGGGCGATGATCGAGAAGTTCCGGATCCGGTCGATGCCCGGCGGGGGGAGGTCCATGGCGCCGCTCACGCTACCGGTGCGGCGTTGGGTCCACGGGGTGCCTCCGGTAGCGTTCCCCCGTCCATCAGCGGCTCGCCGTGGATGGATTCAGGAATCGCCACCATCGGGTGGCGGCGGAGATCAACCCGGAGTGCCCGTGGCCAACATCAAGAGCCAGAAGAAGCGAATCCTCACCAACGCCAAGGC
>JAYQAE010000155.1:0-4638 GCA_038136655.1 Ilumatobacteraceae bacterium
CCGATGAGGAGTTTGGAGCCGGTGGTGAACATCAGTCGGTTGCTCTCACTTCGTGACGTAGACGACGAACCAGACGACCGCGTAGGCGGCCGCGATGAAGTACCAGAGGAGCGCGTGAGCGGAGACGATCTCGAAGTCTCGGTCGCGCCCGCCGAGCGAGCGGAACGCCGCCACAACGGTCAGGACCAGCCCGCCGACGACGATCGCGGTCATCGTTCCGGTTAGGGCGTAGAACAGCGTCGCGTAGGACGTCTCCGCGAGTGGCATGCCCATCTGCGAGTACACGAACGCCTGGGCGTTGATGAACGCGATGCCCATGATGAGCACCACGCCGAGGGCCAGACCGGTGTGAGCGCGATCACCTCGGCGCGCCGAGTACACGGCCCACTGGGCGAATAGGCAGAGCGCGCCGACAGTCATCAGCATGACGTTGGTGGCGACCTCGGGGATGATGTAGTCGACCGGGAACCGCTCCCCTGACGACACGACAGCGTCGCGGACTCTGAGCCACAGCGTGCTCATGCCGCCGATCAGCATGACGATGCCGACACCCGCGAGCGTGGTCCCAACGAAGATTTGGCGGCGCGGGGCGGGAGCCGGGCCGGCGGGCAGGGCGACGGTCACGAGGGGCTCCCTTCGGACATCGGGGTCTGGTCGAGTTCCGGCTCGGCCGACGCCACGGTCGGCAGGGCAGCGAAGTTGTCAGCGGGCGCTGGCGACGGGAGCGTCCACTCGAGGGTGTGCGCGCACCAGTGATTGGTCTGCGATGCCTCAGCCCGCTCACCGGTGGCGATCGCCACGATCGAAGCGAGCACCGTGAGGGCCATCAAACCGTGGCCGGCGAGCACCGCGGTGTTCCAAATCCCTGCGCCATCCACCCCGCTGTAGACCGCGGCGGCGGCGGGTTGACCGAGGAAGCCGGCGATGTAGTGGGGGAACGAGGCGAGGATCGTGGCGATCAGGCCGAGGCCGGCGAGTGGAAGGACTTTGCGCTCGGCGACGATGCGGCCGGAGAGCTTCGGTGACCAGTGGATCAATCCGCCGATCCCGGCAAGAAGCGCGCCGTAGACGACATAGACGAGCGCTGCCTCCTCGAAGACCGTGCCCGACAGCTCGAGGTCGACGATGGAGTGCAGCAGCGTGCCGAGCATGCCGACGAGGATCATCAGCGTGCCGAGGGTCGAGAAGATGAGCGGCGAGGTGAGGCGCGGCTTGGCTCCCCGAGCGACGGCGCCGACCAGAAGCACCACGAGCAGCGCGCCGAGGAGGGGAAGTCCGAGGAAGAGCCCCAGGAGCACCAGGTCGGGCACGATGTCCTCGCTCGCGCCACCGAAGTCGACCGGGAATGTCGAGCGGAGCGCGACCGAGGCGAACGCGCCAACACCGACGAGAGCGAGACCGGCGAACACCACCGGCCGGAGCGGGTGGCGCCGACCGAACGCGACAGGAGCCACCTCGGCGAGCACGCCGATCGCCGTCAGCGCGAAGACGAAGGTGAGCGGCTGGGTCAAAAACACGCCGAGTTCGTCGCCGATTGCTTCGGGGCCCGAGAACACGAGTGACGCGTTGCGGAGATCGATGAAGAGGTAGACGACCATGCCGAACATCACCGGGAGCGAGATCAACATGCCGAGCGCCTGAACCAGCGCCGCCCATGAGAGGAACGGGATGCGGCGCATCGTCATGCCCGGAGCGCGCGTGGTGAGCACCGAGGTCGCCACGCAGACGGCCGCCGCGATCAACCCGAGGAGCATGAGCCCGTGACCAGCGAGGAAGAGGTCGACCATCTGAGCGTTTCCGCCGCCGATTCCACCGTTGCCGATGAGCGCCACGCCGATCAGAACGATGCCGCCGAGCCAGAGGTAGAACGAAGTCAGCGCCAACCGCGCGAAGGCGATGGACCGGGCGCCCAACTGCATCGGCACCACGGCGATGGCAAGCCCGAGCGTCAACGGGAGGAGCCCGTCGAAGATCATCCCGATCCGGTGCGCCTGGAACAATTGAAGGAGCGAATCCTCGGGAAGCACGGAGTCGGACGAGGCAGCCCGCTCGAGGGCAAGCAGCAGGCCGAGCACGGCGTAGCCCGCGAGCGACACCAGGCCGCATCCAGCGAAGAGCCGACCGATCTTCTTGTGGTCGGTGGACGTCGCCCAGTCAGCCACCGCCGCTGAGCACGAGCCGATGGCACCGTCGCCGAGCACCGCGGGTCGCGTTGTCGAATCGATCGTCGTCATAGGGGTCGAGACTCACTTCCGCCGTGATTGTCGTGGCTGGTTCCTGCTCATCAAGGCGCAGGACGCACCGCCCAAGACTACTGGCCTCACCCTCTCGAGAGGTAAATCCACAGAGCCACCGACGGCCGGCCCACCCGGTGAACTCGGATGTCAACTCAGATGAGAACGTCGAGGGTGAGCGCCCCGAAGAGAACCGTCACGTAGGTGATCGAGAATCCGAACACCTGCATCGATAGGCGGTCGCTGGGGCGACGCCCGAGCGCGACCGTCGCGAGGAGGAACGCGAGGCCGAGGGCAAGAGCGGAGAACAGGTAGATCCATCCGAGCCTTGGACCCGATGCGACGTCTTCCCACCGAGCGACCGGAACAAGAACCAGGGTCATCGCGACGAGGGCGACGGTGTGTCCGACCATTTGCCGGACGGCACGGTCGAAGGGGACCACCGCCGGGAGCATGGGCACATCAGCAGCCCGGTAGTCGTCGGCGTATCGGAGAGCGAGCGCCCAGAAGTGGGGCGGGGTCCAGAAGAAGATCGCGGCGAACAGCACGACCGGGGTCCAGGCCAGCGAATCGTGGACGGCCGCCCAACCAACCAACACTGGGACCGCCCCGGCTGCCCCGCCGATCACGATGTTCTGTCGGCTGGTGCGCTTCAGCCAGAGCGAGTAGACGCCGACGTAGAAGGCGGTGGCCGAGATCGCGAGCAGGCCGGCCAGCAGGTTCGCTCCGACCCACAGCACGACGAGGGCGAGGACCTCAAGCGAGACCGCGAACACCATCGCCTCGCGCGGCCGGATGACCCCGGTGACGAGCGGGCGGTTCCGCGTGCGCTCCATGAGCGCGTCGATATCCCGGTCGATCACCATGTTGATCGCGTTGGCGCCGCCCGCGGCGAGCGAGCCGCCAATCAGGGTAATCAGAACGAGCCCCGTTGACGGCCAACCGCCCTCCGCGAGCACCATCGTCGGAACGGTGGTGATCAGCAGCAGCTCGATGATGCGGGGTTTCGTGAGCGCGACGAACGCTCCGAGCCGCGAGGTGGGGGCGCGCCTGCTTCCATGGGCGACACCCCCAGGAGCGAGTCGCGACGGCACCAAGGGGCGGCTGCCGACGGACATGCCTCGCATCGTACGGCCACGGCCGCCGACCGGCCAACGGCGGTGGACGCGCGCTCACCCTCGACGGCACACTGTTCGCATGCCGCGCCTGCTGACCCCGATCGCGGTCGGCGGGGTGCTCGCGCTGCGGTCACCTCGGGCGTCGATCACCGAGGTGGAGACCCGGCCGGTCGAGGAGGTCGATTCGGCGGTTGAGGAGGATCGGCCGTGGGTGGTCATCGTCTGGAACGACCCGATCAACCTCATGAGCTACGTCACCTATGTGCTCCAAAAACTCTTCGGTTACTCGCTCGAGAAGGCGACGGAACTCATGCTCGAAGTGCATCACGAGGGCCGGTCGGCGGTGGCGAGTGGCTCCCGGGAGCAAGCGGAGATGCATGTCTTTCGGCTCCATGAGCACGGGCTCTGGGCGACCATGGAGCACGACTCGTGAGGGTCCGATGCTGAGACGGCGACGGCCGCCCGTCGAGCGGCTGGGCCCCGACTCGTTCGCGCTTCGGCTTGAGACGAGCGAGCGGGAGGTGTTGTCGCGCCTCCTCGAAGAACTCGACAGCCTGATCGCGGGAGCCAGCGACCCGACAGGTGAGACGGCACCCGTGGTCAGTCGGCTCTTCCCCCCGGCATTCACCGATTATGACGGCGACGACGCCGAGCGCGACGCCGAATATCAGCGGCTCATGCGGGAGGAGTTGATCGCCTCGCGGAGAGCGGCGATCGCCGAAAGCCGGGGATGGCTCGCCGAGGGCGATTCGGAACGGGTGATCGATGAGGCGAACCTGACAGCGATGCTGCGCTCACTCAACTCATTGCGTCTCGCGCTCGGCTCGCTGCTCGGGATCACCGACGACCTCGATTCCGACCTCGCCGACGAGGCAGTCGCGGACTCCCCGGACCATCAGTTGTACGCCTGGACGGGCTGGCTTTTGGAGTGGACCGTGACGGCCCTCTCCTCCCCTTACTGAGGCGGGCTCGACCCGGTGGAACCCGCCGAGGTGGGTGCTAGCGTGACGCCGCTCTCAACGAGATGAGGCTCCCTGCCCCCATCGTCTAGTGGCCTAGGACACCACCCTTTCAAGGTGGCGGCACGGGTTCGAATCCCGTTGGGGGTGCGAAATACAAATCTCCAGGTCCCGTGGTGAAGTCTGGAGTTCACGCCGGCCTGTCAAGCCGGAGGTCGCGGGTTCAAGTCCCGTCGGGACCGCTCGGGGCTGCCACTTGGCAGCCTCGTTGTGTATGTGGTGCGCAATCCGTTCCATATCGCACTCGGTCGAGTAGCTCAGTTGGCA
>JAYQAE010000156.1:0-4615 GCA_038136655.1 Ilumatobacteraceae bacterium
CGTCGAGGGCCGAGACCGGCTCGTCGAGCACGATCACCTTGGGGCGCAACGCCAATGAGCGGGCGATGCCGATGCGCTGGCGCTGCCCACCCGAGAACTCGTGCGGGTAGCGGTTGCCGTGCTCGGGGAGCAGGCCGACTCGGGTGAGGAGATCGGAGACGCGGTCGGCGGCTTCCTCCTTCGGCACGCCGTGGATCCGCATCGGCTCGCCGATGATGTCGCGTACGGGGATGCGCGGGTTGAGCGAGGCGTAGGGGTCCTGGAAGACCATCTGGATCTCGCGACGGAGTTCGCGCAGATCCTGCCGCCCAGCGGTGGTGATGTCTCGCTCACCGAGCATGACCTGGCCGGACGTGGGTGGCACGAGGCGCAGCAGCGAGCGACCGAGGGTGGTCTTGCCGCAACCAGACTCGCCAACCACGCCGAGGGTCTCGTTGGCCAGTAGATCGAACGAGACCCCGCTGACGGCCTGAACTCGACCGACCTCGCGCCGGAAGACTCCGGCTCGGATCGGGAACTCGGTGACGAGATCGCGGACGCTGAGGAGGACCTCTCCGGCGGTGCTCACGGCGCGCTCTCCGTCACGAGTCGATCGGAGTGATGGCAGCGGGTGGCGTGGCCGTCGCCGATCGTGGTGAGGTCGGGCACGCTCTCAGCGCAGGTGTCCGTCGCCATGGAGCAGCGCGGTCGGAACGGGCAACCCGACGGCGGGTTGAGGAGGCTCGGCGGGTTGCCCGGGATCGGCACCAGCCGCTCGGTGTCCGACACCAAGTCGGGGATCGATTCGAGTAGCGCCCGGGTGTAGGGGTTCCGGGAGCCGTAGAAGATGTCGTCGACCGCGCCGGTCTCCACGAGGCGGCTCGCGTACATCACCTGCACCCGGTCGGCGGTGCCGGCGACGAGGCCGAGATCGTGGGTGATGAGCAGCATCGCCGATCCGGTGGCCTCTTGGACATCGCGGAGAACTTCCATCACCTGGGCCTGCACGGTCACGTCGAGGGCGGTGGTCGGCTCGTCGGCGATGAGGACCTTCGGCTCGTTCGCGATCGCCATGGCGATCATCGCTCGCTGTCGCATGCCGCCGGAGTACTCGTGCGGGAACTGGTCGACACGTCGTCGCGGTTCGGGCACGCCGACAAGGTCGAGCAGTTCGATCGCTCGGGCTCTCGCCGCCTGCTTGGAGACGTCGCGGTGTGTTCGGATCGCCTCGATGATCTGCGAGCCGACGGAGAACACCGGGTTGAGCGCGGTCATCGGATCTTGGAAGATCATCGCGATGTCGTTTCCGCGCACCGAGCGCATGTCGCGATCCGACAGCGTCAGCAGGTCGCGTCCCTCAAAGGTGGCCCGGCCCGAGATGCGGGTGGACTTGGCGTGGAGCCGCATGAGAGTCAGCGCGGTCACCGACTTGCCTGAGCCCGACTCACCGACGACGGCGAGCACCTCTCCGGCGTGAAGCTCGAAGCTCACATCGCTGACGGCTTGGACCACGCCGGCCTTCGATGGGAACCCGACGTTGAGTCCCTCGACGACGAGCAGTGGCTCAGTCATCGCTGCCCGCTCTCTCGCTGCGGGCCCGCGGGTCGAGGGCGTCGCGAAGTCCATCTCCGAGGAAGTTGACGCAGAGCACGATCAGCACGATGACGAGTCCGGGGGTGAGCACGCGCAGCGGATCGTTGTCGATGTTGCCCTTCGCATCGGCGACGAGGCGTCCAAGGGAGGTGTCGGGTGGGCGAACGCCGAGACCGAGGAACGAGAGCGTGCTCTCGAGCACGATGACCGAGCCGAGCAACAGGGTGATCTCAACCGTGACGGCGCCGACGACGTTGGGGAGGATGTGCCGGGTGATGATCCGCAGGTGCGAGGCGCCGGCCGCTCGGGCGGCCATGACATATTCCTGTTCCTTGATGGAGAGCACGACGCCTCGGGCGACGCGGGCGATCCGCACCCACAGCAGGCCGGCGAGCACGATCGAGAGCCGCCACCAGTTGGAGCCGAAGTTGAGGGCGAATACCGACAGGACAATGAGGGCCGGCACCACGAGGAACAGGTTGATCACCTGGGCAATGACGGCGTCGACGGCTCGACCGAAGTAGCCAGCGAGCGATCCGATGATGGTGCCGATGGCGGTGGCCGTGATCGCCGAGAGCAGACCGATGGCGAGTGAGTAGCGACCGCCGCGGGCGGTGCGCACGAAGAGGTCGCGGCCGATCTCGTCGGTGCCGAACCAGTGCTCCCGCGACGGGCCCTGGAGGCGATTGAGCACGTCGGGCTTGTCGAAGGGGTAGTCGTTGATCATCGGGCCGACGATGAATCCGAGGGTGATCAGGATGAGACCGAACAGCCCGAGGATGGCGAGGCGGTGATGGATGAATCGTTCCCAGGCGAGCCGTCCGAACGATTTCGGTTTCTCGGCGAGGCCCTCGAGGGCGTTGGCGGAGGTCTGGTCGACGGTGCTCATGTCAGTCGAACCTGATTCGTGGGTCGAGGATGCCGTAGAGGAGGTCGGCGATCAGGTTGAACACGACGGTGATGACCCCGGTGAAGATCACGAATCCGAGCACGAGAGCGAGGTCGGGTTCGCCGAGGGCCTTCAGGAAGGCCGGACCGAGCCCCGGCCAGGAGAAGATCGATTCGGTCACCACCGCTCCGCCGAGTAGCGCCGAGAGGCTGAGCGCCCACAGGGTCACGATCGGGATGAGCGCGTTGCGGAGGGCGTGACGCCACACGACGCGGCGCTCGTTGAGACCTTTAGCGCGGGCGGTGCGGATGTAGTCCTGATTGAGGGTCTCAAGCATGGCGGCGCGCCCGAATCGGCTGTCGGCGGCGATGCCGAGGATGGCGAGTGAGGTGGCGGGCAGCGTGATGTCGCGCAGGAGCTCCAGCACGTTCTCGCCGGTCTTGCGACCGGTGTTGAACGGCTTCACCCCGAACCAGTTCTCGAACTGGACCCCGAAGATGTTCTGAAGGAGCAGCGCCATCACGAAGGAGGGGAAGGCGAAGCCGATGAAGCTCAAGCCGGTGAAGAAGTAGTCACCGAATGAGTACTGCCGACGGGCGGAGTAGACGCTGAGCAGAAGGGCGATGATCGAGCCGAAGATGAACGAGGGCACAGCGATCATGGCGGTGTTCCAGCCGCGCACGCGAAGCACCTCGCTGACCGGGATGCCAATCGAGGAGGAGAAGCCGAGATCACCGGTGGCGGCGTCCTGGAACCACAGGAACGGCCGCAGCCAGATCGAGACATCGAGGTTGTAGACCTCGAGGATGCGGTCGTAACCCTGCTGGCACTTCGGCAGACAGAGGTAGAAGTCAGCCAGTGGGTTGGTGGTCGCCGAGACGCCGACGTGCACGAGGTACAGCGTCAGCATCAGCAGTGGGATGGTCGCGAGGACCCTGCGGAGGACGTAGGCGAACAACGGCGGAACCTTAGTGCTCGGCGGAGTCACGCTCCGCTGTGTGGATACGGGAACAAGACGGGCCCCGGTGGTTTCCCACCGGGGCCCGCTCCATCATCGCCGCGTCAGGTAGACGCAGCGGTCAGTACTGCGACTCGTCGTCCGTCGGCTCAGCCGGCGAACTGGAAGTCGACCACGTTGGTGAGCGGACCAGCGCCCTGGGCGTCCGGAGCGACACCAGCCGACACGAGGTCGGAGGTGTAGCCGTAGAACGAGGGCTTCTGGGTGATCGGCATCATGAAGAGGCCGTTCTCCGCGTCCATCTCGAGGGTGGTCGCGTACTTGTCCATGGTGTTGTAGCAAGCGGCGCGCTCATCGTCGTCGACGGTGCCGTCGCAGGTGTCGATGAGGGCGTCGAACTCGTCGTTCATGAATCCGTAGGTGTTGTTCCCACCGCCGCTGCGGAGGATCGCACCCATCGAGCCGGGCCACGGGCCACCAACCCAAGCGAACTGGGTGATCTCCCAGGTGTCGCAGTTGCCCTCGGCGCCACCGCTCGCGGCGCAGGCCAGGTGGTCCTCGCTGAACGGGATACCGAAGTAGGCAGCGCCCTCGACGTTGTCGATGACGATCTCGATGCCGGCCTCGGCGAACTTGGCCTGGAGGAGCTCCTGCTGGATCTCGCGCAGACGGTTGCCGCCGGTGGTGCCGACGCGAAGCGTCAGACGCCCATCTTCCGGATGCTCGTAGATGCCATCGGAGCCGAGGACGTAGCCAGCCGACTCGAGAGCGGCCTTGGCGGAGTCGATGTCTCCGGCGCCGTAGCCGGCGTCGCCGGCGTGGTTCTCGTACGGGCCCTGGTTGGACAGCCAGAACACGTTGCCGAGACCCTCAGCGGGGAGGGAGTCGCCGAACAGCGGGGTGTAGAGACCGGCCATCACCTCGGACTTGTCCATGGCGAAGGCGAGGGCCTCGCGGACCTCCGGGCGCTCGACGTGCTTGGCGTTGAGGTTGAGACCCCAGTGCTCGAAGACCGGGCCGGCCGAGGACTTCACGGTGAAGTCATCGCTCGAGGAGAGCTGCTCGAAGGCGAGCTGCGGCTGGGTCATGACGATCTGCGCCTCGCCGGCGAGCAGAGCGTTGATCTGCGCGTCGGTGTCGGTCACGAAGTTGATCTGGACACCGTCGACGAAGGCGACGCCCTTGTTGACCGAGTC
>JAYQAE010000157.1:0-4591 GCA_038136655.1 Ilumatobacteraceae bacterium
CGGCGAACTGACTGACGACCGTCGCGAACACGACCGCCACGAACAGCCCGCTGAGCACGAAGGTGCGGCGGCCGACGCGGTGCGACGCTGAGAGCTGCGCCGCGTCGAGGTCGGAGGCACCGGTGACGAGGTCGGGGCGGGCCGCGAGAACCGCACCGACAGCGAGCGCGGAGATGATCGCCTCGCCGACACCGATGAGCACGTGAACGCCCACCATCGCGCCGAAGACGGTGTCGAAGGGCACCTCAGCGCTCGCCCCGAAGAGCCACTGCACCGAGAACGCCGCCGCCGAGAGCACGACCGAGACGAGCGCGGCGATCGCCGTCGCCCCCATGACCCCAGCCGCATTGCGTGGCATGAATCGCCGCATCAACCGGAACACGGCCCAACCGCCGAAAGCGGTCACGGTCGCCATGTTGAGCACGTTGTATCCGAGGGCGGTGAGGCCACCGTCGGCAAAGAGCAGTGCTTGCACGACGACCACAACGGTGACCACGAGCGATCCGACCCACGGTCCAAGGAGGATCGCGGCGAGCGCCCCACCCATGAGGTGACCGGTGGTGCCGGCGGCGACCGGGAAGTTGAACATCTGCGCGGCGAAGATGAACGCCGCCGCGATCCCGGCGAGAGGGACCTGACGATCGCCGAGCTCGCGTCCGCTGACCCTGAGAGCGAGCGCCACGAAGACGAGGGCAATGACGGCGGTGGCGAGAGCGACCGGGGCCTCGAGGAACCCATCGGGGGCGTGCATCGCGATCATGTCGGTCTCCTTCCGGCCACGTCGGCCTGCTCAAGCACCGTAGTGAGGGTGGCGCCCTCTTGCAAACCGTTCGCAATACATTCATCCGCCGTCTACTCGGCCGGCCGAAGGTCCTAGGGTCCGTGGCGTGGAACTCGAGGACATCCTCCGAGAGCGCGACTTCCGACTCACCCGACCCCGTCGAGTGGTCTGGGAGGTGCTCTCCGAGAGCGAGCGTCACCTGAGCGCCGCCGAGATCGCCGAGGAGGTCCACCGCCGCGACCCGGGCATCAATGTCTCGTCGGTGTATCGCACCCTCGCCCTACTCGCCGAACTCGACCTCGTCCGCGAGTCGCGCCTCACCGAGACCAGCACGTGGGAACCAGCTCACGCCGACGCGGTCATTCACCTGGTCTGCGAGAACTGCGGAGCGACCCGCCATCACGACGCCGCCCTCGTGGAGGACCTCCGCGCCCAGATCTCCGCAACGGCCGACTTCGCTCCCAACGTGATCGACGTCCGCGTGACCGGACGCTGCCGATCCTGCTCGGGTTCCGGGCGATGACCGACACCCCCGTCGTCGTCATCGGCGGTGGTATCGGGGGTCTCGTCACCGCGCTCAGCCTCCATCGACTCGGCATCGAGTGCGTTGTGGTCGAAGCTGTCGAGGAGGTCCTCCCCCTCGGCGTCGGCATCAACCTGCTCCCCCACGCCGTGCGGGAACTCGATGCCCTCGGCCTGTTGGAGCGCCTCGAGTCGACCTCGGTCGCGCCAAGCATGCTCGGCTACTACTCGTCGCACGGCCAGTCGATCTGGAGCGAACCGCGTGGTCGCGCCGCGGGCTACTCATGGCCGCAACTGTCGATCCACCGCGGAACGCTCCAGACCACTCTGTGGGACGAGGCCGAGCAGCGGCTCGGCGCAGGACGGCTCCTGACCGGACACGAGGTCGTTGAGGTCTCCTCTGACGAGCGAGGCGCGCGGGTGACCATCCGTCGGCGCTCCGATGGGTCGACCACCGAGATCCACGGCGCCGTCGCCGTCGCGGCGGACGGTATCCACTCGGCGGTGCGGCGTCAGTTCCTGCCCGATGAGGGCATGCCGAAGTGGAACGGCGCCCTGCTGTGGCGCGGCGCGCTTGAACACGACCCGATCCTCGATGGCCGGACGATGGTCTGGGCTGGACACCCCGACCAGAAATTCGTCGCCTATCCGATCCTCGACCTTCCGAGTGGGCGTCAACTGGTGAACTTCATCGCCGAGTTCCGGACCGCGAACCGCGAGCTGCTCGAACGAGAGGACTGGAATCGTCCCGGCGTCCTCGAGGACTTCGCTCCTCGATTCGCCGACTGGCGCTTCGACTGGCTCGACATACCCGCTCTGCTCCGTGCCGCCCCCGGAACATTCCTCTTCCCGATGGTCGACCGCGATCCGATCGAGCGGTGGACCCGAGGGCTCGTCACCCTGCTCGGCGATGCCGCCCACCCGATGTATCCGATCGGCTCGAACGGGGCGTCGCAGGCCATCCTCGACGCCCGCGTGCTGGCTGGCTGCCTACGCGACCTCGGGGTAACCAGGGCCGCCCTGCACGCCTACGAGGAGATACGGCGACCCGCGACCGCGGCGATCGTCCTCGCCAACCGCGGCCTCGGGCCCGAACTACCCATGCGCCTCGTCCACGAACGAGCACCCAACGGTTTCACGGACATCGACGAAGTGATCAGCCGGGAGGAGATCGACGCGGTGACCGAGTCGTATCGACGCACCGCCGGGTTCGCCGTCGAAGCCCTCGCGACGGGCACGAGCCTGACCGACGCCGATTACTCCGTCGAGCGATGATCCGGATCACCGGATTCGACGACGACGCCTGGCGGCCCCTCGGTCCACCGCACTGCGACATGCAGGTGTTGAGTGATTCGCAGGTGTCGACGGTGCTCGGATTCCGTATCGGCGCGGGGGGCTGTGGCCCGAGCCTCCACTACCACGCCGTCGATCAACTGATCGTCGCCACCGACCACGACATCCATCTCACCCTCGGCGCCGAGGCCGTGGAGTTACACCCCGGCGAGGCCGCCCTCGTGCCCGCCGGACTCGCCCACGCCTGCGCGAATACCGGTGGCGAGACCGAGCACCACGTCGAGGCCTTCATCCCCCCGCTCCCGCCCGACGAGCCCCCGTTCACGACCGTCGACGACCATCGCGAGGCTCCGGGCGCGGACCGACGAGCCGCGGTGCTCTCGTCCTCGACCGGATCCTCCGAGACCGACACCCACTACGTCGACCTCCCGGCCACGGCCTCCTCGGAGCTGGAGATCCATATCGGTGAAGCGAACCTCGGTCTCCGGAGGCGAGACCCGTCAACCGCCCGCTGACCCGAACTCGGCCCACTCGGCGTCACTCCAGTGGGCGCGAAGTTCCGCCGTCACGAAGTCCGAGGTCCATCGAACCATCTCGAACCACGGCAACTCCGCGCTCATCACCTCGGTGTACGCCATGCCTGAGAGCAATAACGCCACGTCCTCGATGTGTAGTTCGACCTCGCGGTCCGGCCCGTCCCCGGTCTCAAGTTCGACCGGATCCCACCAACTGAGCAGTCGCCCCTCAAGGTCCACCAAGCGTTCGGTGTCCACCGGCCAGCCCGATGGCGCCGACACCCCGGTGATCGAGTCGAACACGATCCCGAGGATCTGCCAGAGCGAGGAGCCGGCTTCGGTCGAGAGGGTGATGCGACGTGGAAGCGTCACGCCGAACCGAAGGCCGATGGGGCGAGTTCGGTCTCGCCGTCGGCGATGCCGCGCACGATCCGCTCGGCAACAACCGACGGTGACAGACCGGCGGGGAAGGTCGGCGCCGAACCGAACACCGCACGATCAGCAAGACCCGTCTCGGTGTGTGGCGGTCGGGCGTCGATCACGTTGACGCGCCGCGGGCGAAGCTCGCGACGCAGCACGGCGCAGGCGCTCGACAAGCCGGCTTTCGCCGCCGCATAGGTCGAGGTGCCCGGGATTGGAGTGTCGACGATCGCTCCGGTGATGACGGCGATCGCTCCCCCGTCCTCCACCGCGGGGGCCAACTCGCCGAGGAGCGCGAGCGGGGCGGCGAGGTCGATGGCGATCAACTGGGCGATGTCGGAGGCTCGCATCACGGTCGCTGGAGCGAACCCGACAACACCGGAGGCGATCACCGCGATATCGATGCCGTCAAGGGCGCCGAGCGCGTCATCGATCAGCCGCTCCCGTTCGGAGGTGATGGTGATATCGCACTGCACGTGCAAGGTCGCGCCGACACCGGCGAGTTCACGGCGTCCGGAGGTGACCACCCGGGCGCCGCCAGCGACGAGCCGTTCGGTGATCGCCGACCCAAGACCGCCCGTGGCTCCAACAACCAGTGCGCGAGCGCCATCGATCGAGAGTCGGGCAGGGGGAGCCATGGGGAGAGTCTGGGGGTTACGACCCCTGCCTCGCACCTCGTGCGCTTGCCCCCGCGGACTACCGTCGCCGCCATGAGGAGAACGGTCAACGATCTGGTTCGCGAGGCCAAGGCGCGCATCGAGGAGCTCTCGGTCGCCGATCTGCAGTCGGAGATCGCTGCCGGGTCGTGCACGGTGATCGACATCCGCGACTTCCGCGAGCGCCTCGAGCGGGGCGCGATTCCCGGTGCGGTGTCGGCGCCGCGCGGGATGCTCGAGTTCTGGTTCGATCCGGAGAGCCCGTACCACCGTGAGTCGTTCACCTTCGACAAGCGCTACGTCCTCTACTGCGCCGGTGGACAACGGTCCGCCCTCGCGGCGGCCGTGCTGCGCGACATCGGTTTCGACGACGTCGCGCACCTCGAGGTCGGCTTCAACGGCTG
>JAYQAE010000158.1:0-4518 GCA_038136655.1 Ilumatobacteraceae bacterium
GCCGGTTCGTGGTCGGGCTGCCGAGATTCGAACTCGGGACCTCTTGTCCCCCAGAGCAACAAGTATCTCAAGCGAACACGACGGTGACACGCGCACCCGGACGGGCTGCTGAGGACTCAATTCAGATCGCCTGAGCGCCTTCCTCACCCGTGCGGATGCGCACTAGCCGGTCGACCGGGGTGACCCAGATCTTGCCGTCGCCGATCTTGCCGGTGGCGGCGGCCGAGGTGATCGTCTCGACCACCTGATCGGCCTGGGCGTCATCGACGACGACCGACAGGCTGACCTTCGGCACGAAGTCGATCTGGTACTCGGCGCCACGGTAGGTCTCGGTGTGACCTCCCTGACGGCCGAAGCCGCGCACCTCGGAGACGGTGAGGCCGGCAATGCCGATCGCCTTGAGGGCGTCCTTCACGTCGTCGAGTTTGAACGGCTTGATGACTGCGGTGATGAGTTTCATCGCGGAATCATGCCTGGTAGGCGCTCTCAGCATGTTGGCTTCGGTCGAGCCCCTCGCGTTCATCTTTCTCCTCAACGCGCAACCCGATGGTGCGATGAATCAGCACCGCGATGATAAGTGTTGCGAGAGCGGAGTAGCTCATAACGGCCGCACTCGCGACGGACTGCTTCCACAGCAATTCAATGCCTCCGCCGTAGAACAGACCGTCTGCGCCAGCCTCATTCACGCGACTGTCGGCGAAGACCCCAAGGAGAAGTGTCCCTAAGACGCCACCAATCAGGTGTACGGCAACAACGTCGAGTGCGTCATCGAAGTTAAAACGGTTCTTCAGTCTGAGAGCGGCATAGCAGGTAACTCCAGCGAGACCGCCGATGATCAGTGCGGACGATGCGCCGACGAATCCTGCGCAGGGAGTGATTGCGACGAGTCCAGCCACCGCACCGGAAGCGCCTCCAAGAGTTGTTGCATGTCCAGCCTTTCGGTGCTCGATTAAGAGCCATCCGAGCATTGCTGCCGCAGCGGCGACGTGTGTGTTGACAGCGGCTTGCGCCGCCACGCCGTTGGCGCCGAGGGATGAACCGGCATTGAATCCGATCCAGCCGAACCACAGGATTCCCGTACCCAAGATCGTCAAGGGAAGATTGTGCGGTGGCATTGCCTCAGTGTTGTGACCGAGACGTCGGCCGACCACAAGCACGATCACCAGTGCGGCGATGCCTGCGTTGATGTGAATCGCTGCACCGCCGGCAAAGTCGAGCGCACCCAGGCGATAGATCCAGCCTGACGGATTCCAGACCCATCGTGCGACCGGGAAGTAAACGATGATCGCCCAAAATGCGATGAGGAGTGCATACCCGTGAAATTTCAGTCGGTCCGCTGTTGCCCCAGAGATCAGGGCTGGCGTGATGACCGCGAACATCATTTGGAACGCGACAAAGGCCAGCGTAGGTATGGAACCCGAAAGGCCTGAGGTGTTTGATAGGAACGCGTGACTCAGGTCGCCGATGATCGGGTTAGTACCCCCGAACGCCAGCGAGTATCCGATAGCCGTCCACAAAACGCTGATGATGCCCATTGCGAAGATGTTCTGCATGAGCATCCCTAGAACATGACGGGACCGCACCATGCCGCCGTAGAAGAAGGCCAGACCCGGTGTCATGAAGAGCACGAGCGCAGCGGAAACAAGAACCCAGGCGGTATCTCCGGTGTCGAGCATGCTGCGAAACTAGGGAACGGTTGTTTCGTCCGTGTTTCCAAGGCGTTTGCAATGGGTCAACAGTTCATCGCCCCGGATCACTCAGTAAGACGCTCGAGAAGGCACCATTGCTGCATTCACTGAGCGGGTTACGGTGACGGGCATAGCAGCCTCTCGAGGTCGGAATCGGGCACCGGGACTTGGTCGCTGGCGCCGAAGACGTAGCGATCCGGTCGAATTACCACAGTTGATGTACGGGCTGCTATCAGAACAGGCGCCAGTTCTGGTTCGGATTCGACGCATAGCAGGACTGCCCCGAAGTCACGCCACCAGTTCGCTCCGGGAGAAGAGAGCTGCTCCCGCGTTGAAACGATTACTGACCAGCGCTGTCCGACGAGGTCGTCGAGCCTCACGCCACCCGTTGACACCTGAATGCTCAGTCGCCCACCGCCGGTCTGAATCAATGGGCCTTGCGTGAGCGGAGGAAGACGTGCCTCAACGAATTGTGGCCCATCGGTGGTTTCCGCTGCCGCGAGCATCTCCATGTCGCGCTTTGCCGCTGTTTCTGGATCGGTGGTGCAGATGATTCGTCCGAACTCAATCGCCGTAGTGATGATGGAACGAACTTGGGGCTCTCGTTCGGCTTGATAGGTGTCGAGCAGTTCGTCACTCGCCTCTGCTCGGATCACCCGATCGAGCTTCCATGCGAGATTGGCGGCGTCCCGAATTCCAGCGCACATTCCTTGACCTAGGAATGGCGGGCTTTGGTGGGCGGCGTCGCCAGCGAGGAGCGCTCTTCCCGTACGCCAAGTCTTGGCGACGACACCATGAAAGGTGTAGGCGGCGGTGCGTTCGATTTTGTAGTCGGGCGGCGACAGCCACTGCGACAGAAGGCGTTGAGTCTGCTTCGGTGCGAGCATGAAATCCGGATCGTCACCATCAAGGAGCATGAACTCGAAGCGAAAGCGGGGCGCTGGCATTGGGACCAGCGTGTGCGGGCGGGCTGGATCGCACACCTGAAGGGAGACATTGCTAGGGGGTTCGACTCCCGCTGCGAGCGCGAGATCGAGAACGATCCACGTTTCTTCGAAGTTGAGGTCATCGAGCTCGACCCCCACTTGCCGTCGAATCGTTGAACGCCCTCCGTCACACCCAATGACGAAACGGGCACGATGGGTGGAACCGTTCTCAAGGTTGAGCGTGACGCCTTCTGCGTCCTCGGTGAAGCCAGTGACTTCCTGACCAAGTCGAAGATGCGCTCCGAAGCCGGATGCCGCCTGACGCAGGTGCTCCTCCAGCGTGGGCTGGTGAAACATGATTGAACCAGGCCAGCCAGATGGCGTTCGCTCGCTCGGTCTCATCGACATCAAAACTTGGTGATCGGCCGCGAGGAAGTCCATTCCCAGGCTCGTGACGGTGCAGTTATCGAGCGCCTCGGCGATTCCGAGTTCCTGGAACGTTCGCATGACCTCATGGTCAAAGTGGGCCGCCCTTGGCAGCGGGTACACCTCGTCTGACCGATCGAAGACGCAGACCGACAGTCCGCGTCGCGCGGTTAAGCCCGCGAGTACCGCTCCGACTGGGCCGCACCCCACCACTGCGAGGTCGGTCTCAGGTGGACCAGACTGAGAATTCATCGATCGGGAGGTTTCGTATCGCCGTATGTGTTCCCCCGTTGATCAGGGACCCTCACGACGCGTCAACACATCGATTCGACATATGTCCGATGTGCGAACATCCCGACGTCACCACATCACCAGCGCGGAGAAAACGGCCCCGAGCCGCGCCGACGCCTGAGGGCGTGCCGCTGAAGATCAGATCGCCCGGTTCTAGCGTGCAGATTGATGAGAGGTAGGCAACAAGGTCAGCAACACTGAAGATCAGATCGTCCGTTGTCGCCTCCTGCATCCGCTCTCCCGAGATGTCGCACCAGATTGGAACATTGTCCGGATCCTCGAACGAGTCGACTGAGACCAAGGCAGGTCCAATCGGTCCGAAAGTATCGAAGCTCTTACCGAGTGAGAACTGAGGCGGTTTACTGGAAAATTGGACGCGTCGATCGCTGATGTCCTGGCCGAGCGTCAAGCCCGCGACGTGCTGCCATGCATCGGCGGTGCTGATCGAAGAGCCGCCCACACCTATGACGGCTACGAGTTCGACTTCCCAATCCACCTTGTCGCCACGAAGGTGAATTTCTGAGCCGGGTCCGCTGATACACGACGGAAACTTTGTGAACGTGAGCGGGACGCTTGGAATCTCCATATTTGACTCCAGCGCATGTGACCGGTAGTTGAGGCCGATTCCAAACACTTTCGAGGGTCGGGGGACGCATGGCTCCAGCCGAGTGTGGTCGACCCTCCCGTCGGGTTCCCTCCCGCTGGCTAGCTCATGGAGTTTGTGGAGTTCATGAAAGTGCCTGACGGCACTCATACAGTCGGCGAGCGACTCGTCAGCAGCGAGTCGACCGACATCGTAAAAATCTCCGTTGATCTCCAACGCTGCTCGTCCGTCATGGTTGATTAAGCGGAACACTGCGTCAGTCTGTCAGGACCGGAATAATTCTGGAGAGACCGGATGCTCGGGTGCTCCGTTGCGCGACGCAGCAAATTCACACATGAGCCGGTGTCGTCATGCGAGTACATGGGCCGGACCGCATGGCGTAACACGGGTCGCCGCGCGAGCGCTGTGAGAACCGAAGGACCCAGCGAACTTACTTCGCGAGCCGCTCGAACTACCCCCAGGACTACCCTCGACGTGCGTTGACAACGGACGTGACGCCATCGAAACCTGCGTTGACCTGCTGGTTTTTGGTCGGGCTGCCGAGATTCGAACTCGGGACCTCTTGTCCCCCAGACAAGCGCGC
>JAYQAE010000159.1:0-4516 GCA_038136655.1 Ilumatobacteraceae bacterium
TCGCCCTCATCACTGGCGAGGCCAACGGTGCCTATCCGTCAGGCAACTCGCTGCTGATCACGGGTGCCTCCGAGACCGTGATCATCGATCCTTCGGTCACGGTGGCTGCGGCCGGTGAGGTAGGGCTTCCGGTCGACGCGATCATCAACAGCCACGCCCATGAGGACCACATGGCGGGCAACGCGACCTTTCCCGAGGCTCGGGTTCACATCCACGCCGACGACCTCTACGGAGCGCAGTCAATCGACGGGATGCTCGACGGGTACGGCCTCGAGGGCGACGCCCGGGATGACTTTCGCGAGACCTTGCTGACCGAGTTCCACTACAGCCCTCGACCGGACGCCCTCACTTTCCAAGACGGGCACGTCTGGGACCTCGGTGGTGTCACGATCGAGGCGGTCCACCTGCCGGGCCACACCGCGGGTCATTCCGGCTTCCGGATCTCCGGAGGGGTGTTCTTCCTCTCGGACATCGACCTCACCGGATTCGGCCCCTACTACGGCGACGTGTTCAGCAGCCTCGACGACTTCGAAGACTCACTGATGAAGGTGCGCGACGAGGAGGCCGATCACTACGTCACCTTCCATCACAAGGGTGTGATCGAGGGTCGCGAGCGATTCCTCGAGATGCTCGACGCCTTCCACGCGGTCATCCAT
This sequence comes from Ilumatobacteraceae bacterium, assembly GCA_038136655.1. Lineage (GTDB taxonomy): Bacteria > Actinomycetota > Acidimicrobiia > Acidimicrobiales > Ilumatobacteraceae > Casp-actino5. The sequence continues at coordinate 657 of JAYQAE010000159.1, forward strand.
CGTCGGCATACCGCCATGCTCGACTTCCTCAGCGAGCCACGCTCGATCGAGGAGATGGTCCGGAACCGCTTCGTGTATCGCCCACACGTCGAGCACGTCTTCGCCGATCAGGTCGAGCGCAAGACCGCCGAGTTACACGTGGCGCGCATGCTCGACCGCGGCGAGGCAGCCGAGGTCGACCCTGGCCGGTTCCAACGCATCTAAGACCCGCGACAACACGCCGTACTGACGCCCCCGATCACCCACTGACCGGGTGAACGATGCCCGCCACGGCATTGCGGTACTCAACGAATCGCTCCAAGTGACCCGCCGCATCGGTCGGGCCGGCGTTGTGCGTCGCGACAGCGAGGTGCGTCGCGCCGAGGGCCGCCCAGCGCTCAGCGTGACCGCGCCACCGATCAACATCGCCGCCGGCGTACTGCGCCTGAGCGTGAATCGTGAAGCCGTCCATCGAGAGCCCGGCCGCCTCCCGGTGCGCGCGGAGGCTCGCGATATAGCGCTCGGCCTTCTCCCCTGGTCCACCGAGCGGGATCCAACCGTCACCGTGGACGGCGCATCGCTCGAGCGCAGCCGGCGCTGACCCACCCATCATGATCGGGATCGGCTGGGACGGCCGCGGGAGGATGCTCGCCAATTCCATCTCATGGAACTCGCCATCGAAAGTGAACGCGTCCTCGCTCCAAAGACGTCGCAGGAACTCAACCTGCTCGGTCATGCGGCGGCCGCGATCACCGAAGGTCTCACCAAGGGCGTCGAACTCGACGGTGTTCCAGCCGACGCCGATCCCGAGTCGCAACCGGTTCTCCGAGAGGATCGCCAACTCCGCTGCCTGTTTGGCAACGAGGGCGGTCTGGCGCTGCGGCAGGATCAGGATCGCGGTGACCAGATCGATCCGTCTGGTGACCGCAGCGATGAACCCGAGGAGCACCATCGGTTCGTGGAAAGCGGTGTCGGAGTCGTACGGTCCCGCGAAGCCTCCGGGCCGATCACGCTTCGCGCCGAGCACATGGTCGTAGACGAGCAGATGGCCCGCACCGAGCTCCTCAGCGCCCGCGGCGAACTCGCGGATCGCCGTCGGGTCGGTACCGATCTCGTGGTGCGGGATCACGATTCCGAGTTCCACAGGGAGTGGTTACCACGGTGTTGGTGAGCCCCCGCTATTGGGGCCGCCGTAGGCTCACACCATGCCCGGCACGCTCGTCATCCTCCGCCACGGCCAGTCTGAGTGGAACGTTGCCAACCTCTTCACCGGTTGGCACGACGTCGAACTCACCGAGCAAGGACGCGCTGAGGCGGCGAGCGCCGGTCGCACCATGGCGGATGCGGGCCTGGTCTTCGACACAAGCCACACCTCGCTGCTCACCCGAGCCGTCATCACTCAGAATCTGGCGCTCGAGGCGATGGGTCAACCCTGGCTCCCAGTTCAGCGGCACTGGCGGCTCAACGAGCGTCACTACGGAGCCCTCCAAGGCCTCGACAAACAGGCGACAACGGAGAAGCACGGCCCCGAGCAGACGCACCTATGGCGACGCAGTTTCGACGTCCCCCCGCCGCCGGTCGACGCGTCGAGCCCTGAGCACCCGATCAATGATCCTCGCTACCGCACGCTGCCGAGCGACGTCCTGCCGGCCTCGGAGTGCCTCCGCGATGTTGTCGCTCGCGTGCTCCCCTACTGGTACGACGAGATCGCGCCCCAGTTACTCACCGGGCTGAACGTGCTCGTCACCGCCCACGGCAACAGCCTGCGGGCACTGCTGAAGCATCTCGAGGACGTCTCCGACGACGACATCGCCGAGGTGAACATCCCCACTGGCGCCCCGCGCCGCTACCGCTTCGAGGAGGAGGCGGGCAACGCGCTCACGGTCGCTGATGCGGCGTATCTCGGCGACCAGGACGCGATCGCCGCCGCGATGGCCGCGGTCGCCGCCCAAGCCGGCACGCACTGACCGACGAACTCTGACCTCGGCGTCGCACTCGCGCTCCAATCCGGGACGTCAACGTGCGTGTTCGATTCAGGACTACTCTGCCCGCATGGCCGCCCGGGATGAGCATCTTCGGCACCTCGCCGCGGTGCCACTCTTCGGGTCCTGCTCCCAGAAAGAACTCCGACTCATCGCCAAGGCCGGCACGGAGATCCGCATGACGGCCGGGACGATGATCATCGATCAAGGCCAGACCGGTCGAGAGGCCTTCGTCGTCATCGATGGCTCGGTCACCGTGAAGCGCAACGGTCGGAAGGTCGCCACCCTCGGGCCCGGAGCCGTCGTCGGTGAGCTCAGCCTCATCGACCACGGCCCGCGCACAGCGACCGTGGTCTGCGAGACCGACTGCGATCTGTTGGTGATCGACCAGCGCCACTTCTCGGCCGTCATCGCTGAGGTCCCCTCGATCGCCCGACGACTCCTCGAGAATCTCGCGGGCATCGTGCGAGGGCTCGACCGCGAGTACTTCGGCTGAGCGACCACGCGCGCCCCCGGCCACCACCCTCAGCGAGCCCTCCCGCCGTCTCCACTCGGGGCTGACCGAAACCAAGTCAACGACTAGCGTGAGGCGGGCATGAGCGCGCACGTCGAACAGCACGAGACCGAAACAGCGGACACCGGTGACCGTCGCCTCCGACCGCACCAGTTGTCGCTGATCCTCGGCATCGGAATGGGGGTGTTCATCCTCGTCTCGGGTGTCCTCCCCCAGATCACCCACTGGCACAACGACAACGACGTGCACCGCACCGTGTTCGGGAACATTCCCGGCCCGCTGCAGATCGCCTTCTACACCGTCATCCCGGTCATGGTCGTCTGGGGCGCCTTCCAGTTCGCGGCGCGCATGCGTAACTGGGAGCGCGGCGGACCAGCGAAGCGCCGCACGACCACCAAGAACGTGAAGCGCCGCGCCAGCGATGTCCGCGCCGGTCTCTACATGCAGACCCTGCTGCGCGACTCGGCTGCTGGGCTCATGCACTCAATGATCTACTTCGGCTTCCTCGTGCTGATGGGTGTCACCACAGTCCTCGAGATCGATCACCAGATGCCCGAGAGCCTGAAGTTCCTCCACGGTGGCACTTACAAGGCCTATTCCTTCGTCGGTGACCTTGCCGGCACCGTCTTCACCATCGGGGTCATCTGGGCGATCGTCCGCCGCTACATCCAGCGCCCCTACCGGATCCGCATCAAAACCAAGCCCGAGCACGCCGTCATCCTCGGCACCTTCCTCGCCATCGGCATCACCGGATTCGGCGCGGAGGGTTTCCGCATCGCCGTCGACGGGACACCCGACTACGAGAAGTGGTCGTTCATCGGTTACCCGATCGCGACCTGGATCGACGGGATGTCGGCCAGCGCGATCAGCACCTGGCACCAGTGGTGGTGGATCGGGCACGTGCTCTCCTTCGTGGTGTTCCTCGCGATCCTGCCGATCACCATGTTGCGGCACGTGTTCACCTCGCCGATCAACATGTATCTCCGCGACAAGGACCGCCCGAAGGGCGCGATGAAGCCCATGCCCAACCTCATGGAGACCGAACTCGAATCGTTCGGCGCATCCGTGGTGGAGGACTTCACCTGGAAGCAACTCCTCGACACCGACGCCTGCACCATGTGCGGACGGTGCACGAGCGTCTGCCCCGCGCATGCCACCGGCAAACCGCTCGACCCTCGCGAGATCGTGCTCAAGACCGGCGAGGTCATGGCTGCGACCGGGTCGACCATCGTCAGCCCGCCGATCGGCACGGATGCCGAGATCACGATCGGCGCCAACTCACTCTTCGAGCGGATCACCGCCGAGGAGATCTGGTCGTGCACCTCGTGCAAGGCCTGCGACGAGATCTGCCCGGTCAACATCGAGATCCTCGACAAGATCCTCGA
>JAYQAE010000160.1:0-4513 GCA_038136655.1 Ilumatobacteraceae bacterium
GAGCAGATGATCACGCAGTTGTCGGCGCGATCCCGCATGACCTCGAGCTCGTACTCCTTCCACCCGGCGATCGACTCCTCGATGAGGATCTCACCAATCGGGCTGGCGTCGATGCCGGACGCGGCGATCCGCTCGAACTGCTCGGGACTCGATGCGATTCCGGTTCCTCGCCCTCCGAGGATGTACGCCGGCCTGATGATCACGGGGAGGCCGATCTCGTCGACCACGCGGCGCGCCTCGTCGATGCTGTGCGCGATTCCCGATCGTGGGACGTCGAGGCCGATCTCGAGCATCGCCTCCTTGAAGCGCTGCCGGTCCTCAGCGGTGGCAATCGCCTCGGCGTTCGCGCCGATCATCTCCGGGGTGCCCGGGACGCCGATAATCCCGCGCTCATGAAGCTCCATGGCGAGGTTGAGACCGGTTTGGCCTCCCAGTGTTGGCAGCACCGCGTCGGGGCGCTCCCGTTCGATGATGCTCGCGAGCACCTCCCAGGTGAGCGGCTCCACATAGGTGGCGTCGGCGAAGTCCGGGTCGGTCATGATCGTCGCCGGATTCGAGTTGGCGAGCACCACCCGGTAACCCTCCTCTCGGAGTACCCGGCAGGCCTGCGTTCCCGAGTAGTCGAACTCGCAGGCCTGGCCGATCACGATCGGACCCGATCCGATGATGAGGATGTTGGAAAGGTCGTCGCGGCGCGGCATCAGCGTCCTCCATCCATCATCTGCGCGAAGCGCTCGAACAGATGCCGGCTGTCGTGGGGACCTGGTCCGGCCTCCGGGTGGTGCTGGACGGAGAAGCACCGCTCGCCGACCACTTCCAGGCCCTCGCAGACGCCGTCGTTCAGGTTCACGTGCGTCATCCGGACCTGCCGGCCAAGCCCAGAGAAGGCATCCGCGTCAACCGCGAAGTTGTGGTTTTGCGAGGTGATCTCGATCCGGCCGGTGTCGAGATCCTTCACGGGATGGTTGCCCCCGTGATGACCGAAGGGAAGCTTCACCGTCGGTGCCCCGAGCGATCGACCGAGGATCTGATGACCGAGGCAAATGCCGAAGACCGGCACCTGACCGATGAGCGCGGAGACGGTGTCGACGAGATGGTCGAGGATCCCAGGGTCGCCCGGCCCGTTCGAGAGAAATACACCGTCTGCGCCGCGCGCGAGCACCTCGGCCGCCGACGTGGACGCGGGCACAACCTCGACGGAGCCGAAGTCGGTCAGGCAGCGCAGGATCGTTGCCTTGACCCCGAAGTCGAGGGCGACGATGCGCCGGGGGGCTGCAGAGTCGAGCGTGTAGGGCTCGGCGGTCGTCACCGTCGACACCAGGTCGACGCCATCGGTTCCGGGTTCGGAGCGCGCAGCATCGAGCAACTCAGCCTCGCTGGCTGATCCGAACGCGCCGGGTACGGCTCCGGAGTCGCGAAGGAGCCTCGTGAGGCGGCGGGTGTCGACCCCGGCGATTCCCGGGGTGCCGAGCGCGGCGAGGTGTTCGCCAAGTCCCCGTTCAGCCCGATGGTTGGAATGGCGTCGGGCGAGGTCGCGAACGATGACCCCGCGGCATGCCGCTCCGCGCGACTCCGCGTCGGCCGTGTTCACGCCGTAGTTGCCGATGTGCGGGTAGGTGAAGGTCACCATCTGGCCGGCGTAACTGGGGTCGGTCAGGATCTCCTGGTAGCCCGAGAGCGCGGTGTTGAACACCACCTCACCGCTCGCAATCGACGACGGCGCTCCAATCAACTCTCCCTCGAAGACACTTCCGTCCGCGAGGACAAGCGCTCCCTCGCGGAGGCCGTCGTTGTGCTGTTCGCTCATCTCGTCGCTACTCCGTCGCGCACCACGGCCTCGCCGTGGAGGAAGGTGTGACGCGCCCGACCCGTGAGGGGCACGTCCTGATAGGGGGTGTTGGTGCTCCGGCTCGCCAGAGCGTTGGGGTCGACCGTCCACTCGATGGCCGGATCGATGACGGTGAGGTTCGCCGGCTCGCCGACCTCGACTGGCCGTCCGTGGAGATGGTCGAGACCGGCGATCGCCGCTGGTCTCCACGAGAGGAGTGCGATGAGTTCGCGGAGCGGGAGATCGAGATGCGCGCGCGCCACGCCGAACGCGGTCTCGAGGCCGAGCATGCCGGGAGGAGCGGAATCGAGCGGACGCTCTTTGGCGTGACCGGGGTGGGGCGCGTGGTCGGTGGCGATGGCGTCGATCGTGCCGTCGATGAGGCCGCGTCGCACCTCCTCCACATCGCGCATCGTGCGAAGGGGCGGATTGACCTTGAAGAGGGGGTCGAATCCCCGGAGGCGCTCGTCCGTGAGGCTGATGTGGTGCGGCGTGGCTTCGGCGGTAACCGGAAGGCCGTCGGCCTTCGCCGCCCGTACAAGTTCGACGCTGCGGGCGGTCGACAGGTGCAACAGATGGACCGGCGAGCCGGTGAGGCGCACCAGTTCGATGTCGCGGTGGACCATGAGCTCCTCGGCCAGGGCGGGCCAGCCGGGAAGGCCGAGGTGCGAGCAGCACTCGCCCTCGTGCATCACGGCGCCAGCGGTGAGCGATGACACCTCGCAGTGTTGGGCGAGCGTGAGACCGAGCTCGCCCGCGTATTCGAGGGCGCGTCGCATGAGCCCGTCGTTCTGAACACCACTGCCGTCGTCGGTGAAGATCCGCACACCGGCAGCGGCGAGTTCCGCGAACGGCACCAGCCGCTCACCCGCCCGACCGACGGTGATCGAGGCCGATGGGTGGACATCGCAGAGCCCGGCCCGCCGACCCTCGGCGCGCACGAAGTCCACGACGCTGGCGCAGTCCTGCGTTGGGTCGGTGTTCGGCATGGCGACGACCGCGGTGTAGCCACCGAGAGCGGCCGCGCGCGATCCGGTCTCGATCGTCTCGGCTTCGGTCATCCCGGGCTCACGGAGGTGGGTGTGGAGGTCGACGAATCCGGGCGCGACCACCAGACCGGTTACGTCGATCACCTCGCTGGCGCCGGCATCGAGTCGCTCCCCGATCTCAGCGATGAGCCCGTCGGCGATCCGAACGTCGATCCGACGCTCACCGCCGATATCGATCACCGTGCCCCCGGTGAGCAGCACGCCACCGACACCCTGCGAGCCGCGGCTCATGACCCGACGACTCCCGATCCGACCGCTGCGGACCCACCATCGCTGTCGACACCGCCGAGCAGATCGAAGAGCACCGCCATGCGAGCCGCGATGCCGTTCGTCACCTGCTGGGTGATGACCGAGCCGGTGAGCCGAGCCGGATCGACCGTGATCTCGACACCTCGGTTCATCGGCCCCGGATGCATCACCAGGACATCTTCGCCGAGTCGCCCCGCCCGTTCGGGGGTGAGCGCGAATCGACGGCTGTACTCCTCCCCCGAGGGGACCACCGCGGAGTCGATCCGCTCAAGTTGCATCCGCAGCAGATAAACGACGTCGAGGTCAGCGAGAGCGGCGTCGAGGTCGTCGGTGCTCGGGGCAAGCGGAGTGGGCGGCATCAGTGTTCGCGGGCCGATGTGCAGCACCGAGGCTCCGAGCAACCCGAGTGCCTCGGTCAGCGACCGGGCAACTCGGCTGTGCCGGATATCGCCGACGATCCCGACGCGGAGACCTTCGAAGCCCTGCGCACCAAGCGCCGCGCGTGCTGATCGGATGGTGTAGAGGTCGAGGAGCGCTTGGGTCGGGTGCTGGTGCCAGCCGTCACCGGCGTTGATGACGCTGGCATCGCTCCACTCGGAGATGCGCCAGGGCACGCCCGACGAGCGATGTCGGATCACGAAGGCGTCGACCCCCATCGCCTCGAGCGTCTCGACCGTGTCCCGGAGGCTCTCACCCTTGTTCACGCTCGACGAACCGACCGCGAGCGTCATGGTGTCGGCGCTCAACCGCTTGGCCGCCGTGTCGAAACTCATTCGAGTCCTCGTCGAGTCCTCAAAGAACAGATTGCACACGGTCCGACCGCGAAGGGCGGGCACCTTCGGGTTAGCCCGTCGACCAACCTCGGCCATGTGATCGGTGAGATCGAGCAACCGGAGCAGTCCCTCCACGCCGACATCGGCGATACCCCGGAGGTGACGAACCGCCATCATCGATCACCCTCGTCGTGCTCGTCGGTGTCGCTCGCGTCGATGATGACCACGCCTTCGTGGTCCACCTCAACCGATTCACCGAGGCTGGTGGGAAGGTTCTTGCCAACGAAGTCAGGGCGGATTGGAAGTTCGCGATGACCCCGATCGACCATGACCGCGAGTTGGACCGAGTCGGGACGCCCGTAATCGTTGAGAGCATCGAGGGCCGCTTTGACCGAACGGCCGGTGTAGAGCACGTCGTCGACGAGCACGACGCGCGCACCGTCGATCTCCGAGGGAAGTGAGCTCACCGACCCGGGCACCACCGGACGTCGGCCGATGTCGTCGCGATGCAAGCTGATGTCGAGGGACCCGACCGGAACGGGATCGCCGATTCTCGCGATCTCCTCCCCGAGGCGTTCAGCAAGCCAGACACCGCCTCGTTGAAGCCCGATGAG
>JAYQAE010000161.1:0-1840 GCA_038136655.1 Ilumatobacteraceae bacterium
CGGCCCGCGCCGACCAGGACGAGTTCTGGGAACCGGCCCACGGCGAGATGGTGGGGGCCCTCTTCAGCCCCGACGCCGGCTACGTCGACGACCCGCAACTCGCCGCCCACAACCTGCAGCGCGGAGCCGAGGCCAACGGGGCCGAGTTCCGATTCCGCTCCGAGGTGGTGGCGATCATCGCCGAGCACGGACGCTGCACCGGAGTCGAACTCGCAGACGGCTCGCGTATCGACGCCCGGGTCGTGGTCAACGTGGCCGGCCCGCACAGCTCGCACATCAACCGGCTCGCCGGGGTCTACGACTCGATGAACATCAAGACCGAGGCCATCCGTCACGAGACCTACCACGTGCCGGGACCACCCGACGCCGACTTCACCGAGGTCGGGTTCGCCGTCGCCGACGACGACAACGGCATCTACTTCCGACCCCAACCCGGCAACAACATCCTCGTCGGCACCACCGACCCTCCCTGCGACCCGCGCGAGGTCGTCGACCCCGACGCCGAACTCGGCGAGCTCACCAACGAGGGATGGGAGACGAACACGTTACGAATCAACAAGCGCATGCCCTCGCTCGGTGTGCCCCTCCCCCACGAGAAGCGCGGAGTGGTCGACCGCTACGACCGGAGCGACGACTGGATCCCGATCTACGACCGCACCGACCTCGACGGCTTCTACGTCGCGATCGGCACCAGCGGCAACCAGTTCAAGAACGCCGGGGTCGCCGGATTCATGATGGCCGAGCTCATCGAGGCCGTCGAGAACGGCCACAACCACGATGCCGACCCCCTCGTGGTCCACGGACCCCACACCGGGCTCCCCCTCGAGATGGTCACCTTCCGACGCAACCGTGAGATCGACCGACGCTCATCGATGAGCGTGCACGGCTGATCGCCTAGGCGCGCATCCGCGACCCGGCCGGGTCGAAGGGCGGCTCGACGAGGCGCGTTGCCTCTCGGCGACGCCCGAGCACCTCGATCTCCCACGGGCCGTCGCTGTCCGCGTGCTCACCTGGCACATAACCGAGAGCCATCGAGAGGCCGCTGTGATGCGCGAACCCACCGGAGGTCACCCAACCGACCACCTCGCCGTCGTGCCAGATCGGCTCGTTGCCGATGCAGTCCGCCGCCTCCGGGCCGTCACCGGCATCGAGGGAGAACAGGCAGAGTCGCCGCTTCGGTGGCTCCTTGGACGCCGCCTCCGCCGCATCGCGACCGATGAACGACTTGTCGAGGCGCACGCTCCAACCCATGTTCGCCTCGTAGGGGTCGTAGATCGGCCGGTACTCCGTCGCCCACGCCCCCCAACCCTTGTCGAGACGCAACGAGTTGAGCGCACGACCACCAAAGAGCCGCATCCCGTGACCCTCCCCGGCGGCCGACACCAGGTCGAAGAGCTGGCCCACGAAATCGGGGGCGCACCACAACTCGTAGCCGAGGTCACCGGTGAACGAGATCCGCCCAAGCATCACCGGCACCGCGCCGACGTGGACCTCGGCAAAGGACAGGAACGGGAACGCGTCGAGATCCACGTCCACGAGGTCGCGCAGCACATCTCGCGAGGCCGGACCGGCGACGGAGAGACCACACAGATCGTTACCGAACACCCGCAGCCGAACCGAGGACTCCACCCCAGCGAGACGCATCAGCTCGCGGAACCACCGCTCGTGATAGTGCTGGGCGGCACCGGAGCCGAACACCACGAACCGCTCGTCACCGAGCACGCTCGACAGCGACCCGACCGTGAAGTCGCCGATCAGTCGGCCCTGATGATTCAGCATCGGAGACAGCGCCAGCCGACCCGCTGGCGGAATCCGGTTGGCGAGCAGACCGTCGAGGAAC
>JAYQAE010000161.1:1940-3120 GCA_038136655.1 Ilumatobacteraceae bacterium
GGGGTGAGCAGTTGCGCCTCGAAGTCCCACGGGGTCGTCCTCGTCGACCAGGGCACCCCGCCCTTCTCGTAGGTGCCGAGCAGCAGGCTGTTGCCCTCCTCGCGCATGTAGATCTCTCCGCCGAGGTCGACGACGTGGAAGCCGACCATCTTGGATGACTCGCGCCACTCGGCGAGTTGGGGCACCTCCTCGGTGAGCAGATACATGTGCTCCATGGCGAGGACCGGGATCTCGAGGCCGGCCATGCGACCCACCTCGCGCGCCCAGAGTCCCCCGGCGTTCACGAAGTGCTCGCAGTGGATCACCCCGAGATCGACATCGTCTCGGGTGTCGTGCACATGCAGATGCCAACCGCCGTCGGGAGCGCGCGAGATGGCGTGCACCCAGGTGTACCGGTTGATCTCCGCTCCACGCTGCCGGGCGCAGTCGGCGTAGGCGTGGGTGACACCGGACGGATCGACGTGACCCTCGTGCTTGTCGTACATCGCCCCGACGAAGTACGACGGATCGAGGAAGGGCACGAGCTCATGGGCCTCCGACGGGGTGACGAGCTCGGTCTCCATCCCGAGATAGCGACCACGGGCATGAGCCATGCGCAGGTAGTCCATGCGCTCGGGAGTGTCGGCCAACTGCAGGCCACCGGTCATGTGGATCCCGCAGTCGCGACCCGACTCGGCCTGGATCTTGTCGTAGAGCTCGACGGTGTAGCGCTGCAGGGCGGCGACGTTCGGATCGCCGTTGAGGGTGTGCATACCGCCGGCCGCGTGCCAAGTGGACCCGTGGGTCAACTCGCGGCGCTCCACCATCATCACGTCGGTCCAGCCGGCGAGTGTGAGGTGGTAGAGCACCGAGGCGCCCACCACTCCCCCGCCAATCACGACGACCTGTGCCTGTGTCTTCATGTCGCTCCCCCCGAGCGTCGCGCCGGTCGAACCGGCGGTGTTCAGAAATCGGTGGCGACCCCGCCCTCGGCCACCCTACGGTCGACGAACTCGCGCAGTTCAGCCCGGATCGCCTCGTCGAGACCGGGATCGGTGTGCGCGGCGATGAGTTCCCGCGCCAGCGCGTTCGCTCGCGAGCGCGCGTCCGGCGAGCCAGCGAGTTGCCATGACTCCCAGTTGCGCCAGTCGCTCACCATCGGCGACAGGAACTCGGTGGTGTAGCGGCTCTGGGTGTGCTC
>JAYQAE010000161.1:3220-4456 GCA_038136655.1 Ilumatobacteraceae bacterium
GTGATGATGATCACCTGGTTGCGCTCCGACATCCGGATGATGCCCTCGAGCATCGGATCGTCGTACCGCAGCGGCGATGAGGCGTTGATGATGCTGCACAGGCTCGGTTCGGCCTCGAAGGTGTCGTGGTCGACACCGCGGGCGATTCGCGCCATCTCGAGCCCGTCGAGGTTGCGGTCGCGGCCAAGGCTGTAGATGTGGAACGGCTTGTCGCTCAGCGTGTAAGCGTCCCAGGCCGTCTCCAGATGGCGGATCGACGGGTGCAGGTCGACGGGCTCCACCGGGAACCCGTTGAACATGTGCACCGCGTTCAGCATCTGGCCGAGCCGGAGGAAGTCGCGGTAACCGTCGCGGTCACCGGCTCGACGCACACCATCGAGCGTGACGTAGTTCGGGGCGCTCGCCACCGAGGAGAACACGATGCGGCCGTCGCCGATCACGAGATCCCGATGCGGCGCGGTGCCGTGCAGCGTGAACGAGGAAGGGATCGTCGCCAGGCGCTCCATCACCATCTCGGGGTCGAAGCGCACCCGGTCGCCGTCGACCCGGGCGCCAGCCGCCGCGAATCGGGCGCGAGCATCGGCGTGCAGGATGTCGATTCCGGTGCGGTTCAGCACCTCGAGGGAGGCGAGATGGATCGCCTCGACCTCATCATCGGAGATGACGCGGGCCAACGGCTGGGAGTAGCGCGGCTGCATCGCCGCCGGCTGATCGCCGACGACTGATCGGGTGCGGCGCTCACGTCGCGGACGGCTCCGCACCTCGGTCACCGCGACAAGGTACTTCGCGCGCTACCCCGACCGAAAGGGGTCTCGCCGACGCCGCTCAGAGGGTCACGCGCTCGCCGACCCGAGCGACCGACACCCCCGCGGCTTCAACGAAGGCGCGCTCCAGCGAACCTGGCCGGAGCGCCGGGTTCGTGTGGTTGAGATGCACCAAGCGAACCCGCGAAGCGAGTTCGGGGGCGCGGTCGACGAAGCGACGCACCGTGTCCACCACCCTCGGATGCGGGATCACGCTCATATCCCGTTCGAGTTCCCCGTCATCGAAGAACGTGGCATCGACGAAGGCGACATCGACCGCCGCCACCTCCTCGACGATGTCGCGGTCCCAGGCGTCCCACGAGTCGATGTCGGGGAGCCACAGCACCGACCGACTGGGGCCCGTCACCCGATAGGCGACGGTCTCGGAGATCTCGTCGCGATGCGGCACCGGCAGCGCCTCCACCGAGAGACC
>JAYQAE010000162.1:0-4426 GCA_038136655.1 Ilumatobacteraceae bacterium
GTGCCGGTCGTCTCAGGTCACGACGACGTATTTCCGGATGACTTCCCCTTTTATCGACGTACCGGCACCGACATCGATGCGATGCTCGCCGCGGCGCGCGAGTGGCGGGCGGTCGATCGGATGACCGTCCGCGAGGCCGCCCGTCCCTATATCGACAAGGTGGAGCTCGTACGGCGCCTCCATGAGGAGCTCGTCACCGCGTTCGCCTCGGCCGATGGCTGAGCGGGCAGACTCTCGCGATGGGATCCAGCAAAGAGGCTCGCGGAACCCGGCGGGTCACTGTCATCCGCCGCGGGGCCGGAGACGACCGCCCCGTCGATGACACGGTGCTCGTTGAGGGGCCCCTTGAGATCCTGGTGGATGCCGTCTCGGTCGCGACGACCATGAGGACCCCGGGCGACGACGAACTTTTGGCGCTCGGTTTCTCTCTCTGCGAGGGTCTCGTCCCGCAGGGATGCGAGCCCGTGGTCGAGATCATCGAGACCGAGGGTGATGGGGCGCGCGTACTCGTCACCACAGGAAATCTGTTCCCCCAACAGGTCGGGCGTCTTGGCTTGGTGTCGTCGTCCTGCGGGGTGTGCGGCACGGCCGATCTGCCCGGTCTGATCGCCTCGGTCCCTTCCGTGACGCCGACGGTTACCTTCGATTCGGCCACGCTGATCGCGGTGGCAGGCGGTGCCCGCTCGCTCCAAGAACTCTTCACCCTGACCGGCGGCTCGCACGCAGCGGCCGCATTCGACGTCGATGGACAGATCGTCGCGCTGGCCGAGGACGTCGGTCGACACAACGCGGTCGACAAGGTTCTTGGCCGGTTGTACCGCGATGGCCGACTGCCGGCCGGTGATCTCGGCCTGTTCGTCAGTGGGCGAGCGAGCTTCGAGATGGTGCAGAAGGCGTGCGTCGGCGGATTCGCCGCATTGGTGTCGGTCAGCGCGCCGTCGTCGGCGGCGGTGGAGGCGGCATCTCGAGCTGGCCTGCGCCTGCTGGGCTTCGCTCGCGGTGATCAGGCGACTGAGTACGTCGCTGGCGAACGACCGTCGTGATCGTCACGCTCGCTGTTCTGTCATCGCTCTTCTACGGCTTCTCCGACTACGCCGGTGGGCGAGCGGCACGGCGACTACCAGCGGTCACCGTCGGACTGATCTGTGATGTCCTGCTCGGCGTCGTCTACGCCGGATTTGTGCTCCTCGACGATGTCGCTCTCGACGCACGGGCACTCCTGTGGGGAATGGTTGCCGGGATCGGTGGGGTGACCGGGGTCGTCGTGTTCTACGCGGCCCTCGCCCGAGGGACGATGACCGTGGCGGCTCCGGTCACCGGTGTGGTTTCAGCGATCATCCCCGTCGGGATCGGCCTGCTCCTCGGCGAGCGACCGGGGGCACCAGCGGTGCTCGGCGCGGTCATCGCCCTGCTCGCTGTCGCGCTTATCGGTGGCCTCGTCGGGCTTCCTCATGGTCGTGTCACCGCGGCCTCCCTCACCTTGCCGGTGATCGCCGGATCATCGTTCGGGCTGTGGTTTGTCGCTCTCGAGCGCTCGGGCGACGAGAGCGGCTGGTGGCCATTGCTGACGGCGCGGTTCATCACGATCCCCATGCTCCTCATCGTGCACGTCAGCAGCACCCGCCGGAAGCCCGTCGTCTACGAGAGTTCCGCGGTTCGCGACGCGGTGAGCGCCGGCGTGTTGATCATGCTGGCCAATGTCACCTACCTGGTGGCGGTCCGAGAGGGGTTGCTGTCAGTGGTCGCGGCGATCGTCTCGCTCTACCCAGCGGCCACGGTCGCGCTTGCGATGATCATCGACCGAGAGCGAGTCGTCCGAACGCAGGTGGCGGGTATGGGCCTCGCCCTGCTCGCTCTACTCCTCGTGTCGACCGGGGCCTAGCGCCGCCGTTCACCCTCGGGAAGCAGCGACTCCGACTCGCGGGCCGCTGCCGCGTAGATGCCTTTCGCCATGAGTGATGACTCGGCGCTGCGTCGCAGCCGATAGACCGCTGCTCGTTCGCGATGGACGTCGGGATCATCGCCCGCCGACCAGGCCGCGAAGTCGACTAGGTGGCACGCCAGTCGAAGGTCACCCTGATCGACGGCGAGGCGGGCCCGAGCGATCAGCGCGTCGGTGCCTCCGGACAGTTCGGCGACCACCGCGGCAACCTGACGGTCGGGTGACGGCTTGAGGCGACTCGCGGCCCCATCCCACCACCCACCGTAGAGACGCCAGATATTGCGAACCACGAACTCCGGCTCGTCGTAGAGCGGACGCAAGTAGGGCTTGGCGAGCGTGCCCTCGGGGAGGTGCTCGGAGTGGATCACCTCGTCGAGCGGGGCGCCGGCGTTCATCATGGCGAGCACCGACTCGACGAGGCACTCGAGGGCAGTCGCGACCTCGTCGAGAACGCGGGCGATCCGGTTGGATCCGGCGATCGGTAGGCCGTGGGCGGGGAGCAGCAACTCGGGTCCCATCGCGATCATGTCGCGGAGGGCGACTGCCCACTCGTCGGGGTACCGCTGCACTTTCTGGGGGTTGCCCGCGTTCGGGAAGTTCCAGATCAGGAAGTCTCCCGACATGATCGCCCGTCGATCGGGAAGCCAAGCCCAGAGGTGATCGTCGGTCTCGCCGCGCGCGTGCCGAAGCTCAACGACGGTGTCGCCAACGATCAGGGTTTCGTGGTCGTCGACGATGCGGTCGGGTCGCAACGTCTCAGCAGGCAGGAAGGTCTGAAAGTCCGATCCCCGGGTGGCGTCGTTGTCGAGTCCCAAGCCGAGATCACCCCGAGTGCCGCCGAACTGGCGGGCGTTGATCAACCGATTCCAGTCGCTCGTCAGGGTGTAGCGGTCGAGTCGGTCGAGAACGCGACGGTGCCCGGTCACCTCGGGACGGCCGTAGGCGGCGGCGAAGTGGCCGCTGCCACCAACATGGTCGGCGTGCCCGTGGGTGTAGACGAGATGTCGCACCGGTGCCGGATTCCACGAGCGGATCGCCTCGACCACTGCGGCTCCGGTCGCGCCGCCCGATGAGTCGAACGCGATCAGACCGTCACCGGTGTCGACGACTACGGAATGGCTGAAGCTCTCGACAACCGCGAGACCGTCGGCCACCTCGGACAGCTCGTTGGTCACCCGATTGACGGGTATGTCGAGGCGCTGCTCATCGATGATCTCCGCCGAGAGGTCGAGAAGGTCAGCCATGACTCGACCGTATCGGGGTGGCGTGACCGCGTTTGGTTCAGGCGGCCGGTTGCCGGGCCCAGGCGCCCTCGCGGCGGAGCATCCGTCGATGCCAGCGGCTCGGGGTGAGCATCAGCGCCCGGGGCTCGTCTTCGAACATCCATCGAGCGAACTTCGCCCGACCCCAGTTTCCGCTCCGCTCAACCGTACGAAGCGCGAACTCGGCGCCCCGTCGTGAGGCGAGCACCTTGCCGAGGCGTTGCGACATGCGGTGATCGGCGAAGAGGTGCGAGCGAACGTGACGCTCGTAGGTGTCGGTGACGCCGGCCGACGAGGGTTCGAGGATTGCCTCGGCGGCGAGTCGACCGGTGAGCAACGCCTGACCGATGCCCTCTCCGGTCATCACGTCGGTGGCCGCAGCGGCATCACCCGTGAACAGCACACGCGCCGCAGAGAGACGCATCTCGTCCACCCGGGCGGGGATTGGCCACGCGGTGTGGCGGTCCTCAAGGCGGTGACCTTCACCCAGGGCAGCTCGGATGTGGTCTCGCGAGAGCAGGTCACGCCACAGGCCGGCCATGTCCCGCCCGCGCCGCTGATGCTCGCGAAGCACCCCGAAACCGATGTTCGCTCGGCCACCCGGGAGCGGGAACGACCAGGCGTAACCGGGAAGCAGGTCCGGTTCGAACCAGACGATGAGTCGGTCGGCCGCTGGGCCGGTCACATCGGCGACGTACTGCCGGAACGCGTTCCATTCCCCTCGGTAGCCCTCGGGCGTGCATCCGAGCAGGCGTCTGGTCGGGCTCCACATGCCATCAGCGGCGATGACGTGATCCGCCACGAGGGTCCGAGATGTCTCCTCAGGATCGACGACTTCGACTCGCACGGCGGTTGCCGTCTGGCTGACCGATTCGAGGCGCCAGCCCTGGCGGACATCAGCTCCGGCTCCGATGGCCATCTCAACGAGGGTGTTGTCGAGATCGGCGCGCGGGGCCACGGCGGCGTAGATGCCCTCGGAGGGGAGTGGGATGTCGAAGGCGCGCCCCGACGGTGTCCGCAGATGCGCTGAGTCGACCGTCATCCAGTTCGGCACGGTGGAAGGAGAGAGGCCGAGAGATTCCAGCTCCCGAAGGGCGAGGGTGGTGAGCCCGTCACCGCAGCACTTGTCGCGGGGGAACACTGCCCGGTCGATGACCGTGACCGGGCGACCGGCACCCGCGAGAGTGAGCGCGGCCGCCGCCCCAGCGGGCCCGGCTCCGAC
>JAYQAE010000163.1:0-4394 GCA_038136655.1 Ilumatobacteraceae bacterium
CGCACCAGCGACGACTTGCCGTGGTCGACGTGACCGGCGGTCACCACGATGCGATGCGGGTCGACCGCGGAGTCGCTGTTCCGCGTCATCGGAGCGCTGAGGTGATCGCGGCGATGACCGTGCCGTCGTCGACCGGACTAACCGAACGCAGATCGAGCATTGTGCGGCCATCGTCGAGACGGGCGATGACCGGCACCGCGCTTTGCCGAAGCTTCGAGGTCAGGTCGCCGTCGAGCGCGAGGCCAACCGAGGGGATCCCCCGACCGGGTGCCGATCCGGCACCCGGCAGCGATTCGAGATCCACAACGGAGACGCCCTCGGGGCAGGCCGCGGTGATCCGTTCCGCGCGGGTGCGCAACTCGGCGACCGGTGCCGACACCATCGACCAGAACGCGACATCGTCGGGACGACGATCGAGCAGGGCCATCACCGTGGTCTGCAACGACTCGATCACGAGCGACCCGGGGCGAAGAGCGCGCATCAATGGATGCTGGGCGCACTTGGCGACCAACTCGGCCCGTCCCGCGATCACCCCCGCCTGGGGTCCACCGAGCAGCTTGTCGGTGGAGAAGGTGACGAGATCAGCCCCCGCTTCGAGGGTCTGCCGGGCGGCGGGCTCATCGGTCAACCACACGGGGGGAGCCCCGGCGAGCCACGGCGTGTCGGCATCCGCGAGGCCGCTGCCGATGTCGACGGCGACCGGCACGCCGAGGGCAGCGAGCTCGCGCACCTCGGGTCGCTCGGTGAACCCCTCGATCCGGTAGTTCGACGGGTGCACACTCAGAATCAAGGCGACATCAGCCCCGGGGCGGGTGATCGCGCGCCGGTAGTCATCGGCCCGAGTGCGGTTGGTGGTGCCAACGTCGACGAGACGCGCGCCCGACCGTTCGATGACTTCAGGCACGCGGAACGATCCGCCGATCTCGACGGCCTCACCACGGCTCACCGCGACCTCACGGCCATCGGCGAGCGCGGCCGCCACCAACATCACCGCCGCTGCGTTGTTGTTGACCACGAGGGCGCTCTCGGCTCCGCAGAGCAACCCGAGCAGTCGGCCGACGCCGGTCTGACGCGAGCCGCGACGGCCCGAGCCGAGATCGAACTCGATGGTGCGCGAGCGCACAGCGGGCGGCAACGGCGCCCGTCCGAGATTCGTGTGGAGCAGCACACCGGTCGCGTTGATCACCTCGGTCACGAGGGAATCAGCGAACCGCGCCACAGCCGACTCGAGTATCGACGATGACCAGTCGCCCGAGGCGATCGCGGCTCGCGCGAGGTCGACGAGCACCGCGTGGGGCAGCCGGTCGGCTCGAGGCAGATCGCGCATGGTGCGCGCCAGCGCATCGACCGAGGGAGGGCGTCCGCTCACGCGTCGGAGCCTACGCTCGTCATGTGAGCGAGTCGCCCGGAGACCTTTCCCCCGTTGACGGTCGCGCGTCGATCGGGATCGAGATCGTTCGGCTCGATCCTGACCTCCCGCTTCCCGCTTACGCCCACGATGGCGACGCCGGACTCGACCTGCACGCTCGCGAGGGTGGCCGACTTGAACCAGGCGGCGGACGACTGCTGGTGCCGACCGGCATCGCGATCGCCCTACCGCTCGGATACGCCGGATTCGTACTGCCCCGATCGGGCCTCGCCCTTCGCCACGGCATCGGGGTGGTGAACGCCCCAGGTCTCATCGACTGCGCTTACCGAGGTGAGATCAAGGTGGTGCTCGTCAACACCGACCCGTCGGAGCCGTTCGAGTTCGATCGGGGTGACCGGATCGCGCAACTCGTGGTGCAACGAGTCGAGCAGGTCGAGTGGCGAGTGGTCGACGCGCTCGATGGCCACGACCGCGGCGGCGGCTTCGGTCACACGGGCCGCTGAACGACCGCCGTTGACTCGACGCGTGTCAGCCCTCGTTGATGGTGACCGACAGGATGCGCACTTCTTCGAGCGGCGGCACGCCGTTGGACTCCGGGTTCCCGACCGCGTCGAGAGCGACCAACGTGTCGTCGAGGCCCTCGGTCACCTGCCCGAAGAGGCTGTAGTTCGGCGGCAGCGCGGCACCGCGCTCGCCCGAGATGATGAAGAACTGGCTGCCGTTGGTGTCGGGCCCGCTGTTCGCCATGGCGAGCGAGCCGATCTGGTAGTCGCCGACGCCAGGGAGCTCATCGGGGAAGCGATAACCGGGCCCGCCGGTGCCGGTCGCCGTCGGGTCGCCGCACTGCACCACGAAGTCGGGGATGATGCGATGGCAGACCGTGTCGTCGAAATAGCGGTAGCGGGCGAGCGTGACGAAGTTGTTGACCGTCAGTGGCGCGGTCGCCGGGTCGAGGTCGACCGTCAGGTTGCCGAAGTTGGTTTCGATCACCGCGGAGTAGGCGCCCGCCTCATCGATGCACATCGGCGGATAGCTGTCGAACTCACGGCGTTGCTCAGTGGAGCCGTCGGTCGCGGGGCACGCCTCGCCGCTCGCGTCGCCGGCGTCGGTCACGGTGGTGACGTCCTCGACGACCTCGGTGGTCGGATCATCGACCCGCTGGTTCACCGCCTCGTCGTCACCCGAGAACGCGCCGCCGATCGCGGCGATCGCGACGACCGCTCCGATCGCCCCGATGAGCACGACGCCCCAACGGGTCGCGCGACGGCGAGCGCCGACCAGTCGCTCTCGCCGGACCTCCCGCTGCTGGCGTGCTGCTCGGTTGGCCTTCTTGCGTTCGCGTTTTGCCGTTCCCACGAGTGAGTGAGGCTACCGGCCCGCCCTAGCCGACTCGGGTCGGTTCATCACCCGCGTCCTCATCGAATCCGCTCGACGCCGGCGCGGCGTGCGGATCGAAATCCTCGCCAACGACGACCTCGCCGCCCACCAGATGGATCCAGGTGCCGCCGAGGTTTGGCACCCGATCGGCCGGCAGTCCCTGGTGGCGTCGCAGCGCGCGAATCACGCCCGAGTGCGACACGACCAGGGTCGGCGCGCGTCCGATCGCGTCGCGGAGCAGTTCGGAGGAGATCTCCAACGCTCGCGCGACGACCTCCTCCACCGGCTCGAACCCGGGTGGGCGGCGATGCTCGTCGAGGTATCCGGGCCAGTCACGGCGGATCTCATCGGGTGTCAGCCCCTGCCACTCCCCGGCGTGGGCCTCCCGCCAGCGGTCGTCGATGCGGGGTGGGTCGAGGTCGAGGTGGGCGGCGATGATCCGCGCCGTCTCGGCGGCCCGCGACAGCTGGCTCGACACGACCGCGCCGAAGCGGATGTCAGCGTCAACGAGTGCGATTGCTGCCCGTCGTGCCTGATCGCGGCCGAGATCGCTGAGATCGATGTCGGCGCTGCCCTGCCATTTGGCGCGGGCGTTCCACAGGCTCTGGCCGTGCCGAAGGACGAGCAGCGAGGCGTCGGATCCGGTGGTCCGCGGATCACCCGCAACGCTCGCGCTCACGCGCGCCGAGGGTAGTGGCGGTCGCCGGAGCCGCTCCAAGCCGGTGGGTACGATGTGCTCGTGCCGGTGCTCAGACTGTTCGCGGCCGCGCGAGAGGCGGCGGGAACCGGGCGCGACTCCGTGGAGGGCGCCGACGTTGACGCTGTCCTCCGAGCAGCCGTCGACCGCTACGGGCAGCGTTTCGCCGAGGTGTTGCCGTCGTGCCGGATCTGGGTGAACGGTGACCCGGCCGAGTCGGGTCACCCGGTCACCGACCAGGACGAGGTGGCGGTGCTGCCGCCGGTGTCGGGAGGTGCGCGATGAGCGACACCGGTGCCGGCGATCCCACGGCGCTCAGCCTCACCGATCTGCGCGCCGAGCGTTCCGCTCTGCAGGACGCCGACGACGTCGTGTCGTATGTACGCCGGGCTGCGCAGGCACGCCTCGACCTCGCTCGCGCCGAGGCGGCGCGTCGGGTGCTGGCTGCCCAGGGAGTCGTCGAGGCCGTCGACCCCGACATCTCCGGCGAGTTGCGTCGCGTGCTGTCAAACCAGTTGCGTCCTCGGACCCCGGCGAGCGGTGCGCCGCGACCTCCGCGCGAGGAGCGGTTCGACATGGGTGACGACGAGCGGGCGCGCGAACTCGATCAGATCTGCGCCGATCTTGGTTTCTCACGGTTGGGTGGCTTGAGCGACGACGATCTCTCCGGTCTGATCGGCGCTCTGGAGGCGTTCGAACGGGCGATCTCCGACGATCGGAGGCAGCGGTTCGAGCGAATCGACGCGTTGAGCGCCGAACTCGCGCGCCGCTATCGCGACGGTGAGGTCGACGTGGACGCCCTCTTCTCCGACGGGAATGGAAACGACCCTCAGTAGCGTTCCCCTCTGTTAGCGGCCAGCCGGTCGCTGCGTCCCGATCAGTGAGGAGGGGAGAGTTGAGGGCTGCGGTCATCTCGATGCACACCTCCCCGCTCGCCCAGCCGGGCTCGGG
>JAYQAE010000164.1:0-4353 GCA_038136655.1 Ilumatobacteraceae bacterium
GCGCAGATACCAATGGCGGGCGTACTCCTGCCACATCAATTCGTCGCGGAACTTCTCAACATCTTTGCCCGGCCCGCCGGCGACGTGATCCCAGGCTCGGCGCAGCGTGATGAGGCCATGACGGATGTAGGGCGATAGGCCCGACGCCCCACGAGCGAACTCCGGCAGCACCTCGTTGCGCCGCGAGGCGTAACCGGCGACATCGAAGGAGTGCAGCGCCGCGTCAGCGGCCACCTGTCCGCCCCGGAAGCGATCCGATCCGCGCGCCTCACCATCGACCAGGTCCGCGAGGAACTCCGCCACGAACGCCTCCGCTGGCTCACGACCCGGTTCGGGCAACGAGAGCGCGGTGTCATTCACCGAAGCAGTGTCCCATCGGCGTCGGTGCCGCGCCTCACCGTCATCGCAGACGACAACGAGTCAGAACGGGTCGTCCGAAGGCAACCCGAGGTTGCGCGACATGGCACTGCGCAACAGGCGCGCCGCGTCCTCCACGGCGGAGGCGCTGAACAACGTTCGCTGGACGGCAAGGCCGTCGCGCAAAGCCACGAGTCGCTGCGCCGTGGCCACCGGGTCCTCGCAAGCGAACTCGCCATTCGCGCGACCCGAGACGATGAGCGCCGAGATCGATTCCAGCTCGTGTCGGTCGAGATCCTCCATGAGACGGCGCACCTCCGGCAGGCGTCGGATCTCACCCCAGGTCTCGATCCACAGCAGCCAGGTCGGATCGTCGGGGCCCTCAGGCAGCGAGCCGATCAACATCTCGGCGATGCGGTCCTGTGCGGAGGCGTCACGGGCGGCGATCGCCTCGCGCGAGGAGCGCTCTTCCTCACCAGCCACCGAGATCGCAGCGCGGATGAGATCCGACTTCGACGAGAAGTGGTAGTGCACGAGCGCCGTGGAGACCTCGGCTCGGCGAGCCACGTCGGCGACGGTCATCGCCGTGAAACCAATCTCGACGATCACCTCGGCCACCGCGGCGAGGATGGCTGACTTGCGAGCATCAGCGTCGCGGGCCACGAGCGGATCCTAGGTGCAACATCGGTCGGCGTGAATTGGAGGTTCAGCGGGCATCAGTTGGTGGCTATGCTGACTGACTAGTCAGTAAGTTTCAGGACGGTATCGCCATGACCACCAGGACCCACTCCACCATCGACGCCGCCATCCTCGCCGAGGAGTCGCGCTTCCTCTCCCGAACCTCCCGATCCCGGGCCCTCCACGAGCAGGCCGTCGACGTGATGCCTGGCGGTGTCACCTCGAGTTGGTCGAGCACTCGCCCGGTCCCGGTGTGGATCGACCGGGGCGAAGGCGCGCACGTTTGGGACGCCGACGGCAACCGCTACGTCGACTACCACGCCGGCTATGGAGTGAACGTCGTCGGCCACGCCAACCCGAGCGTGGTCGAAGCCGTCCAGCAACGCGTCACCCAGGGCACCCACTTCGCCCAACCCGTCGAGGACGCGATCATCGTCGCCTCCGCCCTCGCCGATCGATTCGGACTCCCCCAGTGGCGATTCTGCAACTCGGGCACCGAGGCCACCATGGACGCCATCCATCTCATGCGCGCCATCACCGGCCGCGACCTCGTCGTCAAGATCGAGGGCTCCTACCACGGACACCACGACCTGGTGAACGTCTCCATCTGGCGCTCCCTCGACGACCTCGGACCTGTCGACGACCCCTCGCGCGAACCCGGTGCCGGAGTCGCGACCGCCTTCGCCGAACTCGTGCGCATCCTCCCCTTCAACGACCTCGAGGCGGCTGAGCGCCTCTTTGAGGCCGAGGGCGACGACATCGCCGGGTTGATCATCGAACCGATGATGATGAACGCCGGGATCATCCCGCCCCTGCCCGGATACCTCGAGGGCCTCCGCGACCTCACCCGACGCAACGGCTCGCTGCTCGTGTTCGACGAGGTCAAGACCGGTCTCGTCATCGCCTGGGGCGGCGCGACCGAGCTCTTCGGCGTCACCCCCGACATCGTGTGCCTCGCCAAAGCCCTCGGAGGGGGCGTGCCCTGCGGAGCGATCGGCGGCACCGAGGAGGTCATGTCGGCCATCAACGACGGCCGCTACGACCAGGTCGGCACCTTCAATGGGAACCCACTCACCATGGCAGCCGCCCGAGCGGTGCTCACCGAGGTGCTCGTGCCCGAGGCCTACACCGAGGCCGAGGCGATCGGCCGCGCGATGCTGACCGGTTGCGAGGACGCGCTCGCCGAACAGGGTCTCGCCTCCTACGGCACCGTGCACGGATTCAAAGGCTCCGTCGTCATCCACGACCAGCGCCCGACGAACTATCGCGAGTTCCTCGAGGTCGACACCGCCATCTGCCACCTGAACTACCTCATGCAGCACAACCGCGGCGTCTTCACGGCCCCGTGGGGCAAGAGCGAGTCATGGACGCTCTCGGTGGCCCACACCCGCGCCGACGGCGACCGCGTGGTCGAGAACACCGCGGAGCTGGCGAGGGTGATCGCCGCGACCGACGGCAGCGCGTCGGAGATCTTCTCCGTCGGCGGGCTCACCAGCTGATCTGCTTGACACGGCCGACGCCGTCGGTGTGGACTCTCGGCCAGCCGAGCGGGAGGGGGTGACATGACGGCGACCGACTGGACGACCGACGAGGCGTGGGTGGGCACCCGACGCGCGGTCACCGAGGCAATGGGTCTCGCCCCCGATCTCTACACCGACGAGGAAGCGTTCGAGATCGAGCGTCGACGCGTGTTCGAGCGCGCCTGGGTGTGCGTCGGCACCGCGAACGAGGTCGCCGAGCCCGGGCGCCTGCTCGTGCGGCGCCTCGGATCGCGGTCGGTGCTCATCACCCGAGACGCCAACGGTGAGCTCCACGCGATGCTGAACGCCTGCCGTCATCGCGGCACCGAACTCGCCGAAGCCGACTGCGACATCGCCGGCACGATCCGCTGCCCCTACCACCGCTGGACCTACGCAACCGACGGACAACTGCGCTCCACCCCGCTGTTCGACCAGGTTCCCCGGACCGACACCCCCGCCGACCTCGACTTGGTGCCGGTGCGCGTCGCCACCTGGGGACCGCTGCTCCTCGCCTGCCTCGACCCGGCCACCCCGGCACTCGAGACCTGGATCGGCGACCTCGACGACCGTATGGGCGGCTACCGGCTCGACACCTGGCAGGTGTGCCACGAGCAAAGCCTCGACATCCACGCCAACTGGAAGCTCATCACCGAGAACTTCCAGGAGTACTACCACCTGGGCTGGGTTCACCCTGAGCTCGCCAAGGTCTCCCGGGTCGCCGACCACTACCGCTACCAGGGGCCCGGCATGTACTGCGGTCAGACCACCACCCCGGTGTCGGGTGATCAGCGAGACGACTGGCTCCAACTCCCGCCGGCCGCCGACCTCGACGC
Organism: Ilumatobacteraceae bacterium; assembly: GCA_038136655.1. GTDB lineage: Bacteria > Actinomycetota > Acidimicrobiia > Acidimicrobiales > Ilumatobacteraceae > Casp-actino5. Next base: position 3,389 of record JAYQAE010000164.1, read on the forward strand.
ATCCGACGCGGTGAGCGGACGCTTCGTGGCGCTTTTCCCGAACGTCATCCTCTCCGTTCTGCCCAACCACATCTGGCTCATGCGCCTCGACCCCATCGCCCCCGGCCTCACCCGGGAGACCTGCACCATGTTCACCCCCGCTCCGATCGAACAGGGCGCCCACGACGCGACCCGTGACTTCTGGCTCTCGGTCAACGCCGAGGACATCGACATCGTCGAGCGCGCCCAACGCGGCCTCACCCACGGCGCCGTGCCGGCCGGCCCCCTCAGCCCACGCTTCGAGGAGCCCCTCAACCGCTTCCACCGGATGCTCGCCGACTGCATGACCCTCGACACCCTCGCCGAGATCACCATCCCAATCGGCGACGACCCACGCGATCCGGCGGCCCGCTGGGGAGCGGCGGAGAACCCGACCCCACCGACCATCGACCTCGTTCGCTGAGCGGGTCGGGACCGACCCGACCGATCTGGGAGACTCGCGCCATGACCGACAGTCGCTACGACGCCGTCATCATCGGAGCCGGAGTGATCGGCACCGCCGTCACCCACGAGCTCTCCCGCCGAGGATGGCGCACCCTCACCGTCGACAAGGCACCAGCCGCTGGATTCGGCTCCACCAGCGCCTCGAGCGCCGTCATCCGATTCTCGTACTCAACGACAACCGGGGTGGCCGCTGCCTGGGAGGGCATGCACTACTGGGCCGACTGGGAACACCACATCGGCACCGCCGACGAGAGCGGCTACGCCAAGTTTGTGCGCTGTGGCATGGCTCTGCTTATCGCCCACGACCCGGGGCACCACACCCGGGTGCGGCCCATCTGGGACGAGCTCGGCATCCCGTATGAGTACTGGGATCGCGACGAACTCGCGCGCCGCATGCCGCTGTTCGACCTCGGCCTCTACGGCCCTCCGGCCCGCGCCGACCAGGACGAGTTCTGGGAACCGGCCCACGGCGAGATGGTGGG
>JAYQAE010000165.1:0-4291 GCA_038136655.1 Ilumatobacteraceae bacterium
CCCTTGATGGTGTCGTAGAAGAGGCGGTGCACCGAGTCGCCGTCACCGCGGTAGTTCTTCGCGGCGTTGATGCCGCCCTGGGCGGCGATCGAGTGGGCGCGACGCGGCGAGTCGTGGAACGTGAAGGCGTCGACCTGGTAGCCGAGCTCGGCGAGGGTGGCAGCCGCGGACGCGCCAGCCAAACCGGTGCCGACCACGATCACTTTGAACTTCCGCTTGTTCGCGGGGTTCACCAGCTTCTCGTTGGCCTTGAAGTTGTCCCACTTGTCGGCGAGCGCGCCTTCGGGGATCTTCGAGTCGAGTGTGGGTCGGTCGAGGGTCATGCTCATGTCGTGTTCCTTCCGGTCACGTGTGCGCGTTCGTTAAGGCGTTGTCGTCTCAGGTCAGACCGCGGGATGTTGGATGACGCCGGCCAGCACCATGATCGGGAACGAGACGTTCCCGACAACGACAGCGGTCGCGATTCCCGTGGCGATCGAACGACGCCAGCGGTTGAAACGGGGGTTGTTCCATCCCATCGACTGGAACAGGCTCCACACCCCGTGAAACAGGTGGATGCCGAGCGCGATGTTGGCGGCGATGTACAGCACCGCAACCGGAAGTCGGCTGAGGCTCGCGTCGAGGTTCCGGTAGACCGCCCCGTACTCGAAGTCGGGGTTCAACCAACCCCACGTGAGATCGGCCAAGTGCCAAGCGATGAACACCACCACGAGGATTCCGGTCCAGCGCATCGAGCGGCTGGCGAAGTTGGCGACCTGGTAGTCGCGGGCGCCCTGGTAACGCACCGGACGGGCGCGACGGTTGATCACGGTGAGCGAGTAGGCGGCGTGAAGGTGGAGCGCGAGCGCGGCGATCAGGCCGAGCCGCAAACCCCACAGGGCGTAGCCGTGGGGCAGGATCGGCACGAGCAGCTCGCGGAGGAACTCGGCGTACACGTCGAGGTCGTAGACCATCTCACCGTCGTGCTCGACGAGTCCGATGTAGGCCTTCAAGTTGCCGACCATGTGGCCAATAATGAAGAGGATCCCGATGATGCCGGTGATCGCCATCACGTACTTCTTGCCCACCGCGGTGCCGTAGAGATCGAGGAGGAACGGCTTGCGGGAGGTCGTCTTCTTCACCGCGGTGCCGGACACCGGACCGCGCTGCATCGTCTGCGACATAGCCGAGAAACTAGTGCCCGGCCTCGGGCTCCGGCGCATCCTCCGACGCATCCTCGGTGGCCTCGGGGGTGCCATTCGGCACGCGACGGTCGACTCCACGGATGGCCGTCGGACCGAAGGTGGTGGCGCAGGTGCGGCACCAGAAGGCCTGTTCCAACTCCGTTCCGCATGGGGCGTGCACGAGTGACACCGTCTGCCCTTCCCCATCGCCGTGGTCCTCGCTCCATCGGACGAGAGCGACCAGCACCGGCGACAGGGCGACGCCGGCCTCAGTCAGCCGGTACTCGTGGCGCACCGGGTTCCGCTGGTACGGGACCTTGGTCATCACCCCGTGGTCGACGAGACGCCGAAGCCGCTCGGTGAGGATCGGGCGGGCGATGCCGAGGTCCTCGCAGAAGTCGTCGAAACGCCGAATTCCGCGGAGACCGGCGCGCACGATCAGGATCGACCAGCGATCGCCGATCACCCGGAGGGTGCGCTCGATCGCCTCACCTCCCTGGTCTCGGGGCCCGTCGCTCATGACCTGATCCTACGGGACCCCCGCTCAACAGTTCTGAAACAGAACCCACTCGGCTAGGGTTCGGCCATGACCGACGATCGCCTCCTCCTCGAGGCGTCCGCCACCGACCTGATGCCCGAGGCCGCCGCCCGACGCGATAGCGCCTTCGGCACCCGGGTCACCTACTCCCCCAAGGTCTTCATCCCCCTCACCATGCTCTGCCGCGACTCATGCGGCTACTGCACCTTCGCCCAACCTCCCGCCCGGCTCGCCTCTCCTTACCTGACCCCCGAGCAGGTGCTCGCCATCGCAAGGCATGGCGCACGCACCGGATGCCACGAGGCGCTGTTCACCCTCGGCGAGGCGCCCGAGGAGCGTTACTCCGTCGCCGGCGACTGGCTCAAGCTCAACGGCTTCGACTCCACCATCCACTATCTGCACGAGATGGCCCGGCTCGTCCTCGACGAGACCGGACTCCTGCCCCACGCCAACGCCGGCGCCATTAGCCGAGACGAACTCGCCCTCCTCCGCTCCGTCAGCCCGAGCCAGGGGATGATGATCGAGACCCTGCGCGACGACCTCCCCTGCCATCGCGGCGCCCCCGATAAAACCCCCGAGCGGCGACTCGCCACCCTCGAATGGGCCGGAGAGTTGTCGATCCCGTTTACCACCGGCGTCCTCATCGGAATCGGCGAGAACCGAGTCGACCGGCTGGCCGCCCTCCGGGCCATCTCCGAGAGCCACCTCCGGCACGGCCACGTCCAAGAGGTCATCGTCCAGAACTTCCTGCCGAAACCCGGCACCGCCATGCGCGACGAGCCACCTTGCGACACCAACGAGTTCCTCTGGACGATCGCCGCCGCCCGCCTGATCCTCCCCGACGAGATCCATCTGCAGGCGCCGCCCAACCTCTCCGACGACTTCGCCCCGCTCATAGCCGCCGGTATCGACGACTGGGGTGGCGTGTCGCCGGTGACCGCCGACCATGTCAACCCGGAACGTCCTTGGCCGGCGCTCGATCGCCTGCGCCACGTGACCGAGGCCGCCGGACACACACTCGCGCCCCGACTCACCGTGCATCCGGAGCACGCGCTCAACCCCGGCCGGTGGATCGACCCGAACCTCCACTTCGCCGTGCTCGACCGAAGCGACGCCGAGGGGCTCGGCCGCGACGACCCCGGGGAGATCTGGCCCGAACGAGCGACCGCTGCCGATGTCGTTCACGACGGAGCCGAGGTGGTGCTCATCGGACACCGCTCGACCGCCTGGTACTCGGGAGCCACCGAGGAGCCCGCCACCCTGATCCCCGGCACCGCCTCCCGCTCCGACGGACCTGTCCAGCGGGTGATCGATCGCGTGCGCGCGGGTGAGACCGCCGATCACGACGACCTCGTCACCCTGTTCTCCGCCCGAGGGCCCGAGGTGGTGGCCGTCGCCGAACTGGCCGACGAGCTGCGTCACGAGGCGGTCGGCGACACCGTCACCTGGGTCCACAACCGAAACATCAACTACACGAACGTGTGCACGTTCAAGTGCCGATTCTGCGGCTTCTCCAAGGGGCCGATGTCGCTCAACCTTCGCGGCACCCCCTACCTGCTCACCCTCGACGACATCGCTGAACGAGCGCGCGAGGCCGAAGCCCTCGGCGCCACCGAGGTGACCCTCCAGGGCGGCATCCACCCCGATTTCGACGGTGACTACTACATCGACGTCACCCGGGCGGTCCGAGAGGCGGCGCCGAGCCTGCACATCCACGGCTTCACCGCCCTCGAGGTCACCGAAGGTGCCCGCCGACTCGGAGAGGACCTCGTCACCTACCTTGGGCGGCTCCGCGACGCCGGGCTCTCCTCGCTGCCTGGAACCGCCGCCGAGATCCTCGACGACCCGATACGAGAGATCCTCTGCCCCGACAAGATCACCACCGACCAGTGGCTCGACTGCCACGCCGCCGCCCACGAGGTCGGACTCCACTCGAACATCACCATGATGTTCGGCGCCGTCGAGCACCCCGAGTCCTGGGCACGGCACATCGTGCGCACCCGGGATCTCGCCCGAGTCACCGGCGGGTTCACCGAGTTCGTCGGCCTGCCGTTCGTGCACATGGCGTCGCCCATCTATCTCCAGCGTCGCTCCCGGCGAGGACCGACCTTCCGAGAGACTCTCCTCGTGCACGCCATCGCCCGAATCGCCTACCGCGGCGTGATCGAGAACATCCAGCTGTCATGGGTCAAGATCGGGGCCTCCGCGGCACGCCAGCTGCTCCGGGCCGGATGCAACGACCTCGGAGGCACCCTGATGGACGAGAACATCTCGCGCGCCGCTGGGGCGAGCCACGGGCAGGCGATGGACCTTTCAGCCTTCAGCGAGCTTGTGGCGCCCCTCGGACGCCGCCTCACCCAGCGCACCACCTCCTACGGCCGGGTCGACGGATCCACGGCGAAGTCGGTGTCCGGGTTGGAGACGGTGACCACCGCCTAGCATCATTGGGTCACTCATCGGGCCGACCCGACCGGTCGCGCCCAGACCCCGCCCACAGGAGGCCCTCACACCGTGGACATGATCCCCTACCTCGCCGCTGCGTCCGCGATCCTCGGACTCGCGCTCGCCGCCTACTACTACCGGGCGGTCG
>JAYQAE010000166.1:0-4280 GCA_038136655.1 Ilumatobacteraceae bacterium
CCGTTCCCCATCGGGAACCCTCCCGATAGCCTCCGTCGACGGAAGGATGCCAGAGCGGACGAATGGGACGGCCTCGAAAGCCGTTGAGGTCTTCGGGTCTCCGTGGGTTCGAATCCCACTCCTTCCGCCAGTCAAACCCTGAGGTTCACCTCGGGACGACCCCCGACGATCAGGCGCATTCGGTGTCGTCGTCGGGCGCGACGCGGTCGACGAGATAGTTGCTCACCAGATCGACGACGCAATCGTTCACTCCGTAGCCGGTGTGCTGCTCGGCCTCCACCACCACGAGACGGCCGTCCTCGAGAGCGTCCGCCATCGCCATCGTCGAGGTCAGCGGGGTCGCCGGATCACCGGTGGTGCCGATCACCACGATCGGCCCGGCCCCCTCTCCAGTGATCTCGATCCGCGGGTCGCCCGCTGTCGGGAAGAACGTGCAGAAGTACCCGCCGGTCGACCCCTCCGGCACGAGGCGCGGCGCGACCTCCCTGAACAGCGACACCGAGGCGTCCTCCTCGGCCACCGTCCGGCGCTCGTCGGTGTCGGCGCACGAGATCGTCTGAAACGCCTCAAGTTCGTTGCCATAGGTGCCGTCGGGATACCGCTGGTAATACGAGTCGTGGAGGTCGAGCAGCCCCGAACCGTCACCGGATCGGGCCGAGGCGAGCGCACGAGCGAGCCGCGGCCAGTACCCCTCGGAGTACATCGCCTGGATCACCCCGTTGATCGCCACCGCGAGGTTCGCCTGCGGGCGTCCCGGGCGCGTCGGCACGGGATCGGCGTCGAGCGATGCGATCAGCACGTCGAACTCCTCGGCCGCGCGACCATCACTGTGGAAGGCGCAACCGGGATCGGCCGAGCACTGCGCGAGAAACGTCTCGAGTGACGCCTCGAAGCCGGTGAGCTGCTGCACCGACGACTCCAACGAGTCAGCGTCGGGATCGGAAGCACCGTCGAGCACCGCGGCTCGCACCGTCGACGGGAAGAGCGTCGCCCATGTCGCGCCGAGCTCGCTGCCGTAGGAGAACCCGAAATAGGAGGTGCGGTCCTCACCGAGAGCCTCTCGCAACAGGTCGATGTCACGCGCGGAGTTGTTCGTGCCGACATGCAAAGCGATCGCGTCGTTCTCCTCAATGCACCGGTCGGCGAACTCCTGCGACTTGGCGATGAGGTCACGCCGCTCGGTGTCGTTGTCAGGGGTGATGTCGATCTCGGCGAAGTACGGGTCGTAGTCGTCGATGCAGTCGATGTACGGCTCGCTCAGCCCGGTGCCCCGCGGATCCCAGCCGACGATGTCGAAGCATCGGAGCAGCCGGGTTTCGAAGATCTGATCGGCGTAGAACGCGAAGTCGCTCCCACCGAAACCGGGGCCGCCCGGGTTGATGAGCAACGAGCCGATGCGATGCTCCGGGTCGTCGGCGAGGCGTCGAGCCACGAAGAGTTCGAGTTGCTCGCCGTTGGGGTCGTCGTAGTCGATCGGGGCCGCGACCATCGCCGTCTCAACCTGAGAATCCCAGGCCTCCCAGTCGATGCTGCCGCCCCTCGGGAGCCCGTAGCCATCGGGGCCGCACGGACCGTCAGCCGGCTGGATGGTGGTGGTCGGAGCCGGCTCGACCACGCCCGATCCGCTGGATGCTCCGTCGGTGACACCGTCGGTCATATCCGGAGCGTTCTCGGGCTCCGCGAAGACCTCGGTGCTCTCCGTCGGGGCGATTGTCTCGCTGGTCACCACTCGCGCCTCAGGATCAGACGAGCAGGCGACGGCGGCCACGAGCACACCCGCGAGTGCCAGAGCCCGACCGGTCATGGCGCTGAGGGTACGGCCGCCCATCCGCCTTGGGACGGCTCGTACTCAACCAGGACGACGATGCACCGCGATGCGCGCTCGTGTCGGCCCGGTCACGTCGACCCTCCGTAGCCTGACGGGATGCGAATGGGCCCCCACCACATGATGCCGAGGGACACCGACGCCGTTCGCGACGTGACCCTCGCTGAGGGAACCTCGCGACGGGTCTGGGCGTTCGCTCGCCCCTACCGAACGACGATCGCCGTCTTCCTCGCCGCCATCCTCGTGGCCGCCCTGCTCGCGCTCGTCCCACCGCTCGTGGTTCGGGCCATCCTCGACGACGCGATCCCCGACGGCGACCGTGGTCTCATCCTGTGGCTCGCCGGTCTCGCGGTGCTGTCAGCCCTCGCCGACGCCGGCCTGCAGATCCTGCAGCGGTGGTGCTCGGCGAGCATCGGCGAAGGCCTCATCGCCGACCTTCGGATCGCGCTCTACGCGAAGGTTCAACGTCTCCCGATCGCCTTCTTCACCCGCACCCCGACCGGCGCGATCACCAGCCGCCTCACCAACGACGTCGTCGGCGCGCAGAGCGCCCTCACCAGCACCCTCGGCAGCGTCGTCTCGAACGTGATCGTGCTCATGACGACGTTGGTGACGATGCTCGCCCTCGAGTGGCGCCTCACCGTGCTCTCCCTCGTGGTGCTGCCGCTTTTCATCGTTCCGGCCAAGCGGGTCGGCCGCCGGCTGCAGTCGATCTCTCGCCAGCAGATGGCGCACAACGCCACGATGAACACGCAGATGACCGAGCGGTTCAACGTGTCGGGTGCCCTGCTCGTGAAACTCTTCGGTGACGAGCGTCGCGAGCTCGACACCTTCTCCACCCAGGCCGACGCGGTGCGCTCAGCGGGTGTGCGCGCCGCGATGCTCGGTCGAGTCTTCTTCGTGGCGCTCGGTTTGGTGGCCGCGGTCGGCACGGCGGCGATCTACGGCCTCGGTGCCCTGCTCGTCGTGGACGGAGACATCACCTCGGGCACCCTCGTCGCCCTCGCCGCGCTCGTCACCCGCGTCTACCAACCGCTCACCGGCCTGACGAACGCCCGGGTCGACCTGATGACGTCGATGGTCTCCTTCGAGCGGGTCTTCGAGGTGCTCGACGCGCCCGAGCCGATCGTCGACCGTCCCGGCGCCGTCGATCTCGTCGATTGCACCGGGCGCGTCACTCTCGACTCGGTCGTGTTCCGCTACCCGGCCGCCGCGGCGTCAGCGGTGGCGACCATGGAGCAGCAGGCGATCCCGGGTGCCGATCCCGATCGCGATGTGCTCACCGGCATGTCGCTCGACATCGCCCCCGGCGAGACGGTGGCGATCGTCGGCGCCTCCGGAGCCGGCAAGTCGACCATGGTGTCGCTCATCCCCCGGCTCTACGACGTCACCTCTGGATCGGTCAAGGTCGACGGCGCGGATGTGCGCGACCTGACCCTCACCTCCCTGCGCGCCGCGATCGGGGTCGTTGCCCAAGACCCGCACCTCTTCCATACCTCGATCGCCGACAACCTCCGCTTCGCGCGACCGTCGGCGACCGATGCCGAGCTCGTCGAGGCCTGTCGCGCCGCCCGCATCCACGACACCATCGCCGCTCTGCCCGACGGCTACGACACCGTTGTCGGTGAGCGCGGCTACCGGTTGAGTGGCGGCGAGAAGCAGCGACTCGCCATCGCGCGTCTGCTGCTCAAGGATCCGGCGATCATGATCCTCGACGAGGCGACGAGCCATCTCGACAACGACAACGAAGCCCACGTGCAAGCCGCCCTCGACGCTGCCCTGCACGGCCGCACCGCCATCGTGATCGCGCACCGTCTCACCACGGTTCGTTCAGCGGATCGCATCGCGGTGCTCGACGGCGGACGGATCGCCGAGATCGGCACCCACGACGAACTCGCGGCCGCCAACGGCGTCTACGCCGCCCAGTTGCGGGCGGGCGAGTTGCTCAGCCAGCCGAGCTGACGGCGTAGCCGACCTGGCAGAACCCGTGGTTGCAGTAACCGCGGGGGTTCTTGTGCAGGTAGCCCTGGTGGTAGTCCTCGGCGTAGTAGAAGACGCCGTCACCGGCCTCGGAACCCGCGCAGATCTGCGTGGTCACCGCACCGAAACCGGCCGCTTCGAGAGCCCGCCCGTACCGCTCGGCTGAGGCGAGCGCCGCATCGAGTTGAGCCGGGGTGCTGGTGAAGATCGCCGACCGGTACTGAGTGCCGATGTCGTTGCCCTGCCGGTTGAGGGTGGTCGGGTCGTGGTTCTCCCAGAACGCGCCGAGGAGCACCTCGATGTCGACCGCGGTCGGGTCGTAGACGACCTGCACGGTCTCGGTGTGTCCGGTGAGCGCGGTGCACGTCTCCTCGTAGGTGGGGTTGCGCGTCCAGCCACCCATGTAGCCCACCGCCGTGGAGTGCACTCCGGGGATCTGCCAGTAGATGCGCTCGGCCCCCCAGAAGCAGCCCAT
>JAYQAE010000167.1:0-4274 GCA_038136655.1 Ilumatobacteraceae bacterium
GTGACCTTGATGGCGGCTGTCGTGGCTCAGGCGTTTGCCGCTTATTTACGCCGAGCTGTTCCCGACTTTCGATGGCTCATACCGGACCTTGTGGGTCTGCGGGATCGCCTGCTTCATGCGGGCGACCTTCGTTTCGGATACCTCACTGTGGACTTGGAGTCCGCGTACTTCGACGCGTCGATTCCACTCGCGATGGTGTTCCTCGCGGGCGCTGTCCTGTTGTTACCGCTGACGTTGCTGCGAGATGGGGACCGTCGACTGCCACCAATGCTTGGCGTGGTGATCTTCATCTCGTATCCCCTCTTGTACAACATGTGGGCCACGGGATACACGCGCTACGCCTCGCAGGTGGTTCCCCTGGTCGGGGTTGCGGGACTCGCGCTGTTTTCTCTGGCAGGCCTGCGCATGGTGCGCATTGTTTCCTCGTTCGTCGTCGTCGGGGTACTGAGTCTTCCGATGATCCTGACCGGTCGAGTTTCGGCCGAGGTGCCGCGTTTCGGACAGGTCGCCTACGACGAGCCGATCTACGAGGACTTTGTGTCGGCCGATGAGCTCGAATCGCTTAACCAGTTGTTGCCGGATCAGGCCACGGTTCTTGCCATTGGCACCATCAACACCTACTTGGTTCCACAGTTGGGACGGGCGGACCTTGACTGGTGGTTCTGGGAGCCGAAGCGCGACGACGTCGCGCAGATGAACGGGGACATCATCCTTCTGTTCAATCCGGGAGACTCTGATCAATTATCCGAGTACTCGGACCAGGGGCTGCTCTACGACGATTGTTCGGTGCTCCGGTTCCGACGCACGAGCGTTGGTTTGTGCATCGGTTCGGTTGACCCTGCCGTGCGCTCGGAGGCGCTCCAGAGCACCTAGAGGTATCGCGCCACCCGATCTCAATTGCCGGGCAACGTGACGATCAGTCGAGCGATGTCAACAGCTCATCGAGTCGGGCGTGCGTCGCTCGCCGGCCGAAGAGCTGATCGATCTTCCGAAGCCCCTGAGCTGACATCGCCTCCCACGCCGAGCGGTTCTCGTACAGGCTGATCACGCGCTGAGCAAAGGCCGGCGCATCGTCGGCGATCTCAATATCGCGACCTGGCTCGAGCATCATGCCGTCGTTACCAATGCTGGTCGTCACCATCGGCACCCCCATGGCGAGGGCCTGTCCGACCTTGCCCTTCACGCCAGCGCCGTAACGCAGTGGCGCGACGACGACCCGCGTCGACGCATAGATCGGATCGAGGTCGGCGACCCATCCGGCGATGGTGACGTGCTCCCCGGCGAGCGCACGGATGCGATCACTGGGATTGCTGCCCACCACGGTGAGGTGGATGTCAGGGATCGCCTGGAGCAGCAGCGGCATGATCTCGTTCACCATGTACTCGACCGCGTCGCCGTTCGGCGCGTGGTCGAATCCGCCGACGAAGAGCAGTCCGGACCGAGATTCGAATCCCGGCACCTGCGACTCGTTGAGGACGTCGTGGACGTTGGGTACGCGAACGCAGGTGATCGGTGTGTCGGCGACGCTACGGATGTACTCCTCGTCATCATCAGAGAGGGTGACCACCACGTCAGCGCTGCGGGCGGCGATGCGTTCGAGGCGTCGGTCGGCGATCGCCTTCTCACGGTCGGCGGGATCGCCGGTCTGGGCGAACTGCCGGTCCATTCGCCGACCGTGGGCGTCAACCATGTCGTAGACGAGGGGGATCTGTGGCGCGTGTAGGGCGATGTCGGAGATCGCGTCTCCGAACACCGGGGGCCGGGCCACCCAGATGAAACGGGTTGAATCGCGATACGCGCGCAGCCAGTCGCCGAGATCGGCGTCGTAGGGCAGTACCTCCACCCCACGGCGGGTCATCCGGTCGCGCCATTCGAATCGAGCGGCGGGCGCGGCTCCCTTGAACCGGACGGTGAGCCCGCGGTCGAGGAGGTCCTCGATGATGCAGGTCATGCGAAGCGAGCCGGAATCCTCATCCGGTGTTAGGTCGCGGTGATCGATGACGAACACGTCGTCGGTGTCGCGACGGTCGCGGGCGATGAGGAGGGTGTGCGCCAGTTGGTTCGCGTCCGGATGATCGTGCTGCTCTTCGAGCCTGCTTGACCACTTCTCAACGAACTTCGGGTGATTGATCGCTTGGAAACGCTTCATGCCGGTCGCGTTCGCGGCTGCGGTCGGCGTCGGGCTGGCCGAGGCGGGTGCACGACTGCTCGAACCCTCGGCGTGGACAACCATGGAGTCGGGCCGGATGACGACGTCGAGGCCGAGTTCTCGAATCTCGAAGCAGAGGTCGGTGTCCTCGTAGTACGCGGGGGCAAAGCGAGCGTCGAAACCACCGAGTCGGTCCCAGACCGAACGGCGCACCAGGAGCGCGGCGCCGGAGCAGTAGTCGACAACCCGTCGGAATCGGTACTGCGGTTCGTACGGCGACTCGCCGTTGCCGTACTGCCACCCGCTGCCATCCGACCAAACGATGACGCCTGATTCTTGGAGCAGCAGGTCGTCGCGAATGATCATCGAGCCGACGGCGCCGGTGCCCGCATGCTGGTCGAGCTCGTCGACGAGCGAGTCGATCCATCCGGGGATGACTCGTGTGTCGTTGTTGAGCAACATGATGTGCTCTCCGCTCGCAGCTTCGACACCGGCGGTGCACGCCCCGGCGAAGCCGACATTGGTCGGCAAGTGGATGACCTTGAGTCCGGCGACCGAGTCGAAGGCTGTCGCGATCTGAGCAGTCGATGCGTCGTCGACGAGGATGACCTCAATCGCCGTCGCGTCACCCGCCAGCTCGATCGACTCGAGGCATCGAACGACGTCCTCGAGATGGTCGAGGGTCGGGATAATGACGCTCACGCGAGGATGGTCGCTCGCAGGCAGCGAGATGCGGCGCGCTCTCGCCGTCCAGTCGATGGTGAACTCGGGTTCTACATCTCCGGTCACGGCTATTGATGATCGCGCTCGTTGATCGAAGCGATGGAGGCTCTGAGCCAGGGCGACTGCCATCGGGTCACTCGAGGCCGGCGATCCTGAGGCGACATCCCCTCGATAGAAGTGATCGATGGTTCCGAACTGTTCGATCCGCTCAGGATCAATGTTTTCGCCAGCCCGATGTCGTTCCTCGAGGCGCTCCAGGTACCACTCGTGATCGACGAACGGTTGGAACCGAGTGATCTCGGCGCGGCCGTTGGTCTCGTAGTGGATGAGCGCGTTCACCCCGGCGAGTCGAACATCCGGCCGCGCTCGGTAGTAGGCGCCCGCGAGGAAGAACGGCCCCGGGTCGCCGGTCTCGAGGTGTGGCCGCGCGACGAAGTCCTCGAATGGCGTCCAAGCAGCGGAGAACGACCGAGTGGACTGTTCGACGAACCAGCCGGAGCTGAACAGTGGGTGCGGATCGTGACCTTGGTGCCACCCGTCGGTCAGGTAGTGCTCAAGGTGGGAGCGCTCGTCGTCAGCATCCATCCACTGTTCGTAGAACTCGATGTTGAACACGACATGCGGACGGTTGCCGCTGGATCGAGCGTTCTCGAGGTAGTGCAGAAGCGCCGGGGGTCCCTCCGGGACGTCGTGGTTCTCGAGGTACCAGAGCGCGTTGAACAGGGGATTGGGATTTCGGTTCTCGGCGAGGCCGACGCTCAAGAAGTGCTCGACCGGGTCACGGCCGCTGATGGCGACGTCGTGGTTGTGGTGTCGGTACCAATCACCTCTCACCAGCGACTGAACCCGTCCGGTGAGTTGGGTGGGGAGGTCGCTCGCATCTGAGACGCGTTGCCGAGACCTCGCCGCCCGCCCGCGGATCATGATTCGAGGCTACTTTCCGAGGCTGGTTGGGTTGATCTGCCAGTTCGCAACTGAGTGAGCGCGTCGATTAGAGCCGGCTCACTCACCAGTTCCCAGTTCATGCGCTCGGTCACGTAGCGCCGACCGTTCTCACCGAGTCTCGTTAGGTCGTCGCGCCGTTCGAGCACTTCGCCGATCGTCCGAGCACAGTCGTTCGCGTCACCTGCGGCGAAGACGAACCCGGAGTCAGCGGCTTGGACATGTTTTGCTAGCGGTGGGCACGATGAAACGAGAACTGGCTTCCCACGCGCCATGTATTGGAACAGTTTGTGGGGGATCGTGGCGTTGGTTTGGTCGTTGGCTTCATGTGGCACGAGCGTGAGATCCGCACGATCAATACGGGAGGTGACCTCCTCGCGGGGGATCCAGTCGTGAAGCGTCACTTGATCGTGGAGTCGCAACTCATCAATCTCGGCTCGCAGACGGCGCACGTAATCAC
>JAYQAE010000168.1:0-4264 GCA_038136655.1 Ilumatobacteraceae bacterium
GGGTGTTGCCGTTGGCCTCCATGCCCTCGATCCGACCGCGTCGGCTCGAGAGGTCGCCCATGACGTCACCCATGTAGTCCTCGGGGGTGACGACCTCGACGGCCATGATCGGCTCGAGGAGCACCGGTCCGGCAGCCTCGGCCGCCTTCTTGAGACCCATCTGACCGGCCACCTTGAACGCCATCTCCGAGGAGTCGACGTCGTGGTACTGGCCGTCGACCAGCGACACCTTGACATCGACCATGCCGTAGCCGGCGAGGACGCCGGACTCGAGACCGGCCTGGATGCCCTGGTTGGTCGGCTGGATGTACTCGCGCGGGATGCGGCCGCCGGTGATGCTGTCGACGAACTCGTAGCCGTTGCCCGGATTCGGCTCGATCGTCAACTTGATGACGGCGAACTGACCGGAACCACCGGACTGCTTGATGTGGCGGTACTCGACCGACTCGACCTTCTTGGTAATCGTCTCGCGGTACGCCACCTGCGGCTTGCCGACGGTCGCCTCGACGCTGAACTCGCGCATCATGCGGTCGACCAGCACCTCGAGGTGCAGCTCGCCCATACCGGAGATGACGGTCTGGCCGGTCTCCTCATCGGTGCGGACACGGAAGGTCGGGTCCTCATCGGACAGCGACTTGAGCGCCTTGCCGAGCTTGTCCTGGTCGCTCTTGGTCTTCGGCTCGATGGCGACGTGGATGACCGGCTCGGGGAACTCCATCCGCTCGAGGATCACCGGGTTGTCGCGGTCGCAGAGCGTGTCACCGGTGGTGACCTCTTTGAATCCGAGACCGGCGACGATGTCACCAGCCATGGCGATGTCGAGGTCCTCGCGCTGGTTGGCGTGCATCAACAGGATGCGGCCGAGGCGCTCGCGCTTCTCCTTGGTGGAGTTGTAGACCTCGTCGCCCTTGTTGACCTCACCGGAGTAGACCCGGAAGTAGGTGAGCTTGCCGAAGGGATCGGCCACGATCTTGAAGGCGAGGGCAGCGAACGAGTCATCGTTGGGACCACGAGTGATCTCCTCGTCTCCACGCATGTTCGAACCGTGGGCCGGCTCGATGTCGATGGGCGACGGGAGGAAGTCGATGACGGCGTCGAGCATCGGCTGGACACCCTTGTTTTTGAAGGCGGAGCCGCAAAGGACCGGAACGAAGTCGCCGGCGAGAGTGCCGGCGCGGATGGCGCGCTTGATCTCGTCGAGCGAGACCTCCTCACCACCGAGGTACTTCTCCATGACCTCCTCGTCGGAGGTGGCGATGGTCTCCATCATCTTCTCGCGGTACTCGGCGGCCTGAGCGGCCATGTGCTCGGGAATGTCGACCTCGTCCCACTTGGCGCCGAGTTCCTCGTCGCGCCAGATGAGGGCCTTCATCTTCATGAGGTCGACCAGACCAGCGAAGGGCTCGTTCGACTCGGGGCCGCCGGCGCCGACGGGGAGCTGGACCACGAGGGGGTTGGCCTGGAGGCGCGACTCGACCATCTCGACGGTGCGGTAGAAGTTGGCGCCGATGCGGTCCATCTTGTTGACGAAGCAGAACCGCGGGACGTTGTACTTGTTGGCCTGACGCCAGACCGTCTCGGTCTGGGGCTCGACACCGGCGACCGAGTCGAAAACGGTGACCGCGCCGTCGAGCACTCGGAGCGAGCGCTCCACCTCGATGGTGAAGTCGACGTGCCCAGGGGTGTCGATGATGTTGATGCGGTGGTTGTTCCACACACAGGTCGTCGCCGCGGAGGTGATGGTGATGCCGCGCTCCTGCTCCTGCGCCATGTGGTCCATGGTCGCGGCGCCGTCGTGAACCTCGCCGATCTTGTAGCTCTTGCCGGTGTAGTAGAGGATGCGCTCGGTGGTCGTCGTCTTGCCGGCGTCGATGTGGGCCATGATGCCGATGTTGCGGGTGCGCTCGAGGGGGAACTCACGCTTGGCCATTGCAGGTCACTTCCGTTCGGTGTTCGATCTGTGTGTTGTCAAAGGGCGGGGTGGCGGTGAAGGGCGGACCCGTCACCACCGGTAATGGGCGAAGGCCTTGTTGGACTCGGCCATCTTCTGCATGTCGTCGCGCTTCTTCATGGCGGCGCCGAGACCGTTCGCGGCGTCCATGATCTCGGCGGCGAGGCACTCGGCCATCGTCCGCTCGCGGCGGGCGCGGCTGAAGTCGACCAACCAGCGGATCGCGAGCGTGGAGGCGCGACGGGGACGCACCTCGACCGGCACCTGGTAGGTCGCGCCACCGACACGGCGGCTGCGAACCTCGAGAGGGGGCTTGACGTTCTCGACGGCGCGCTTCAACGTGTCGAGGGAGTCGTCGCCGGTGCGGGAGGCAATGAGGTCCATGGCGTCGTAGACAATGCGCTCAGCGACGCTGCGCTTGCCGTGCAGCATGACCTTGTTGATGAGCTGCGTGACGAGCGGCGAGCGGTGGATCGGGTCGGCGACGAGTTCGCGACGGGGGGCTGGTCCCTTACGAGGCATGGGTCTTACTTCTCCACCTTCGCGCCGTAGCGGCTGCGAGCCTGCTTGCGGTTCTTCACGCCGGCCGCATCGAGCGCCCCGCGGATGATCTTGTAGCGAACACCGGGGAGGTCGCGAACACGACCACCGCGCACCAGCACGATGGAGTGCTCCTGCAGGTTGTGCCCCTCACCGGGGATGTAGGCCGTGACCTCGACGCCACTCGACAACCGGACGCGGGCCACCTTGCGGAGCGCCGAGTTCGGCTTCTTCGGGGTGGTCGTGTAGACGCGCGTGCACACGCCTCGACGCTGGGGCGAACCCTTCAGCGCCGGGGTCTTGCTCTTGGTGAACTTCGACGACCGACCCTGTCGGACGAGTTGCTGGATGGTGGGCACGTCTTCGGACCTTCTCCTGGATGTCGTTGTCGCTGTCGTGTGCTTCGTTCTTCGGCAACCCCCGGCCACGACGACCGGCGGATGCTGCTCAGGGTCCGGCGAGGCCGGGACCGGCGAACTCGGCCGGGGACCCGACCGGGACCCTGAGAGGTTATGGGCGACCCGTTCGACCGGCAACCTGCGGTGCCGGCCGCCGGATCACTCGGCTCCGACCTCCGCGCCAGCGCTCTCGAACCGGCGCGCGAGTTCGATCGCCGTGGCGTCGTCCTCCTCGCTGTCGCTCGAGTAGTAGGTCATCGGCTCGTAGTCGGGGGCATCGATGGAGAACTCTCGGTACTTCATCATGCCGGTGCCGGCGGGGATGAGCTTTCCGATGATGATGTTCTCCTTCAGACCGATGAGCCCGTCACCTCGGCCGTCGATGGCGGCCTCGGTGAGCACTCGGGTGGTCTCCTGGAAGGAGGCGGCCGAGAGCCACGACTCGGTGGCGAGCGAGGCCTTGGTGATGCCCATGATCTCGGGGCGGCCCTCGGCGGGGCGGTTGCCCTCCTCGACCATCCGGCGGTTCGTGTCGCGGAAGCGCTTCGCGTCGACCCGCTCCCCCGGGAGGAAGTCGGTGTCGCCGGTCTCGCTCACCGCGATACGACGGGTCATCTGGCGCACGATGAGCTCGATGTGCTTGTCGTGGATCGACACGCCCTGGTCGCGGTAGACGCGCTGAACCTCCTCGACGAGGTACATCTGCGTCTCGCGGGGACCCTTGATGTCCATGAGCTCCTTCGGGTCGAAGGGACCGTCGGTGATCGGGTCACCGGCGCGCACCTCCTGACCGTCGGCGACCACCGGACGCGCGCCGAGGGGCAGCACCACCGGCGACTCCTCGCCGGCATCGTCGACGACGGTGACCGGAATGCCCTTGCCCTCGTCCTCGCCGATGCGAACAACTCCGGACGCCGGGGCCAATCGGGCCGCGCCCTTCGGGGTGCGGCTCTCAAAGAGCTCGACCACGCGGGGCAGACCACCAGCGATGTCCTTGCCGGCCACACCACCGGTGTGGAAGGTACGCATGGTCAACTGGGTGCCGGGCTCGCCGATCGACTGGGCGGCGATGACACCGACGGCCTCGCCGAGTTCGATGCGCTTGCCGGTCGCGAGGGAGCGCCCGTAGCAGAGCGCGCAGATCCCGAGCTCGGCGTCGCAGGTGAGCACGGAGCGGACCCGAACCCGGTCGACCCCGGCGTCGTCGCGCAGGGCCGCCATCTCGACATCGCCGACGATGGTGTTGCGCTCCAGCACCTTGCGACCGTCCGGGAGGGCCGCCGACAGCTCGACATCGTTGAGCAGGGCGCGGCCGAACAGCTTCGTCTCGAGGTAGGAGCGGCTGTTCGCCGTGTCGGCGACGACGCCCTCCACC
>JAYQAE010000169.1:0-4235 GCA_038136655.1 Ilumatobacteraceae bacterium
GGTCGCTCGCGCCGAGGATGGTGTTGGTCCAGTCGAAGATCCGCTCGTAGTCCTCGGGCGGGATGCCCATCATCGAGCAGATGATCTCGAGGGGGAGTGGGCCGGCGAACTCGTGAACGAAGTCAGCGGTGCCCGACGGGTTGCGGGAGAGCATCCGGTCGATGATCTCCGCGGCCTTGGCTCGCACGGATGCCTCGAGGTCGGTGACGTGGCGAGGGGTGAAACCCTTCGAGACGATGGAGCGCAACCGGAAATGCTTCGGGTCGTCCATGTTGATCATCGATCCGTAGAACTCGTTGAGTTCTTGGGGGAGATCGACGATGTTCGAACCTTGACCCGAGCAGAAGAGCTCGGGGTTGCGGCTGGCCTGCCAGACGTCGTCGTAGCGGGTGACGGCGTGGTAGCCGGGGCCGGGCGGGAACGGCGAGCCCTCTAAGAAGCGCTCCGGGTACTTCGGAAGGCCGGGGGCGGCGCGGAGTTCGGCGAAGGCGGTTTCGCGCTCCTCGCGCGGCGCGGTCCAGAAGTCCATCGTCGAGATGTCGGGAAGTCCCGCCGGTGGATCGAAGGCGATCTCAGACATGCGCCGATGGTAGGGGTCACCTAGGGTCTCGGGCGTGCTGAGCGCCGGTGAGATCGAACGCCTCCTCGTGGTGACCGCCCATCCTGACGATGTCGACTTCGGCGCCGCGGGCACGATCGCGACGCTCACCGATGAGGGAGTTCACGTCACCTACTGCTTGGTGACCGACGGGCAGGCCGGAGGGTTCGATGACTCGATCCCGAGGCCGCGTATGGCTGCCATCCGCCGCGAGGAGCAGACCGAGGCCGCGGCGCATGTCGGCGTCGACGATCTGGTGTTTCTCGGTCAGATGGACGGTGAGGTGGTCCACGGCCTCGAGTTGCGTCACGCGATCTCGCGGGTGATCCGTCAGGTTCGACCCCGTGTCGTCGTCACCCAGTCGCCCGAGCTCAACCTGCAGCGCATCTACTCGAGCCATCCCGATCATGTCGCGACCGGTCAGTCGACGGTGGCGGCGGTCTATCCCGACGCGCGGAACCCGTACGCGTTCCCTGAACTGTTGACCTCGGGGCTCGAACCTTGGTCGGTCGACGAACTGTGGATCATGGGTCACGGCGAGCCGTCGGACCACGTCGACGTCACGGCTCAGGTGGATCGCAAGATGGCCGCCCTGCACTGTCACCGCAGCCAGCACCCCGATCCGGAGGCCATGGACGGTCGGGTTCGGGAGTGGATGAGGATGACGGCCGCCGGAGCCGGGCTGCCCGAGGGTTCCTCCGCCGAGGCCTTCCTCGTGATCGACACCCGCTGAGCGCGGCGTCGAGTGCTCGAGCGAACGCGTTCCGGCTGAGACGTTCCGGCTGAGACGGTGTACCACTCGGTAACTAAGGTGCCCCCATGACCGAAGCAGTGATCGTCGCCACCGCCCGCAGCCCCATCGGCCGAGCCGGAAAGGGATCCCTCGTCGACCTCCGTCCCGACGACATGTCGGCTCAGGTGGTTCGGGCCCTCATGGACAAGGTGCCTGAGGTGAGCGCCGACCATGTCGAGGACTTGATCATGGGATGTGGTCAGCCCGCTGGTGAGGCCGGCTTCAACGTTGGTCGCGTCGTCGCGGTGCTCGCTGGTCTCGAGCAGGTCCCGGGTGTCACCGTCAACCGGTATTGCTCATCGAGCCTCCAGACGATCCGCATGGCCGCGCATGCGATCCGATCGGGCGAGGGCGACTGCTTCATCGCCGCCGGTGTCGAAGCGGTCTCCCGCTACGGATCGGGCGCGTCCGACACGGCGCCGAACGCCATCTTCAAGGGTCCGGGCGCTCGCACGGCTGAGCGCGCCGCGGGTGGTCAGGATCCGTGGACCCCGCCCGAGGGCATGCCCGACATCTACATCGCGATGGGTCAGACGGCCGAGAACGTGCGCGAGATTGAGAACGTGTCGCGAACCGAGATGGACGAGTTCGCCGCGCTCAGCCAGCAGCGTGCGGTTGCCAACGTCGAGAACGGTTTCTGGGCCGACGAGATCACTCCGGTCACCCTGCCCGACGGAACTGTCGTCTCGGCCGACGACGGGCCCCGTGCCGGCACCACCGCGGAGGGCCTGGCCGGGCTCAAGCCCGTGTTCCGCCCCGACGGAGAGATCACCGCTGGCAACGCTTGCCCGCTCAACGACGGCGCCGCCGCGGTGATGGTGATGAGCGATCGCTTGGCCTCCGAGCTCGGCCTCACCCCGTTGGCGCGCATCGTGTCGTCGGGTGTGTCGGCACTCAACCCTGAGATCATGGGTCTCGGTCCGATCGAGGCGAGCCGCCAAGCCCTCGCACGAGCGGGCATGACCATCGACGACATCGATCTCGTCGAGATCAACGAGGCGTTCGCCGCACAGGTGATCCCCTCGGCGAAGCACCTCGGAATCCCGTGGGAGAAGCTGAACGCCAACGGTGGTTCGATCGCCCTTGGTCACCCGTTCGGCATGACCGGTGCTCGCATCATGACGACGCTGATCCACGGTCTTCAGGCCGACGACAAGCAGTTCGGCCTCGAGACGATGTGCGTGGGTGGCGGTCAGGGCATGGCGATGGTGATCGAGCGCCTCTCCTGAGGCCTCAGCCGAACTCCCAGCGGCGCGGAAGATCCGCCCGCACGCACAGTCCGACCGCACCGGGCGTCGACCGCAGCACGTAGGGCTGACCCCCGGCCCAGAACTCGGCGAGGGCGTAGCCACCCTCAACGGTGTCGAGCACTCCGGTGCCGAGCGGTTCCAGGTTCTCCACCACGAGACCGGCGCGTTCCGCCTCGGCCACCCACAGTCCGACGAGGCCCTGGCGCAGACTCGGGTCGTCGAGGAGGGTCTCATCGTCGAAGTGCATGGTGACGGTGAGCACGCTGACCACGAGCAACTCGGCGGCAGCGACGACCGTGTCACCTTTCAGATGTCCGTCGAGCATGACGACCACGCGCCCTCCCGAGTCGACTCGGCCGCCGATGAAGCCGTAGTGGGTCAGCGGCAGGCCATCGTCGCCCGTGGTGTCCCACCGGACGCGGTCACCGCGGACGAACGGCGGGTTCACTTGGGTCGCGCTCCGCTGACGAGGTCGGACAGCGTTCCCCAATGCCGTACCGCGGTGCCTACCCAGCGGTCGAAGGGCAGATCGGTGAGAGCGACGAGGGTGCGTCCGGAATCGGGGTCGGCCCACGCCATCGTCCCAGCTCCACCGAAGTGCCCGAAGGTGCGAGCGGACGTGTCGCGTCCCATCCAATGAGGCGACTTCGCCCCCTTAATCTCGACGCCCAGTCCCCATGGGCACGGGTCGAAACGCCCCACGCCGGGCACGATACCGGCGAGGTCGGGGTAGTGGATTCGGGTCATCTCGGCCCCGGTGGCCGAGGAGACGAGCGTCGGTGCGAGCAACTCGTTCATGAGTTTCGACACGTCGGCCGCGCTCGCCGAGGCTCCGTGGGCGACCGACCCAGTGACGGTGGTCGAGGTCATCCCAAGGGGGATGATCACGGCCTCGGTGATGTAGTCGAGAGCGCGCATCGACGTCGCCGCGGCAAGGGCGTCGCCGACCCGCTCGATGCCGGTGTTCGAGTAGACGCGGCGGGTGAGGGGCTCGATCGGGTCACCCTCGGAGGATTCGAACGGGTAGCCGCCGGCATGGGCGAGCAGCATGCGCACGGTCACGCCTCGAGGCGTCTCGGGAACCGGAGCGTCGAGGTCGACGGAGCCCTCCTCGACGGCAACCATGACCGCGAGCGCGGTCATGACCTTGGTGATCGACGCCAAGTGGAAGGGCGTGTGGATGTCTCCGACGACGTCCGGTTCGGGTTGGTCGGGGCTCGTCGCCACCATGGCGACCCGCTCGGCCGGCCACTCTGCGATGAGCTTGGCCGGACGCACCGATGCCCTCAGGAACCGTTGGAGTCGCCGCGCACGAGCTCCGCGGTGCGGAAGGCGAGCTCGAGACCTTGGCGACCGTTGAGTCGCGGGTCGCACACGGTTTCGTAGCGGTGGTCGAGGTCGGTGACGTCGTCTCCGCCGCCGAGGCACTCGGTGACGTCCTCGCCGGTCAGCTCGACGTGGATGCCACCGGGCCAGGTGCCCTCGGCGCGGTGGGCGCGCACGAATCCCTCGATCTCGTTGACGACCGACTCGAAGTGCCGGGTCTTGCGGCCGTTCTCGGCGGTGTAGGTGTTGCCGTGCATCGGGTCGCAGG
>JAYQAE010000170.1:0-4220 GCA_038136655.1 Ilumatobacteraceae bacterium
CCAGGTCCTCGATCCGCATGCCACCGGCCCCGACACGATAGAGCCCGGGCTCGACCGTCACCACGTCACCGGTGGCGAGAACCGACTCGGTGCTGCGCCCAAGAAAAGGTTCCTCATGGATGTCGAGGCCAACCCCATGACCGGTCCCGTGGGAGAACAGGTCGGCGAGGCCCTCCTCGGCGAGGACGGCGCGGCAGGCGGCATCGACATCACGGGTGCCCACCCCGGCTCGCACCGCGTCGAGGCCCGCCTGTTGGGCCCGCGCGAGCACCCGATACCAGTGCTCTTGCTCCGGCGTCGGCTCACCGACGATGAACGTTCGAGTCATGTCGGAGTGGTAGCCATCCAGCAGGGCGCCGACGTCGATCACCACCGTGTCACCCTCAACCAGGGTTCGCGAGGTCGGACGGTGATGCGCCATGGCCGCGTTCTCGGGTCCGGAGGCGACGATCGTCTCGTAGCTCGGCCCGTCGGCACCGTGGGCTCGCATGGCTGACTCGAGTTCGTCGCGGATGTCGCGCTCGGTCACCCCTGCCTCGATGCGCGCCGATGAGAGCGCCAACGACGCCAGGCGCGCCGCCTCGGTCATCCGGGCCACCTCGGCGGCGTCCTTACGGCGCCGGAGGCCCGTCAGCACCGAGTCGATCGGCACCAGGTCATCGAGGGAGCCATGGGCCGACCACTCGGCATAGGTCCACACCGTCGATTCGAACCCCACACGGCCGGGGCCCGAGCAGAGCGAATCCACGCGACTCCGCTGCTCCACCACCGTGGTCGCCATCTCGACCCCGTCGACTCCGGCGCCGCTCGCGGCGAGCTGCCGCTCGGCCTGGGCGACGTAACGACCGTCGGTGACGAGCACCACCCGATCACCGGTCACCACGAGGTCGCCGTTCGAACCGGTGAAGCCGCTCAGCCAGCGTCGACTGCTCGCCCCCGAGATGATCGCTCGGTCGATGCCGTGATGAGCGAGCGCCTCGCGGAGTCGGGCGATCCGCCCGGCGGTCGACAGCGGGGGCAGGGGTGCGCTCACGCGAGACGCGCGGCTACCGCGCGAACCGCGAGCTCGTAGCCGTCGCCGCCGAAGCCCATGATGCTCCCAGTGGCGACCGGGGCGACCACCGAGGTGCGGCGCCACGGCTCACGTGCGTCGGGATTCGACAGATGCAACTCGACCACGGGACCGTCAAAGGCGGCGAGGGCGTCGTGCAACGCCCACGAGTAGTGGGTGAACGCGCCTGGATTCACGATGATCGCCGCGCAGCGCCCGCGGGCGGCGTGAACCGCCTCGACGAGTTCGTGCTCGGCGTTGGATTGCAGATCCTCGACCTCGAGGCCAAATTCGGCCGCGGTCGTGCGAGCCCGGCCGACATGATCGGCGAGCGTCGCCGTGCCGTACACCTCGGGCTCGCGGTCACCGAGGAGGTTTAGGTTCGGTCCATGAAGCAGCAGGACGATTCGGCTCACGAAGGGCACGGTACCGCCCCCGATCGATCCGATACAGCACATGCGGTCGCAGGGGGTCCCCCTCCGCGATCGCCGGATGGTCAAAATCGCCATCGAGGTCGCGCGCGAGACCGATCGCCTCCATCACCCTTCGTGACCGCGTGTTCGATGCCGCGGTGAAGGAGATGACCTCCTCGAGACCAAGAGGCCCAAATGCTCGGTCGAGCACCGACCGCGCCGACTCGCTCGCGATGCCACGGCCCCAGAACTTTGAACGGAGTCTCCAACCGATCTCGACTCCGTCGCGAAACCAGGGCCGCGTCAGCCCGCAGAAGCCCGCGCACTCCCCGTCGAGGTCGACGCACCACAGACCGAATCCGTGCTCCTCGTGATGGGCCGCGATCCGTCGCAACAACAGTTCCGAAGCCGTTCGATCGGCCACCGGCCCGATGGTCGCCATCACGACCGGGTCGGCGTTCATCTCGGCGAAGGCATCGAGATCGTCCTCGGTGAAATCGCGCAGCGCCACCTCCGGCCGACCGGCCGTCGGGCTCATTGCCCGATGAGCGAGGCGAGCAGATCCGACACGGTGGAGGGATCGACGCCGGCTACGGGTTCGACACCGTTCGGGCCGTCGAGCACGAAGGTCAACCCTCCGATGGCTTTCTTGTCGCGACCCATCAGCCCCATCAACTCCGCCACCGAGGCGACGTCGGGAATGTCGACTCCGAGGCCGTACAGGTCACCGACCACCGCGCGGTGGGCATCCACCCGCTCACCGTCGATACGCCCGAGGGCTCGAGCGAGCTCGGCGGCGAAGACCAGACCGATACCGACGGCCTCACCATGGGCGAGATCGTGGGCGGACGCGGTCTCAAGCGCATGGGCGAGGGTGTGCCCGTAGTTGAGGATCGCCCGACGGCCTCCCTCACGCTCATCGGAGGCAACCACCTCAGCTTTGATCTCGACACAGCGGGCGATGCGCTCGACCTCATCGAGCGCCGCGAGATCATCTCCCGTCAGGAAGTGATACTTCGCCATCTCCCCGTTACCGCAGCGCACCTCCCGTTCAGGAAGCGTGGCCAGCGCATCGACATCGCAGATCACTCCGCGGGGCTGCCAGAAGGCCCCGACAAGATTCTTGCCCTCAGGCAAGTTGACCCCGGTCTTGCCGCCGATGGCGGCGTCAACCATGCCGAGCAACGTGGTTGGCACATGCACCACATCGATGCCGCGGTGGAACGCCGAGGCGGCGAACCCGGCCACATCGGTGACCATGCCACCGCCCACCGAAACGACGACATCGGCGCGGTTCATGCCCGCGGCCGCGAACCCCGAACAGAGCTCACCGACGGTCGAGAGGGTCTTGGCCGTCTCTCCCCGACCGATGAGGAATCGTTCGACCCGTCGACCGCCGAGTACCGCAGCGTCCACGAGAGCAGGGATGCCCTCCTGGGTGACGAGCGCGATCGTGCGTGCCTCGCCAAGCAGCCCGTCGAGCCGCGAAACCGCGCCGTGCCCGACATGGACGGGATAGGAGCGCGCACCGAGATCGACGGTGATCGTGGCGAGTTCCGGCGTCGATTCGCCCATCGCTCAGGCGTCCCGATCGCGAGTCGCGGCGGCCGCCGCCTTGGAATTGCGCACGAACTCATCGATGGAGTCGCCGCCGAACTTGCGCTGCGCCTCATCGGCCAGAACGAGCGCCACCATGGTCTCGGCCACGACTCCCATCGCCGGAACCGCGGTCACATCGGTCCGCTCCTTGAACGACACCGCCGACTCCTTGGTTGCCGTGTCGACCGTCTCGAGAGTCGGCACGTTGAGCGTGGCCAAGGGCTTCATCGCCGCGCGGGCGACCAGCAACTCCCCGTTCGTGATTCCACCCTCGAGGCCTCCAGCCAGCGTGGAGAGCCGTTCGTATCGACCGTCGGCAGAGTTCCAGCGGATCGGATCATGGGCGGCCGAGCCGCGACGACCAGCCACCTCGAAACCGTCCCCGATCTCGACACCTTTCACGGCCTGAATCGACATGAGCGACTGCGCGATCAGCCCGTCGAGTTTGCGATCCCAGTGGACGTGCGAGCCGAGACCGATCGGCACGCCGAAGGCCAACACCTCGACCACGCCGCCGAGGGAGTCACCGTCCTTCGCCGCCGCCTTCACCTCGGCGATCATGGCCTCGGCAGCGGTCGGATCGAAGCAGCGCACCGGCGACTCGTCGACAAGGTCAAGATCGGCCGGCGTGGGACGAGGGGCCTCAGCGGACACGCGAGCCGGACCCATCTGGATCACGTGCGAGATGATCTCCACCCCGAGATGACCGAGCAGACGCTTGGCCACCGCCCCCGCGGCAACCCTCGCCGCCGTCTCGCGGGCGGAGGCGCGCTCCAGCACGTCGCGCGCGTCGGTGAAACCGTATTTCTGCATGCCGGCGAGGTCGGCATGACCGGGGCGGACCTGGGTGAGGGGCTCCTTCGTCTCACCGGGGGCTGGAGACATCTCGTCGTGCCAGCGGTCGCTACGGAACCACTCCGTGTTGCGGATCTCGATGGCCAGCGGGGAGCCGAGGGTGCGCCCGTGGCGGACACCGCCCACCAGCGTGAGTTCGTCCACCTCGAACCGCTGGCGCGGACCACGGCCGTAACCGAGCCGGCGACGCGCCATCTCGGCCTGGATGTCCTCAACGGTGATCTCGAGACCTGCAGGGAGACCCTCCAGCACCACGACCAGGGCCTGACCGTGGGATTCACCGGCGGTGAGCAGGCGCAACA
>JAYQAE010000171.1:0-4187 GCA_038136655.1 Ilumatobacteraceae bacterium
GCTCAACCAACATGAGGTGCCCGTCGGCGGCGAGTTGGGACCGGGCATGCGCGGCCGCGCCGACCGGATCTCCCATGTCGTGGAGACAGTCGAAGAAACAGATCAGGTCGAACGGCCCGGAGTAGCCGTCGGCCGACGCCACCTCGAACGACACGTTCTCAAGCCCGAGCTCAGCTGCGTTCGCACGAGCCGCCTCAACCGAGGGTGCGTGAAAATCGAAGCCGGTGAACGAACTGTCCGGGAAGGCGCGCGCCATACGCACCGTCGATGCACCGTTGCCGCAGCCGATGTCAGCGACGGCGATACCCGCGTTCAACCGGTCGACGCCGCACGACAACGCCGGCATCCAGTGCTGGATGAGGAGATGGTCGTAGGCCGGTCGGAACAACTCCTCGGTGCCCTCGAAGAAGTAGTGGTGATGCTCGCCCCAGCCAACCGCGCCATCCCCGCGGAGTGCCTCGATGCCCTGATCGAGATCGAGGTAGAGCGCCTGGGTGCCCACGAGTCCACCCGCCATCCAGAACGGCGATGCAGGATCAGCGAGAGCAGTCGCCACCGCGGACGGCAACCGGTAGGTGTCCGATGACGCCTCGTAGACCGCCAGGCCGGCCGACGCCTGCTGATCGAGCCACTCCCGGGTGAGCCGCGGGTTCGTTCCCGCCGAGGCCGCGACCTCGTCCGCCGAGAGCGCGCCCCTGCCGTCCATGGCCCGGTACAGACCGGTTCGATGGCCGGCGATGATGCACGCCACCGTGACGGCACCCACCATCGAGCCCGCCACCGAGCGCAACACCTCGCGGATGTCGGGCTCGTTGTTGTTCGTCTCGTTCATGTCACCTCCGAAACGTCGCGGGGAGGGGCCACCAGGACCCCTCCCCGAAACACGATGAGACCGTCAGTCGGTCGTGGATCTGGTCAGTCGTAGATGGCGAGGACCGTGGCCAGTCCGATCAGGCCGATGATCAACAGGTTCATCACCCTGAACACCACGATCGGAGCCTTCATCATGGTGGCCCCGAACGCGGTGGACGCGACCCCCGGGGGTACCGACTTCTGCAGCGCGCTGAAGTCCTGGAAGATGCCGTCCCACCAGATGATCACCCAGAGCGAACCGAGGACGACGAAGGCCGCGAGCGCCAGCCTGATGCTGGAACTGAGCGCCGACACGTCACCGAAGACGAGCATCGCGATCGAGGCCGCCACCGCGGTCGTGTAGGGAAGGATGATCGCGCGACCGTCAGCCGCCCGGGTCTCAATGACCCTTGTCCAAGTCTTCTCATCCATGGTTGTTTCCTCCATTTGTGTATCGACTCGCCGGTCGGCGATCGCTCATGAGGCCGAGGAGCAGAAGCTGCTCAAACATCTCAGCCGTTGTCCGCCATCCGCTTGGCGACCTGTGCAGCCATATCGCCGACGGGCTGAATGGTGGCCGTACCCGAAGGGATGATCGGACGCAGACCCTCCACCATGGCGTCGTAGTCGTCGGTCTCGACTACGAAGAAGAAGTCGTGTCCGGGAGGATCAACCCACGCCCCGACAACGGTCACGCCATTCTCCGCGAGCGACGGCAGTACGGCGCCAAACGACGCTCCAACCGCTGCTGGGTCGTGCGCCGGGCACGTGTTCTCGTCATGGTGGTGATGGATGTGAAAGAGCATCACCGAAGTGTGCGACACCTCGATTGCGAGAATCTTGTGACGTCAGAGCACCGTACGGACTCGCCAGAGGTCGGGGAACAGTTCGACCGCGAGCATTCGCCGCAGGTAATCCACACCGTTCGTCCCGCCAGTTCCCGTTTTCATCCCGATGACACGTTCCACCGTCGTGACATGGTTGAACCGCCAGCGGCGCACATAGTCCTCAAGATCGACGAGCTTCTCCGCCAACTGGTACTCCGACCACCAGCGTTCCGGGTCGGCGTACACCTGACGCCACATCTCGACGACGTCGTCGTTGGACTGATGCGGTTCGGCCAGTTCGCGTTTGAGCACCTCGATGGGCACGAGAAGCCCGGCACGGTGACATAGCGCCAGTGCCTCGTCGTAGAGGCTCCGTCTCGCCAACTCGGCCGTGAGTCGTTCGACAACTTCGGGTTGGCCGTCGTGAACAGCCACCATCGCAGCGCTCCGATTGCCGAGAGCGAACTCAATCTCCCGATACTGAAACGACTGGAAGCCGGATGATCCGCCGAGCGCGTCGCGAAAATGCGAGTACTCCGACGGAGTCATCGTGCGCAGCACATCCCACGCCGAGTTCAGCTGCTCGAAGATCCGCGACACCCGACTCAGCATCTTGAACGTCGGCTCCAGCCGATCCTCGGCCATTGCCTGACGGGCGAGATCGAGCTCGCGGATAACGAGGCGCATCCAGAGCTCAGAGGTCTGGTGCTGGATGATGAACAGCAGTTCATCGGGCGCGTCACTCAACGGGCGCTGGGCCGAGAGGATCTCATCGAGATGCAGGTAGCCGCCGTATGTCATGGGTTCCCCGGGACTTCGCTCACCGTGCATCGCCGCGACAGTAATCCCGGGGGAGCGGAGCGGGTCGACGGCACCCGACGGAAGCGCTGCTCGGCCTTTCGCGATGATCAGAGTCGGATCAGCGCAGTCACCACGGCCGCCGCCGTCACGACGACGATCACCGGGGCGCGCCGCCACACCAGCAGAGCGGCCACGGCGACGCCCACCGATCGAGCGTCGAGCGTCAAGGCACGGCCATCGGCGATCGTCAACTGAATGATCACTGCCCCGACCACCGCGGCGGGGATGAGCGATGCGAGACGAGCGAATAGCGGCACCCGGTCGAGCAGTGCGCCACCGGCGAACATCCCGACAAGGCGCTGCGACCAAACGCCGATCGCGAGCAGCGCGATGACCCCCCAGGTCACGGTGACGGCTCGCGGATCGACAGGGCGGCGACCGCGCCGACCAGGCTCAGGATGATCGGAACACCCGCCGGGAGCACCGGGATGAGCGCGGCGCAGATCACGCCGCCGAGGAGCGCGGCCGTCAGACCGTCGCGCCGTCGAAGCAGGCTCGCGATGACGGCGAGGAGCAGCGCCGGGAAGACCGCGTCGAGGCCGAGCCGCTCCGCGTCCCCGATCACATTGCCGAGGAACACCCCGATGAGCGTGCCCGACACCCAACCGAGGTGCATCGCGAGCGTCACCCACCAGAAGACCGAGATCACCGCACGCGGCTCGCTCTCCTGCACGGCGACCCCAACATTTGGATCGAAGGACTGCAACCCGGCCGCAGCGCGATGCCAGCGGCCCACCTCAAGGCGGGCGCCGAGTCCCGCAGCCAGCAGGCCGAAGCGCGTGGCGACGACCCATCCCGCGACCAACCCGGCCAACAAGCCCCCGCCGGCATCCCGCACCGCGAGGTAGGCGAGTTCCGTGGTTGCCGCGTTCACCACCAGAGCGGCAACCACCGTGCGCAGCTCGGAACCCGTCCGCTCGAGCACGAGCACATTCACGGTCACCCCGAGGGTGAAGAAGGTGAGACCGATCCCGAGGAGGACCCCGAGATCCGGTCGACGAGGAGCCCCCGACTGCATGAGCGGATTCTGACAGCGAGAAGCGCCAAGCGTTCCGTTGGACCCGCTGGTCCGTGCCAGACTCGTGCCATGCGAGTCGACGCGAACTTCTACGGAAGCGTTCCCATGCCCGACGCCGGATACGGCGGTCCGGCTCCGGTTGATCGGCGTTACGACAACCCCGACTTTCTGGCCTGCTACGACAACCTCACCCACTGGGCCAAGACCATGGATCGGCTCGGCTACGACACGATGTGGCTCACCGAGCATCACTTCCAATACGAGGGATACGAGGTCACCCCCAACCTCATCCTGTTCGGCCTGCACCTCGCCAAGGAGACCGAGCGGCTTCGCCTCGGGCAGATGTTCAACGTCGTACCCCAGTGGCACCCCCTTCGACTCGCGGAGGACGCCGCGATGATGCAGATCCTCACGGGAGGGCGCATGCAGTTCGGAGTCGGCCGCGGCACCGTTCCGCGCGAGGCCCAGTCGCTTGGAGGTGTCGTCGCCTCGGGGGACAACGAGATGTCGGCTGAGCTCGACCGGATCAACCGTGAGATCTTCGAGGAGTCGATGGAGATCATCAAGGCAGCCTGGGAGAACGAGACGTTCTCGTTCTCCGGCAAGCACTTCACGCTGCCACCCCCTGG
>JAYQAE010000172.1:0-4184 GCA_038136655.1 Ilumatobacteraceae bacterium
TCGTCACGAGATCGTCGAGGTTGAGCTGACCCTGGGTGTAGAGCTCGAGCAACCGGGGGATGTCGCGGCGGATGTTGCCTGATCCGAAGAGCGAGCCGACGACCTGCTTCTCGAACAGCGTCAGCATCGCCGCGGGGATCGCGATCGACTGCTCGGCCGTCGGGTGGATGTTGGTCACAACGATCTTGGAGCGCTTCGCTCCCAACCAGAAGGCCTGGCCAAGGGCGTCACCGTCGCCGACACCCATCGTCATGATCACCTTGTCGAAGCCACGACCCCAGGTGGAGTCGCCCAGGTTCTCAAGGGCCTCCTGGATCGAGGAGTAGGTGTGCGTGGCGCCGAACTCCATCGCCTTCTCGCGCTTGAACTCGACCGGATCGATCGCGGCGATTGCCCGGGCTCCGGCCATGCGGGCTCCCTGAACGGCGTTGGCGCCGATACCCCCAACGCCGACGACCGCGACGTACTCGCCGGGTTGAACATCGGCCGCGTAGACGGCAGACCCCCATCCGGTGACGACACCGCAGCCGAGGAGGCACGCCTTGTCGAGCGGCCAGTCGGGCTGGATCTTCACGCAACTCGCCTCATTCACCACGGTGTGCTCCGCGAAGGTGCCGAGCAAACACATCAGCGTGAGGTCGTTGCCATCGAGGTCGTGGTGCCGTGCGGTGCCGTCGGTCATCTGCAGACCAAGCGGAAAGGCCTCACCTCCGGCGTCGCACAGGTTCGAATGCCCGGTGACACACGATTCGCACCGCCCGCAAGCCGGGATGAAACCGAAGACGACATGGTCGCCGACCGCGAGATTCGAGACGCCTTCACCGACCTCAACGACGACACCGGCCCCCTCGTGCCCGCCGATGATCGGCATGGGCGGGGTGGCGCCGGCGAGGTCGCCCGTCACGACGTGCTCATCGGAGTGGCACATACCCGAGGCGGACAGCTTGACGAGCACCTCACCCGCCTTCGGCGGATCGAGTTCGATCTCCTCCACACTCCACGGCGCGTTCAGTTCCCTCAGAATCGCTGCGCGAGTCCTCATCATCCACCCCCAACGGATCGAGCCATCGCGGCGCGACGGCGTTCCCGTGACAGTAGTACCCGACCTTCGGATGAGCGAACGGCGGTGGGTTAGCCTCCGTCCATGGATCGAACCGAGCAGACCGAGTCAGAGAACAGCGCGTCGGAGGAGATCAGCGCGCCCGCGGAGGCCGGCGAGACCACCGCTCCGGTTGAGATCGTCGAGGAACTCGTCGAGGAGATCTCGATCGACGGCATGTGCGGCGTCTACTGACCGCCCGCGCCGAGCCCGACTGAACACCCGAAGCGACCATGGATCGGACCGCACTGCGCCTCGACCCGGGGGTCGCCCTGCGCCCCGAGCCCTTCGGCGCCCTCGCCTACCACTACGGAACTCGGCGCCTCGTGTTCCTGAAGCACCCTGATGTGGTCCGGGTGGTCGAGGGTCTCGACGGAAGCACCCCGACCTCTGAGGTGCTCGAATCGTGCGGGATCCCGGCGGATCGTCAACCAGCTATCGAACGCGCGCTCGACGCGCTGGTGCGCTCGGGCATCGTCTGTGAGGTGGCTGCGTGACCGCACTCGTCGATCAGCTGTCGCGGGGCCTCATGGCGCCGATCTGCCTCACCTGGGAGCTCACGTACGCCTGCAATCTCGACTGTGTCCACTGCCTGTCGTCATCCGGGCGCCGTGATCCTCGAGAGCTCAGCACCGCGGAGGCGATCGCCCTCGTCGACGAGCTCCGCGGCCTCGGCGTGTTCTACGTGAACATCGGCGGTGGCGAGCCGATGATCCGCCGCGACTTCTTCACCATCGTCGAACACGCGACCACCAACGGTGTCGGCGTCAAGTTCTCCACCAACGGCACCTTCATCGACGAGGCCGCCGCGAAACGAATCGCGTCGATGGATTACCTCGACGTCCAGATCAGCATCGACGGGCTCGATCCCGACACCAACGACGCGGTCCGTGGCACCGGCACCCACGAGACGGCACTCAGGGCCGCCCGCCGGCTCGCCGCCGCCGGCATGCGCGACTTCAAGCTCTCCGTCGTTGTGACCCGCCACAACGTCGACCAACTCGACGGTCTCCTCGCTCTGGCGGACAGCCTCGGCGCGCAGCTGAGGGTGACCCGCCTACGCCCGTCGGGGCGCGGCGCGCAGAGTTGGGACGACCTCCATCCGACCGACGCGCAGCAGCGCGTCATCCATCGCTGGCTGCTCGACCACGGCGACCGCGTGCTCACCGGCGACTCGTTCTTCCACCTGAACGCCCTCGGTGAGAGCCTTCCGGGGCTCAACATGTGCGGGGCCGGACGCGTCGTGTGTCTCGTCGACCCGGTTGGCGATGTCTACGCCTGTCCGTTCGTCATCCACGAGCAGTTCAAAGCGGGTAACACTCGAGATCGGGGAGGGTTCACCGAGGTGTGGCGCGAGTCAACCCTGTTCGCTGATCTCCGCGAGCCCGGGTCGGCGGGCGCTTGCGCCTCCTGTGGGGCCTACGACGTCTGCCGCGGGGGATGCATGGCCGCGAAGTTCTTCACCGGACTCCCGCTCGACGGGCCCGACCCGGAATGCGTCGGCGGGGAGGGGGAGCGCGCCTTGGCGACCGCCGGACAGCGACCGGTCTCCGATGTCGACCACTCCCGACGACCGCGGCCCATCACCCCCGTGCCGGTCGTCCTGGTGACAAAGTGACGCCGTGAACATCGCGGCCTGGGTGGCGATCCCGTTCGCCTACCTTCTCGGCACCTTCCCGAGCGCCACCCTCATCGCCCGGGCCTCCGGCATCGACATCACCAAGGTGGGGTCCGGCAACCCGGGCGCATCCAACATCAGCCGCAACCTCGGCTGGCGAAAGGGAGTGTGGGTCTTCGTGCTCGACGCCGCCAAGGGTGCCATCTGCGCAGGAACCGGACTCCTCATCGCGGGACGCCCGGCCGGCTACGCCCTCGCCGGTGCCGCCATTATCGGCCACATCCTGCCCATCGGCCGGCGGCTTCGCGGAGGCAAAGGGGTGGCCACCGGGGGTGGCGCGTTTGCCGCGCTCTCCCCCGTTGTGTTCCTCGGCGCGGTGATCCTCTGGCTGGCCGTGTCACGACTCACCAAACTCGCCTCGCTCGCATCGATCCTCGCGGTCGGCGTGCTCCCAATCGGCATCGTCATCGTCGGTCGCGACTCCTGGGAGGTGCTCGCCACCGTCGGCCTCTGCTCAATCGTGATGACGCGCCACCTCGGCAACATGCGTCGCCTCGTCACCTCATCCGAGCACCGCATCTGACCGAGGGCGGGGCGTACCCCGATTCCCTCAGCACGGCATCGCCCACCTACCGTCGGGCCGTGATGACCGAGCCCGACCGCGCGATCGACCGGGAGACTCTCGAGACCGCTGATCTCCGCGTGCTCGTCATGTGCCTGGTGCACATGACCGGCGACCTCAGGTGGCTGGAGGCGCCCTTCACCCCGGCCCGCGACGTCCGGCTCGTCGCCGATCCGCGAGCCGGCTTCGACGACGCCACTCGAGATGCGATCATCGATGCGGTGCTGGAGCAGATCTCCGGTGGCATCCCGGCACCGGTCATCGATCGACCGGATGCGGAGTTGCTGCACCGGATGATGTCGGTGTTCCTCGGTGAGGACGTGCCCGATGAGTACGTCGCGATGACCATGGCCGACATGGGCCTCATCGAGCGGAAGCCTCCGATCGACCCCGCGCTCCCCGCGCCCGACGTATTGATCGTCGGTGCGGGGGTGTCGGGTATTGCTCTCGCCTCCCGGCTCCTCGCCGACGGGGTCGACGTGCGGCTCATCGAGCGGAACGGCGATCTCGGTGGTACCTGGTTCGAGAACCGGTATCCGGGGTGCGGGGTCGACACGCCGAACCACTTCTACTCCTTCTCCTGGTCGCCGAAGCCCGACTGGAGTCGTTTCTTCTCCCCGCGGGAGGAGATCCACGACTACCTGCACGGTGTGGCGCGCGAGCGTGGAGTGCTCGACCGAACACGGTTCGGCGTCGAGATGGTCTGCGCCGAGTGGAGCGAGGACGACGCGCGATGGTCGGTAACCCTGAGAGCGGTCGACACCGGGGAGACCTGGACTGAGACGACCCGCGTGCTCGTCCCAGCAACCGGCCACTTCAGCGAACCCCACCGCGCTCACTTCGAG
>JAYQAE010000173.1:0-4034 GCA_038136655.1 Ilumatobacteraceae bacterium
CGGTGGCTGTCGAACTCGAGGGTGCACAGCGAGTGGGTGACCCCTTCGATGGCGTCGCTCTGGCCGTGCGCCCAGTCGTAGGTGGGGTAGATGTGCCAAGCGTCGCCGGTGCGGTGATGTTGCTCGTGGCGGATGCGGTACATGACCGGATCGCGCATCTGCATGTTCTCGTGCTGCATGTCGATCTTCGCGCGGAGCACTCTCGAACCCTCGGCGAACTCGCCGGCGCGCATCCGCCGGAAGAGGTCGAGGTTCTCCGCGACGCTTCGGTCGCGCCACTCGCTCTCCACGCCGGGTTTCCCGTAGCCGCCGCGACCGGCCGAGATCGTCTCGCTGTCGGAGTCGTCGACATAGGCGAGCCCCCGCTCGATCAGGAGCTCTGCCCAGGAGTAGAGCTGCTCGAAGTAGTCGCTCGCATAGAGCGGCTCGCCCTCGATCGGGTAGCCGAGCCAGGCGAGGTCTTCCAGGATCCCGTCGACGAAGGCGGTGTCCTCGGTGTCGGGGTTGGTGTCGTCGAATCGCAGATTGCAGGTTCCGCCGAACTCGCGGGCCAGTTCGAAGTCGAGGGTGATCGCCTTGGCGTGCCCGATGTGCAGGTAGCCGTTCGGCTCCGGAGGGAAGCGGGTCTGCACCCGGCCTGCGTAGGTGCCGTCGGTGTTGTCGCGCCGGACGAGCTCGCGGACGAAGTCGGCGTTCTCTCGTTCGACGGGGTCCGAGCCTGGTGCTTCCACCCCGCCAGTATGCCGGTCAAGGCGGTGACCGGCCGGGGCCTCACCAGGCCCAGGTGGTGGTCGCCACAAGTGGCGCGTCGGGGGTGACGAGATCCGCGCCGTGGTTCACTGCGTCGGGTGGGGCGCTCTGGGGTTCGACGCACCAGGCGTGGGAGCGCTCGTCGTAGATCACCACGTAAGCGCAGTCTGAGTCGATCCGCAGGCGGCGACGGCCAGCCCAGTCGAGGGTGATCGGCCAGTCGACGTCGGTGAAGCAGTCATCCCATGGGCGCGGCAGAGGGGAGACCCACTCGCCGGTCGGCATCCCCGTTGCGTCGCGCAGTATCTGCCGACCGACCGCCGCCTCGAGGAACAGTTGCTCACCGCTGCGCAGCCGCGTGCGGAACCAGGGGTGCCAGCCGATGCTCGCCGGGAACGCCTCACCGTGGGAGTGCACCTCGAGGCGGAGGTGCAGGGCCTCCTCCCCGACGTCGATCACTTGAACGGCGTGACCGCGCCACGGCCATTCGGGGCCGAGGTCGCACACGAAGCGGTTGCCGCCCTCGTGCTGCCATTCGCGGTCGAAGACGGTGCCGTGGATCGAGTGCGGCGCCATGTTGAGCCGAAGATGATGCTCGCGTTCGGCGTGAGTGAGCACTCCGTCGCGGACGCGGCCGGCGAACGGGGCCATCGGGTAGCAGCCCCACGACATCGGGTCGCTGTCGGTTGACTCGGTGTGGAGGAGTTCGTCGCCGTCGACGGTGAACGAAGCGATCCTTCCGCCGTTGGCGAGGTCGATGTTGGCGACAGCCCTCGCCGAGGAGAGGGTGACGATCCCCGTGGACACGCGCAAACCGTACCGGCCGCCTCGGGGGGCGGGGAGCGTGGTGCGTACAGTCCGGCCATGCGCGCGATCTTCGACGAGACCCATGAGGCCTTCCGGGAGGCGGTCGCCTCCTTTATCTCCAAGGAGATGGTGCCGCACTACGCCGATTGGGAAGCCGCGGGTATCGCGCCCCGGGAGATCTTCGCCCTCGCTGGGGCGAACGGCTTCCTCGGTTTCCAGATACCGGAGGAGTTCGGTGGTGGCGGGAGCGACGACTTCCGGTTCAACCAGATCTTCGCTGAGGAGCTCGCGATGGCCGGCATCGGTGGCGCCGGACTCGGCATCACCTTGCACAACGATGTGACCGCCCCGTACTACCTCGAGCTCTGCGACGACGATCAACGCCGCCGGTGGTTGCCCCTGATCGCGAGCGGTGAGGCGATCACCGCCATCGCCATGACCGAGCCCGGCACCGGCAGCGACCTCGCGGGGGTGGCGACGACCGCGGTGCTCGATGGCGACGTCTACGTGCTGAACGGATCGAAGACCTTCATCACCAACGGGATCAACTCCGATCTGGTGCTCGTGGTCGCCAAGACCGATCCGGAGGCCCGGCACTCGGGCATGACGCTGTTGGTGGTGGAGCGCGGCATGGAGGGTTTCGAGCGGGGCCGCAACCTCGACAAGATCGGCATGCACTCCCAGGACACGGCGGAGTTGTTCTTCAACGATGTCCGCGTGCCGGTGGCCAACCGTCTCGGTGCCGAGGGGGAGGGTTTCCGTTACCTCTCGTCGAACCTGGCCCAGGAGCGACTGTCGCTCGCGATCTCCGGGGTGGCTTCGGCGCGGGCCTCGCTCGAGTGGACCGTCGAGTACGTGCGCGAGCGGACCGCTTTCGGGAAGCCGATCGCCGAGTTCCAGAACACGAAGTTCGTGCTCTCGGAGGTGGCGACCGCAGTCGATGTGGCGCAGGCCTTCGTCGATCAGTGCGTGATGGCGCTCAATGCGGGGAATCTGAGTGCCGCCGATGCGGCGAAGGCGAAGTACTGGTGCACCGATCTCCAGAAGACCGCCGCCGACCGATGCCTCCAACTCTTCGGCGGCTACGGGTACATGACCGAGTACCCGATCGCCCGAAACTACGCCGACGCGCGGGTCACTTCGATCTACGGCGGCACCAACGAGATCATGAAGACGATCATCTCGAAGTCGCTCGGTCTCTGAGTAGCCGCGTTTCTGAGCCGCTCGATATCTGATTCAGCGCCGGCGGCTCCTACCCTCCGGGCATGGCCGACAGCGTGCTCGTCATGCCGGGGAGCACCCGAGCGGGATCGCATAACGCAGCGCTTGGGGCGGCGATCGTTGATCGTCTGGTCGGCCGCGGGGTCGCGGCTGAGTTCGTCGATCTTCGCGAGTTCCCGCTGCCGTTGTTCGATCCGGAGCTTGAGGCGGCCGACGGTGTGCCCGCCGCTGCCCGCGGATTGCATGACCTCCTCGCCCGGCACGCCGGGCTCGTCATCGTCACCCCCGAATACAACGGCAGCATCTCGACGTTGCTGAAGAACACGATCGACTGGATCTCACGGGTGGATCGGTCGGTGTTGCAGCGTCCCGTGGTCGCTCTCGCCTCGGCGAGCCCGTCGTCGAAGGGTGGTGCCACCGGTCGAGCGTCATTGCGCGCCATGTGCGATCACATGGGCGTCGGCCTGCTCGATCGGGAACTCGGGCTCGCCCGGAGCCACGAGGTCATCGTCGACGGCGCGATCGACGATGAGCAGGCGTCGGCTGAGATCGACGCCTTCGTGGCTGCTGTGGCCGAAGCGCTCGGCTGAGCGCTTAGAGGGCGAGAGTGGTCCCGCCGTCGAGTACGAAGATCTCACCGGTGGCGTAGCGGGTCCGCACCAGAGCGATGACCGCTTCGGCGCAGTCCTCGGCGGTCGCCGAGCGCTTCAGAGGGGCGACCTGGCCGATGAAGGCGTGCTGCGCCTCCCAGTCTGAGGTCCACGGTGTGGCGACGAGGCCGGGGGCGACCGCGTTGACCCGCACCGGACCACACGACTTGGCGAGCAGCTGGGTCATCTGGTTGAGGGCTGCCTTCGACATCGAGTACGCGACCGAGGAGCCAACGGGACGCACGCCGGCGATCGACGTGATGTTGACAACGTGGCCGTCGGGGGCTTCACGCAGGTGCGGCATGGCGTGCTTGGTGAGCCACCAGGTTCCGAAGACGTTCACCGAGAAGGTTTTCTCGAAGATCTCGTCGGTGAGTGCGTCGAGGTCGTCGTGGGGCACCACGGTCGTCCAGCCCGCGTTGTTGACCAGCAGGTCGAGTCGGCCGAAGCGCTCGACGGTCTGATCGACGAGTGAGCGCGCCTGCTCGCGATCACTGATGTCGGCCTGCAGGTAGATGGCGCCGCGGATCGCTGCGGCGACCGCCTCGCCCGCCTCGACCGAGTTCGACGAGTTGACGACGACGGTCGCGCCGAGGTCGCCGAGGC
>JAYQAE010000174.1:0-3964 GCA_038136655.1 Ilumatobacteraceae bacterium
GACGACCTCTACCCGCTCGACCGTCTCCAGCGCGGTGTCGATGAGATCGGGGAGGCCCGCGTCCACTGTGTGCCGATCACGATCTCCGATCGCCGGTTCGATGGGGACCTGCGTGGCTCGATGGCAGCGATGGGGATCCCTCTGTTGCAACAGGTGATGCTCCGACGGGAGGACTGTCTCCAATTCGATCCGAGCCTGCGGACCTCTGAGGATGGCGAGTGGTGGCTGCGGATGCAGGACCGCGCCGTGTTCCACTGGTCCGAAGGGGAGCCGGTCTGGTACCGGCTCGACGACGAGCCGCGTCCCGGCGTCGACCTCGACGTGCGCTTGCGCGACCGGGAGTCGGTGGCCGGACGGCATCTCCACTGGATGAATCGGCCAGCGCGGGCCCATCGCTACGCGATGCTCGCCTACACCGCGCTCGTCGCGGGTCGCCGGTTGAAGGCACTGCGCTACTCGCTCCTGCAGTTCCGCAATGAGCCATCACTCACGGCCGTGAAACTCGCGGCTCGAGCGCTCACCATCGGCACCGACGATGAGGACGCCCGTCGACGTCGTCGAAGCGCGAGCCGTCGTTCTGAGTGAACCCGGCGGATGAGCCGACCCCGATACGGTCGCCGCATGATCGTGCGCCGACTGATCGTCGCGATCGCTTCCATCACCGCCTCCGTCTCACTTCTCGCGTTCGTCGTGTCGAGGGTGTTGCTCGGCATCGCCGGATCCGCCGAGGCGACCGCTGGGCTCGCTGAGGAACTGATCGATCTTCCGCCGGTTCGCGAGGCGATCGCCGACGAGGTGGTCGACCGATTGATGGAGGAACCCGAGATCGCTGAACTCGGCGCACCGGCGCTGCGCACCGCGGTCGACGAGGTGCTCGCCTCCGGTGAGGCATCGCGGTTGGCCGGAGAGTTCGGGGCCGCCGCTTACGACGTGTTCGTGGTTGGTGAGCCCGTGCGAGCGGTCGAGATTGCGCCCACCGCGCGGGCGGCGATCGACCGCGTTCTCGGCTCGGACCTGGGTGCCCGAGTGGATCTGACCGGTGTCGGCCCGGTGGAGATCGTCCGGACCGAGCGCGACGTCGATCTCTCCTGGTCGGTGGATCGCCTTCGGCTCTGGTCGAACACGGCCCTCGCGCTCACGATCCTCTCGGCCGGGGTCATGGTGGTCGCCTCTCCTGTTGGGGCGCTTCGTCGACTTCTTCCGGTCGGCGTGGCAGTCGCGGCCGCCGGGCTCGTGCTGATCGGAATCTCGCGGTCGTCAGGGGTGATCGACCTCTCGTCGGCACCCCGCCCCGATCTGGTGCGCGCGATCGCCGAGGACCTTCTCGGTCGTCTCGCTCGACCTGGGGTCATGCTCTTTGGAGCGGGTGTGCTGGGCGTCGCTGTCGGGCTCCTCGCCCGGCTCGTCCCCGGACGCTGATCAGCTACCGGCCGCGACGATCGCGTCGAACTCGGCATCGGTGAGTGGGATCACCGACAGGCGGTTACCGCGAGCGAGGAGACGGCACTCGATCAACTCGGGCATCTCCCGCAGGTCGTCGAGCGGGATGAAGCGGAGCCGTTTCTTCGGAGCGACCGTCACCCAGTCCCATCGGGGTTCCTCCGGCGAAGACTTCGGGTCGAAGTACTTCGAGTTCGGATCGAACTGGGTCGGGTCGGGCTCGGCGCCCTTCACGATCTTGCAGATGCCGGCGACTCCAGGTGGGGTGGCGTTCGAGTGGTAGAAGATGGCGAGGTCGCCGACCTTCATCTCCCTCATGAAGTTACGGGCCTGATAGTTGCGCACACCGTCCCAACCCTCGCGCTTCGCGGCGACGAGGTCGTCGTAGCCGAAGACGTCGGGTTCGGATTTCAGGAGCCATCGAGCCATGGGTCGAACCTAGTTCGGGTGGCTCAGTCGATGCCGGGGTCAGCCGGCCCGGCGGACATCGACCAAGGTGTCGCTGAACGCGACGCCGCCTCCCCAGTCGGTCAGGGTGTCGTTGGTGAGGCTGTTGGCGACGCGGCCGTCGGGGTGCTGGTTGGCGACCCATCCCCAGGGGATGACGACGGTGCCGGGTCGGACCCGATCGGAGATCCGAACGGGGAGCGACATCGTTCCGCGGTCGTTGTGGACCTCGGCTTGATCGTCGTCGGTGAGGCCGCGTTGGCTGGCGTCGTCTTGGTGCATCTCGACGAAGGGGGCGCCTTCCCGGTCGCCGTGTCCCGGGAGGTGGGAGTAGCTCGAGTTGAGGAATCGGAGGTGGTGTTTCGGGGTGAGGAGTTGGAGTGGGAAGCGGTCGGCGAGTGGTCCGGTCGGTCCCTCGTTGGGTGGGAGATAGTCGGGGAGGCGCGGGTGGCCGAGTGCTTCGAGTTGATCGCTGGCGAACTCGACGCGACCACTCGAGGTCGGGAAGTTCCCGTCGGCCCAGGGGAGCCCATCCTCCGGATAGGGGACGCGAAGGTGGTGATCCCTTCGGAGGGCGTCGATGTCGACCGTCGGGAGGGCATCGCGGATCAGCGTGAGGTCGTCGTCGAAGAGTGACGGCTCGTTCAGTCCCATCGCAGCGGCGATTCGGCGGAAGCACTCGGTGTTCGATACGGCTTCGCCGAGGGGTTCGATCGCCGCGTCGTTCCATCCGAGCCAGAGATGACCCCATGCGGGGACGACGTCGACCGATTCGATGTGGGTGGTGGCCGGTAGCACGATGTCGGCGTAGCGCGCGGTGTCGGTGATGAACTGGTCGTGCACCACGCAGAAGAGATCGTCGCGCTCGAGGCCCTCGCGGACGAGTTCCCGGTTGGGGATGGTGACCATCGGGTTGGCGTTCCAGATGATGACATCGCGAACGATCGGATCGGCCGTGGTGAGTGCCTCACCGAGCCGGCTCATGTTGATCGCCCGCGGGCTCCGCCCAGCGAGCAGGTCGGGCCGCTCGAGGGCGACATCGTCGATGAGTTGCTCCTGCCAGGACCCAACGCTTCGCGACAAGCCACCACCGCGATCGCGCCACGCGCCGGTCAGCGCGGGGAGGCAGGCGAGTGTCCGGAAGAACATGGCGCCGTTCTCGTGATGCTCCGGTCCGACGAGGGTGCGGATCGCTGCGGGTCGCGCCGTCGCGTACTCCCGAGCCAGACGGGTGATGGTCGCGGCATCCACGCCGGTGGCATCGGCTGCTCGTTCCGGTGTCCACTCGGCGACGTGCGCGGCGAGCTCGTCGAAGCCGAGCGTGTGCTGAGCGACCCACTCGCGATCGACGAGGTCCTCGGAGATGATGATGTTCATCATCGCGAGCATCATCGCGATATCGGTTCCGGCTCGCGGCTGGATGAACTCGTCGGCGGAGTCGGCGGTGATGGTTCGAAGCGGATCGATCACGACCACTCGAGCTCCGCGTTGACGCGCCGTCTCGATCGTCGGCCAGAGATGCCGATTGGTGAGGCGGGTGTTCGTGCCCCACAGGAGGATCAAACGCGAGTGCTCGAGGTCGAGCGGATCGAAACCGAGCGACGAGCCATTGGTCATCTTGACGCCCGCTCCGACCGTCGGCCCGCAGAGCGCCCGGATCAGTCGGCTCGCGCCGAGGTGGTGAAAGAACCGCGCGGAGATCCCCGACATGGCGAGCATTCCCTGATTGCCAGCGTCGGAGAACGGCAAGATCGACTCGGCGCCGGCCTCGCGGATTGTGGCGTGGAGCCGCTCGGCGATGATCGAGGTGGCCTCGTCCCAACTGATCCGCTCGAAGCGCCCCTCGCCCTTGGCGCCGACACGGCGAAGTGGATGGAGCACCCGGTCAGGGCTGTACACCCGGTCGAGGAAACGGTTCACCTTCGGGCACAGCTCGCCGCGGGAGAACGGATGCTTGGGATCCCCCGACATGTCGACGGCTCGACCGCCCTCGACCGTCACCACCCAGCCGCACGAGTCGGGACAGTCGTGGTGACAGGTTCCATGAGCGGCCATGCGCGAACGCTACTCGCGGGTC
>JAYQAE010000175.1:0-3962 GCA_038136655.1 Ilumatobacteraceae bacterium
CCGCTCCACGCGAAAGCCCCCTGAACAGGGGGCTTTCGCCGTTGTCGGGCTCGTGTCACTCGGCGTTATGCGATCGGTCAGTGCTGTCAACTAGCGCTGTGGGATCCTGACGTGATGGCTGAACTCGCGCCCAACGGGAAAGTCCTCGAGTCGGTATGGGACTACCCCCGCCCGCCGCGCCTCGAACGGGTGGAGTGGCGCATCCAGGTGCGCCATGGCGGCGTTGTCGTCGTTGACGCGCCGTGGGCGATCCGCATTCTCGAGACCTCGCAGGCCCCCGCCTACTACGTGGCGGCGGAGTTCGTGAATCCTCGGCACGTGCGTGCGAGCGATCACCGGTCGTTCTGCGAGTGGAAGGGTGTCGCGCACTATTGCGACGTCGTCGTCGGGGAGGGCGAGCCGGGTTGGGTGCCCCGCGCCGGATGGACGTATCCGGAGCCGACCGGCGCCTTCGCCGACTTGGCCGGCATGTGGGCGTTTTACGCGCAGGCGGTGGATGAGTGCTTTGTCGACGATGAGCGTGTCGAGTCGAACGAGGGATCGTTCTATGGCGGATGGGTGACGGCCAACGTGACGGGTCCGTTCAAGGGCGGTCCCGGCAGTGCGCTCTGGTGAGGGCAAGGTGAGTCGACGGTGGTCGACCCGAAGTTGACGCCCGCCGGTCAGGGAATCAGCCGGGTGACGGTGATCATGACCGACGTCAGCGCCAGTGCGAAGCCGAGCATCCACCGGGTCTGCCGAAGGATCGCATCAGCGATTTCGGTGCGAAGTCCGGCTAGTCCGGTGTCGACCTTGGTCCCAAGGTCGACCATCTCGGTGCGGACTTCTGCGAGTTCGGTGCGTACTTCAGTACGGAGGTTGGCCATCTCGGCCCTGAGGCCGGACGCGCTCACCGAGATCTCGGCGCGAAGGTTGGCCTCGAGAGCGTGGAGGTCATCCTTCGTCGCCACCTGATCCCACGTGACCGGCGGAAGGTGCGACATGAGCGTCATGGCCTCCTCGGCTCCGAGCACCGATTCGAGTCGACGATGCAGTTCGAGACGA
Organism: Ilumatobacteraceae bacterium; assembly: GCA_038136655.1. Taxonomy (GTDB): domain Bacteria; phylum Actinomycetota; class Acidimicrobiia; order Acidimicrobiales; family Ilumatobacteraceae; genus Casp-actino5. The sequence goes on from JAYQAE010000175.1 coordinate 1,045, forward strand.
GCCTTGTCGTTGGTGGACATCTGTTCCTCCTGTGAAGTCGCTGGATCTCAGGAGGTCGGTAATCGCAGGTTAGACGACGGGTGTGACCGACGTTCACCGCGTGCCGCACGATCCGGTGTCGTACCCTGACCGGGTGACCGATGCGCCCGTCGACGATCTACGGCCCGATGTCGGCATCGTGATCCCGACCATGGGGGACCGACCCCACTTCCTCTCGGAGTCCGTCGCGTCGATTCGGACGGCCGGTCGCGTTCACATCACGATCGTGAAGCCGCCGAGCGTCGCGCTCGATGAGTCACTGAGCGCATCGGTCGACCACATCGTTGACGACCCCGGCCTCGGCCTCGCCGCAGCGATCAACACCGGCCTCAGGGCCCTCCCCGACGGCATCAGGTACCTGTCATGGCTCGGCGACGATGATCGGCTCGCCCCGGACAGTATTGATGACGTCGTCACCGAACTTGATCGGAGTGGAGCATCGGCTGTGTACGGCCGTTGCCGCTACATCGATGCCAACGGGAACCATCTGTGGATGAATCGGAGTGGGCGTTTCGCCGGCCCACTGATGCTCTTCGGCCCCCAACTCGTTCCCCAACCCGGCTCACTGCTGAGGCGGGTCGACGTCGAGCGCCTCGGATGGCTCGACGAGACGCTGAAGTGGGCCTTCGACCTCGACCTGCTGCTCCGTTTGCGCCGAGACGCCAACGGCATTCGCTTCCTCGATCGCACTCTCGCTGACTTCCGCTGGCACAGCGGCTCGCTCAGCGTTGGAGGACGCCGCGGATCGGTGAGCGAGGCGAGCCGGGTGCGCCGTCGCCACCTGCCAGCAGTGGTTCGCCCGATCAGCTCGCTATGGGAGTCACCGTTGCGCCTCATCATCCTCCTCGCTGGGCGTGTGCTCGACTGGCGAGTTTCACGCTGACACCGACGTTCGCGCTCAGCACCACGCGCTCGCGTTCCCAGCGTTACGGTGGTCTAGGTGCCTGACGTGAGCCTGCTCCCCGTCCACACCCGCCCGCTCGCTCGGGAGCAGGTCCGAGACCTGAAAGCGCACCTCGATTCCGGCGGAACCGTCCTAGTTGCGATCACCCCTGACGACCCGACCGCCCTCGAACTCGCTGGCGTCGAGATCGCCGATCTCGGACCCGACACCGAATGGTTCGTGACCCTCGCTGATCGACCCGAAGCCAGCCGCCTCACCGGAGAGGTGCCGGTCTGCGGCCCGCTCGCGGTGCTGCGACCCGTCAGCAGCGACGTCGAGGTCGTCGCCACCACCAGCGTTCGCTTCGCCCACGGACCGACGATGACGGTGCGGCGCTCCGGATCCGGTCGAGTCATCGCCTCCGGACTCGGCGACCTCGCTGCCGTACTCAGTCACCCCGTGCTCAGCACCTACGTGCACCGATTGGCAGCAGATCACGAGCCCACCCGAACCGATGACATCGGAGTCGCCGTTGTCGGCTACGGACCCTTCGGCGGGATGGGCTACCTGCATGGTCTCGCCTGCACCGAGACCGAAGGTCTCCGCCTGTCCGCCGCGGTTGACACGTCACCTGATCGGCTTGAGGCCGCGCGGCGAGACTTCGGCGACGTCGCAACATTCACGTCGGTGGACGACCTCCTCGCGAGCGATGCTGCCGAAGTCGTCATCATCGCCACCCCACCCGTGCTCCACGCCGACCTGGCTCGCGCCTGCCTTGACAACGGACGCCATGTGGTCGTCGAGAAACCGATGTGCCTGACCGCCGCCGACGCCGATGATCTCGTTGCCCGAGCCGATGCGTCGGGTCTCGCGCTCAGCGTGCATCAAAGCCGACGCTGGGACACCGACTTCTTGGCGCTCCGACGAGCCGTCGAGACCGGCATGGTCGGTGAGATGTTCAATATCGAGACCTTCGTTGGCGGGTTCGAGCATCCGTGTCGCGCCTGGCACTCCGAGGAGAGTGTCTCCGGTGGCGCCGTGTACGACTGGGGCTCCCACCACATCGACTGGATCCTTCGCCTCCATGGCTCAGCCCCCGAACGCGTGAGCTGCACGACGCACACCCGTGTCTGGCATGACTCGACGAACGTCGATCAACTCGAGGTGAAGATGATCTGGTCGGACGGTCGCGAAGCCGCGTTCCGTCAGAGCGACCTCGCCGCGATCCGACGCCCCAAGTTCTACGTTCAGGGCACCGAGGGCACCATCGAGGGTCACTACCAACCGCTCGACGCCTCCCGTCTCGAACCCGGACGCGGCTATCTGAGCGGAGTTCATCACCACGCCGAACGGCCCGTCGACCTCCGTCTCGCCCGATACGAGAGCGACTGGGGGCTTATCGAGTCGGCGATCCCGCCCGTGTCGCACCCGGGATGGGGATTTCACCGCAACCTGGCCGATCACCTCCTGCTCGGAGAGCCACTCGCCGTCGATCCTCGGGAGAGCCGCGACGTCGTCCGCGTGCTCGAAGCCGCGCACCGCTCCGGAGCCAACGGCGGCACCGTGAGCACCCTCTGATCGGTGACCGTGACCAACCCGGACGTCCCCAGCAGGCGCCTCCGGCTCGCCAGCGGACCCGAAGTCCGCGTCATCGAGCGTGGTGCGGGCGAGCCCCGGTGGCTTCTCGTGCACGGACTCGCCTCGAACGCTCGGCTGTGGGACGGCGTCGCCCGCCGTCTCGCCAAATCAGACGCCAGCACCGTCGCTGTCGACCAGCGTGGCCACGGACAGAGCGACCGGCCCGACGATGGCTATGACATGGCGACTGTGGCCGATGACTTGGCGCGCCTCGCTGATGCCCTTGGGTGGGAGACCGCGCTCCTCGCTGGCCAGTCATGGGGAGGCAACGTCGTTCTTGAAGCCCTTGCCCGGCACCCCGATCGGTTTCTCGGTGCCGTGTGTGTCGATGGAGGGTTCATCCGGCTCCGAGATCGAT
>JAYQAE010000176.1:0-3947 GCA_038136655.1 Ilumatobacteraceae bacterium
TGAGCACCACCATCGAACCGACGTAGTCGGTTCCCTGCAGGTGCGCCATGTCGTAGCACTCGATCCGCAACGGCGCCTCGGGCAGACCGAGCTGATCCTGCAACTCGGTCAGCGCCCGTGACCGAGTGTTGTGATCGCTGGCCCGACGCATCCGGTGCCGCACGAACTCCTCCCGGGCGTTCTCATGCACGGTCTCCATCAACCTTCTGCGATCACCGCGCTGAGGCACTCGGATCTCGACACGACCCTCTCGGTCAAGCGCCAACCATTCCTCGAGAAGTCCCCCGATCGACGGCTCGCGCGGCACGAGAATGGTGCGCGGCACGCCGTTGGGCGGCGTCTCGGCGTAGAACGACTCCAGCACCCGGTCGATCAACGCGCCTCCCTCGACGTCCTCGACCTTGTCGACGATGAAGCCCTTGCGGCCGACCACTCGGCCGCGCCGAACGTGGAAGACCTGAACCGAGGCCTCGAGTTCGTCGTCGGCGATCCCGAAGACATCGAGGTCCTCATCGCGGGCCGCGACCATCTGCTGCTTCTCGACCGCCTTGGTGACCGAATCAAGACGGTCTCGGAGACGAGCGGCCCGCTCGAACTCGAGTTCCGATGAGGCCTCGCGCATCTCGGCGTCGAGAGCCCGCACAACGTCCTCGGTGTCACCGCCCAGGAAGCGGCAGAGTCCCTCGACCATCTCGGAGTAGTCCTCCGCCGTCACCTCCCCCACACAGGGCCCGGCGCACTTCTCGATGTGGAACAAGAGACACGGGCGACCCAGCCGCTCGTGCTGACGGAACTTGCCCGGCGAGCAGGTACGCACCGGGAACGACCGCAGCAGCAAGTCGAGCGTCTCGCGGATCGCGTAGGCGTGCGCGTAGGGGCCGAAATACCGAACACCACGACGCCGGCGACCGCGCACCACAACCGCCCTCGGCCATTCCTCGTCGGTGGTCACCGCGAGCAGCGGGTAGCTCTTGTCGTCGCGGAGGCGCACGTTGAAGCGCGGGTGATGGCGCTTGATGAGCGAGTACTCGAGCATCAGCGCCTCGACCTCGTTGCGCACGATCGTCCACTCGACCCGCTCCGCCGTCTCCACCATCTGGCGGGTGCGCGGATGCAGGCGATCCGGGGCTTGGAAATAGCTCGCGAGACGGGACCGCAGACTCGAGGCCTTGCCGACGTAGATCACTTGGCCGTGCCGATCGATGAACTGGTACGAGCCCGGGGCATCGGGGATGGTGCCGGCCGGCGGGCGTTCGACCATGACGTCAGGCTAGGTCCGCTCCGGAGAGGCCGCTGTCCCCGGGAACGTGTCGGCACGCGGGGTGCACCGACGGGTACCGTGTCTGTGTGGCGCAACGTTTCCAGTTCGGCCTGCCCGAACCCCGCCGTCGCGATGGATGGTTCCGGGTCGGCAACATCGACGTGACCACCACGGCCTTCCTCGTCGGACTCGGCGCCATCATGCTGATCGTCTACGCGGTGAGCCCGAGCTCGGCCAGCCGACTCGTCTTCTTCCCTGACCTCGTTCGCTCCGGTGAGGTGTGGCGACTCGTCACCTGGCCGATCGTCAGCGCGCCGAGTTTCTGGGTGCTCATCTCGATGTTCTTCTTCTGGTACTTCGGCCACATCGTCGAGGAGATGGTCGGACGCGTCCGATTCACGCGCCTGATCGCCGCGATCGTCATCGCGCCGACGCTCTTCGTCAGCATCGTCGACCTGCCGACGGCACCGGAGGCGGGTCTCAACCTGCTCGGAAGCATCATGCTCGTCGTCTTCGCCGCCGAGAACCCGAACGCGCCGTTCTTCTTCAACATTCCGGCGTGGATCATCGCTTCGGTCTTCATCGGGATCGACATCCTCGGCTACGTCGGCAACCGCTGGTGGGGAACGCTCCTCGTGCTCCTCATGGCGCTCGGTATCGCCCTCGTCACCATCCGGCAGTGGGGCTTCGCCGAGCGGCTCGACATGATCCCCCGCTTCGCCCGCTCCGGCCGACATGGCAAACCCACCCGGAGCTCGTCAGGTCGAGCCCGCCGACCCGCCCCAAGACGCACCTCTCGAACCGGTCGAACCGAGGTGGTCAAGGGGCCGTGGGGTCCCCCCTCAGTCGACGGAGCCGCCCGCGAGAGCATGCAGGCCGAACTCGACGGCCTCCTCGACAAGATTTCCGCTCAAGGTCTCGACGCTCTCTCGAACGACGAGAAGAAGCGGCTCAACGAGCTGTCGAAACTGCTGCGCTGAAACGCGCGCCCGTGTACCAGCCGTAGAGCAGCATCCCGCCGGCGAGCACCGTCGCGAGATCAGCAAGGATGTGGAACTCGAAGGCCTGCTTCACGAATCCGGAGCCGAGCGCGGCAGCCGCACCGCAGAGGCTCAGCGTCAGGTCGCCGGTGCCCTGCGCCTCGACCCGCGACTCCTCGGGCACCGAGGCAGTGAGGAGCGTCGTGCCCGCGATCAGTCCGAGATTCCAGCCGAGCCCGAGTAGGAACAGACCGACGAATACCAGCACCGGCACATAGCCCGCGATCTGCACGACGATCGTGCTGACCCCGAGCATCGCCGCGCCGATCTGGATGGCGCGGATCGTGCCCACCCGATCGACGAACCGGCCCACCAATGGCGCCAGGCCGAACATGCCGACGATGTGCAGGGCGATCACCATCGACGAGAGATCGGCGTGACCGTGGTCATCCATATGCGGGGGCGTCATGGTCATCACGCCCACCATCGATGCCTGCGAGCCAGCCATCGCCACCAGACCGAGCATCGCCCCGCGGGAAGAGCGAATTACGGCGAACGAGCGACGGGCCTGCTGGATCGGCCGCACCCGAGCAGCGTTCGGGTCAACCGCGCCGGAGAGCACGAGAGGATCGGGTCGGAGCAACGTCAGGTAGATCACGGCGCCGAGGAGAAACAACGCCGCCGCGAAGAGATACGGCCCTACGTACTCATCGAGTCCGATCGCCATACCGAACCGCTTCTCGAGCGGAGTGAACACGGGGCCGAACACCGCTCCGAGCGTTCCGATCCACACGACGGCGCCGATCGCGGTTGCTCGCTCGTCGGGTGTGGCGAGGTCGGCTGCCGCGTATCGGGTCTGCAGCGTCGCCGCCTGCCCGGATCCGAACAGAAACATCCCGATGATGAACAGCCAGAACCAGCGCGTTTGTCCACCGGATGCGGCGACCAATGCGCCGACCGCGCCGATCGAGAACGCGAGAGCAAGGCCCGGGCGTCGACCGCGACGGCGCATGAAGGCGGCCAGCGGGATCGCCGTGACGGCGGCGCCGAGGGTGAACGCCGCCGACCCGAGGCCCGCGAGGCGATCGCTACCGAGCATGTCCTTGGCAAGCAGCGACACCACCGCGACCGTGCCCGCCACCGCCGCCTGACCGGGCACCACAGCCAGGCGCAGAACGCCGATCGTGCGCCGCTGAGCGGCCGCGCGGTTGGCGATCGCAGGGGCTTCAGTCGGTGTCACGCGAGCAACTGTCGCAGATAGCGCCCGGTATGGGAGGCATCGACTGAAGCCACCGATTCGGGTGTCCCCTCGGCCACCAGGCGCCCCCCGCCGACTCCACCCTCGGGACCGAGATCGATCAGCCAGTCGGCGGTCTTGATCACGTCGAGGTTGTGCTCGATCACCAGCACGGTGTTGCCCTGATCGACCAGCCTCGAGAGCACGGTGAGCAACCTCCGGACGTCCTCGAAGTGCAGGCCGGTGGTCGGCTCGTCGAGCAGATAGATCGTGTGACCGGTCGACCGCTTCGCCAACTCCGTTGCGAGCTTGACGCGTTGCGCCTCCCCGCCGGAGAGCGTCGGCGCCGACTGGCCGAGTCGCACATAGCCGAGGCCGACATCCATCAGCGTCTGAAGATGCCGAGCGATCGGCGGCTGGTTGGCGAAGAACTCGACCGCCTCCGCGATCGGCATGTCGAGGACGTCGG
>JAYQAE010000177.1:0-3933 GCA_038136655.1 Ilumatobacteraceae bacterium
GCCGGAGGATGGCGCCGAGCAGGTCGGCGTTGCGGAGGTCGGCCGAGATGGCCTCATCGACCCCCGGATACTGCACTTTGACCGCGACGGCTCGTTCGGCACTCGTGTCGGGGTCGGTGATCACGGCTCGATGGACCTGACCGATTGAGGCGGCCGCGATCGGTTCGGGGTCCCATGCGGCGAAGATCTGCTCGGGCGGTGCTCCGAGTTCCGCGATGATGACCGCCTCGACCAGGTCTGAGGACATGGGCGGCGCGTTGGACTGGAGTTGGGCGAGGGCGAGTCGGAGGGGTTCGGGGAGCCCCTCGTCGAGATAGCTCGCCATCTGGCCGAGCTTCATCAGCGCGCCCTTCATGCGCCCGAGCTCGTCGGCGACCTGCTGCGCGGTGGTGAGGCGTCGGCGCTCATCGAGTTCGATCCGTCGTTCGGTGGACGCGAACACCTTGCGAGCGGCGGTGCCGGCGTAGGTGCCACCGACCTTCGCTCCGAGCCGGGCTACCCGGGCGGATCGTCCGACCCAGGACCGCGAGAGGTCAGCGCCCACCATGACTCCCTACGGTGAGACGGGCGGTAACGGAGTCGACCGCGCGGACCAGGGTGGGAACGAAGCGGTCGGCGTTCGCGACCACGGCATCGTGCTCTCCGTCGACGCGGAACGCCTCCGCGCCGGGGATCCGGTCGAAGAGTCGGACTTGGCGGCGGAGCGGGACCACTGGGTCGCGCATCGTGACGATCACCGAGGTGGGCACGTCGATCTCGTCGAGCCAGTCAGTGGAGGAGAAGTTGCCGAGGGCTCGGCCGGCTTCGAGCACCATGCGCCAGTCATGGCGGGCGGCTTGGGCCACCGCCCACGGACCCCAGGTCTCGGTCTTGCGGCGGAGGTAGACCTGATCGGAGATTCGGTCGCGGGCCTGGGACGGGGTGACCCGGGCGAGGGCGGCGAGCCCGGTGAGTCCGAGGAACGAGAGGCGCTCGTCGCGTCGCTCGGCGAAGTGGGGCGCGGTGGCGGCGAGGACGAGGCCGTCGACCCGGTCGCGGTGGCGACGCCACGTGAGCTGGGCGATCGCGCCTCCCATCGAGTAGCCGATGGGCACGAAGGTGTCGATGCCGAGGGCGTCGGCGACGCGGGCGACGTCATCGGCGCAGTCCTCGAGGCGCACGACCCGTCGGGTGCGAAGGCCGCCCCCGTGGCCGCGCTGGTCGAAGGCGATAACCCTGACGTGCTCGCCGAGCGCGCGGTAGCAGGTGAAGAAATTGATGTCGGCGCTCGCCGTCCAGCCGTGGATCAGGATGACGGTCGGGGCGCCCGCGGGGCCCGGCACCTCGCGGACCTCGACCTCGCCGAGCCCGGCAAGGTCGAGGGTGGTCGACGGCGGAAGTTCGGGTGCCGGCGGTTCGGCGCTGGCTTCGTTCTCCGCTGTCGTTGTGGTGCTCACAGTGCTCCGGGGGTCAGATCTCCTCGATGGAGAGGATCTGGATGCGCAACCGCCCGTTGGGTGCGTCGTATTCCACCCACTGCCCGGCGGCGGCCTCCGATTCAGCGAGAGCCTGTCCAAGCGGTGACGTCGGGGTCATCACCTCGACGTCGTCGCGCCCGAGGGTGATGACCTCCTCGGGATCCCCGACCACGTAGCGCTCGGCGTCCTCTTCGGAGTCGCCGTCGTAACGGATGGTGAAGATGCGAAGGCTCTCGGTGATCTCGGCGTTCTCGAGGAGGTGCTCGAGTTGGCGGATGCGACCTTCCATGTGGCCCTGCTTGTCCTTGGCGGCGTGGTAGCCGGCGTTCTCGCGCAGGTCGCCCTCCTCGCGGGCCCGCTCGATCTCCTCGGCGACCTCGATGCGCCCGCGACTGGTCAGGTCGTTGAACTCTTCGGTGAGGCGCTTGTGGGTGGCGCGGGACAGCTGCGGCGTGGCCATGGAGGAGGCAGGCTACCGGTGGGTATCGATGAGGTCGATCGGAGCGGCGCTCCGCTCATCGTGGTCCCCGAGGGGCCGGCCAATAGATTGGAAGGCCTATGACGCATCGGATCGCGGTGATCGGCGGGGACGGAATCGGGCCGGAGGTGACCGCGGAGGCCCTTGGGGTGGTTCGCGCCGCTGGGGTCGAGGTGGAGACCCAGGAGTTCGATCTGGGAGGAGCCCGCTACCTCCGCGATGGTGAGATCCTGTCGGACAGGGTCCTCGACGAGCTTCGGTCCTTCGACGCGATCCTGTTGGGCGCGGTCGGCGATCCGCGGGTGCCGCCCGGTGTGATCGAGCGCGGGCTGCTGCTCAAGATGCGTTTCGAACTCGACCTCTACGTCAACCAGCGTCCGTTCGCGGGAACGGCGCCCGGGCATTCGCAGCCGCACGATTTCGTGGTGATCCGCGAGAACACGGAGGGTCCCTACGTCGGTGAGGGTGGCGTGCTCCGCCGCGGCACACCGAACGAGGTCGCCACTCAGGGGTCGGTCAACACGCGTCACGGCGTGGAACGCTGCATTCGTCACGCCTTCGAGCTGGCCGAGACGCGTTCGGCCCGTCACGTGACCCTCGTCCACAAGACGAACGTGCTCACCTTCGCCGGAGACCTGTGGGAGCGCACCTTCAATGAGGTCGCTGCGGAGCACCCCGGTATCTCCACCGCCTACAACCATGTCGACGCGGCCTGCATCTACTTCGTGCAGGACCCGCATCGTTACGACGTTGTCGTGACCGACAACCTCTTCGGTGACATCCTCACCGACCTCGGTGGGGCCGTGTCGGGAGGGATCGGGCTCGCGTCCTCGGCGAACTTGAATCCGGCGCGCACGGGACCCTCGATGTTCGAGCCAGTGCACGGCTCGGCCCCCGACATCGCGGGGACGAATCGCGCGAATCCGACGGCGGCGGTGCTCTCGGCGGCGCTCATGCTCGACTTCCTCGGTGAGTCCACCGCGGCCGACCGCATCCGGGCGGCCTGCGTCGATCTCCCGACTGGGTCGACGACGGAGGTCGGTGCGATGATCGCCGACCGAGTGAGAGACTGAGGAACGATGCCCATCACACCGACCCCGAAGATCTGGATGAACGGCGAGCTCGTCGCTTGGGACGAGGCCCGCATCCATGTGCTCACGCACACGCTCCACTACGGCATGGGGGTGTTCGAGGGAATCCGCGCCTATTCGACCGCCGACGGTCCGGCGGTGTTCCGCCTCACGGAGCACATCGAGCGTCTGCACCGCTCGGCGCACATGCTCGGCATGGAGATCCCGTTCTCGGTCGATGAGTTGATCACCGCCACCAAGGAGACGGTGGCGTCCACCGGTCTCGACGAGTGCTACATCCGACCGATCGCCTATTTCGGTTACGGCGAGATGGGTCTCAACACGTTGCCGTGCTCGGTCGATGTGTCGATCGCCTGTTGGCCGTGGGGCGCCTATCTCGGCGATGACGCCGTCGAGAAGGGGATCCGCCTGAAGACGTCGTCTTGGACGCGCCACGACCACAACATCATGCCCCCGGCCGCGAAGACGACCGGCAACTACGTGAACTCGTCGCTGGCCAAGGTGGAGGCGCTGCGCGCCGGTTACGACGAGGCGGTCATGCTCGCGCCGAATGGTCTGGTGGCGGAGTGCTCAGGCGAGAACATTTTCGTGTCGCGCCACGGCATGTTGCTGACGCCGCCGTTGTCGGCGGGCGCCCTTGAGGGGATCACGCAGAACACGGTGATCACCATCTCGCGGGATCTCGGATTTGACGCGCGCACCGACAACCTCGCGCGCAGTGACCTGTACATCGCCGATGAGGCGTTTGTGTGCGGTACGGCGGCGGAGGTGTCGGCGGTGAACTCGGTGGACGACCGTTCGATTCCGTGCCCGGGTCCGATGACCCGCGCGATCGCGGCCACCTACTCCGACGCGGTGCACGGTCGGGATGACCGGTACCGCCACTGGTGCGAGACGGTCTGATCTG
>JAYQAE010000178.1:0-3915 GCA_038136655.1 Ilumatobacteraceae bacterium
ATCACCTCGCGATGACCGACCGAGACCCCTCGGTCACCCTCCACTCCAGTTGGCGTGGGATCGTGAGTGGACTCATCGGCTCGGCTGCGCTTACAGCACTCGGTCTCGCCGGACTCGCCGCCGGGGGAGGGGTGACACCCACCGTCATCACCGTGGCCGGCGGTCTACTCCTCGCCGCCGTCACCCTCGACCTTCCGGTGGCCTGCCGGCTCGACAGCGACGGCGTGCAGCGCCGCATGATGCTGAGGCGTCAGCACATCCCGTGGTCGCGGATCACGGCGCTCAGCCGCGGTCGCCCATCCCTCTCGGCCCGTCGACGCGACCTCGACCCCGGCCCCCTCGTCGCTCTCATCGGCCGTCGTCGCTATCTGCTCGTCGACCAGAGCGAGAGCCTCCATGAGTACGAGGACCTCCTCGACGTGCTCCGCGCGAGTGGACGCAGCGAGGACCTCGAGGCGCTCCTGCCGCCAGCCGACGGTCGCACTCCGACGTGGACCTACCGTCGGCGACGCTGGCACCCCTGAGCGCCGTCGTCTGGGAGGCGCGCCCGGTTAGCGTGCGGCGCCGTGCCCGTGATCACCGCCAACTCCGTTCACAAGTCGTTCGGGGACTTCGAGGCCGTTCGAGGGGTCGACTTCGAGGTTGCCCGCGGAGAGTTCTTCGGTTTCCTCGGACCGAACGGGGCCGGCAAGTCGAGCCTCATGCGCATGATCGGTTGCGTCTCGCCGACGACCTCCGGTGAGCTGCGCATCTTCGACCTCGACCCGGGCGTCGACGGCGCGGCGATCCGCGCGCGCATGGGTGTCGTGCCGCAAACCGACAACCTCGACCAAGAGCTCACCCTCCTCGAGAACCTCGTGATGTACGGGCGGTACTTCGACATCCCGCGGCGAGAGTGCCGCGACCGGGCCCGAGAACTGCTCGAGTTCGTTCAGTTGGCGGATCGAGCCGACTCGCGAGTCGAGCCCCTGTCGGGAGGGATGAAGCGGAGACTGACCATCGCCCGCAGCCTCATGAACCGCCCCGAACTGCTGCTGCTCGACGAGCCGACCACCGGACTCGACCCGCAGGCCCGTCACGTCCTGTGGGAGCGGCTGTACCGGCTGAAGGAGCAGGGGGTCACGCTCGCGCTCACCACCCACTACATGGACGAGGCGGAGCAACTCTGCGATCGCCTCGTCGTGATGGACCGGGGACGCATCGTCGCCGAGGGAACACCACGGGGGCTCATTCTCGAGCACTCCACCCGCGAGGTGCTCGAGTTGCGTCTCCCGTCGACCGCCCCCGATGACATCGCCGAGCGGCTCGCTGGAACCGGCGAGCGCGTCGAGGTGCTGCCCGATCGCGTCCTCGTCTACGCCGATGACGGCGAGGCAGCTCTGTCAGCCGTTCACCAGCTCGGCATCGAGCCGCTTGCCTCGCTGGTGCGCCGCAGCTCGCTCGAGGACGTGTTCCTCAGATTGACCGGTCGGAGCCTGGTCGAGTGAGCGCGACCGTGATCCGTCGGAGCACACCCGCATCGATCCGCGTGTGGGAAGCACAGGTCGTCACCGTGTGGAGAGCATGGAAATCCTCCGCCCTGCTCAGCATGCTGCAACCCCTCGTCTTCCTCGGCGGAATGGGCTTCGGCGTCGGAGCGCTCGTCGACGAGCGCACCGGCTCGTCCGCCGCCCTCGGCGGACTCGGCTACCTCGCCTTTCTCGGACCCGCCCTCATGGCGACCACCGCCATGCAGACCGCGACGTTCGAGGCCTCCTATCCCGTGATGGACGGGTTCAAATGGCGGCGAGCCTTCGAGGCCATGACGGCAACTCCGGTCTCACCGCGAGACGTCGTCGACGGCATGGTGCTGTGGTGGGTCAGCAGGATCCTCCTCGGCGTCGCCGGTGTCGCCCTCGTGCTCGCGGTGATCCCGACGACCCGTGGATGGGGGCTCATCCCCGCCGCACTCGGCGCCACGCTGTGCGGCATGGTGTTCGCGACCGCGATGGGAGCGTGGGCCTCGACACGGGAGACCGAGGCGTCATTCGCCGCGGTACAGCGCTTCGTCATCATCCCGCTCTTCCTCTTCGGCGGCGCCTTCTATCCAATCGACTCACTGCCGTCGGTGCTGCGCCCCGTGGCTTGGGTGACCCCGCTGTGGCACGGCGTCGAACTCTCCCGAGGGTTGACGACATCGGGAATCTCGCTCGCTGCCGCCCTCGGCCACCTCGCCTACCTGAGCGCGCTCACCCTCGTCGGCTACGTCGTCTGTCGTACGACCTTCCACCGGAGACTCACCCGATGAGCGCGACCACGATGGACGAGCCGGTCACCGCTCCTGCGCTGCGCGTGGTGCCGGGCACCTTGCGCGGAGCAGGGCGCATGGTTGAGCGGAGCATCCTCGTCTACCGACGTACCTGGTTGATCATCGTCAGTGGATTCTTCGAACCGCTCTTCTACCTGCTGTCGATTCGCATCGGTTTTGGCGCCCTCGTCGGCGACGTCCAGACCCCCAACGGTCCCGTCGACTACGCCGTGTTCGTCGCCCCGGCACTCATGGCGTCATCCGCGATGAACGGCGCGGTCTACGACTCGACCATGAACATCTTCTTCAAGCTCAAGCACGCCCGTCTCTACGAGACCGTGCTCTCCACGCCGCTCGGACCGAGCGCCGTCGCCGTCGGAGAGATCACCTGGGCGCTCATGCGCGGCTTCCTGTACTCGGTGGCGTTTCTCGGGTGCATGGCGGCCCTCGGCATGGTCGTCAGTTGGTGGGCGCTGCTCGCGCTGCCGGCCTGCGTGCTGATCGGGCTCGCTTTCGCCTCAGCGGGCATGGCCGTCACCACCTATATGCGCGGCTGGAACGACTTCGAGTTCATCCCGGCCGCCACCCTCCCGATGTTCGTGCTCTCGGCCACCTTCTACCCGATCTCCTCCTACGGAGGGCTCTCGTGGGTGGTGCAACTTTCGCCGCTCTACCACGGGGTCGCGCTCGTGCGCGCCGCCTGTCTCGGCGATGGGTCGTGGGGACTCCTCGGGCACGTCGCCGTGCTCGCCGTGATGACCGTGATCGGCCTGCGGGTCGCCTCACGGCGTATCGGCACCCTGCTCCTGACCTGAGCGCGGGTGGGCTGCGGGGCCCGATGACGGGTACCGTCTCGCCCGTGGACGTACGCATCGGAGTGACACAGGCCCCCCGCGAAGTGACCGTCGAGGTCGACGACTCAACCCGCGACGAGTTCATGAGCCGAGTCGAGGCCGCGATGTCGGGCGCCGCCGACGTGCTCTGGGTCGACGACCGCCGCGGCCGCCGGGTGGCGATTCCCGCCGCCAAGATCGCCTACGTCGAGATCGGCTCCGCCGACGGCGAACGGCGTATCGGCTTCGGCGGCTGAGCCGGGTGGGCCGCCGCCGGCTGCTCATCGTCACCGGCAAGGGCGGTGTCGGCAAGACCTCGGTGACCGCCGCGATCGCGATCGCGGCCGCGCGCGCCGGCTCGAGGGTGCTCGCCTGCGAGATGGACGGCAGCGGGCGACTCGCCGCGTCGCTCGGGTCGGATCCCGTTGGATTCGAACCCTCGACGATCACGCTCGGCGATGACGTCTCCGTTGATGCCATGTCGATGGATACCGAGCGGGCACTCCGCGAGTACGTCCGCCTCTTCGTCAAGATCCCCTTCGCCGACCGCGTCGGCTCGCTCGCGCGCATCTTCGATTACGTCGCCGACGCCGCTCCCGGAGTCCGTGAGATCCTCGCCATCGGCAAGGTGTGCCACGAGGTGCGGCGCGACAACTACGACCTTGTCGTCGTCGACGCCGAATCGACCGGCCACGTCGTCTCCCAGATCGACGCCCCGCGAGCGATGTCGGAGTTCGTGCACTCCGGGGTGATCGCCGAGCAGACCGGCTGGATGTCGGAGATCCTCGAGGACCC
>JAYQAE010000179.1:0-3910 GCA_038136655.1 Ilumatobacteraceae bacterium
CGAGTTCGGCGTTCTCGGCCCAGGTAGCCGACCCCGTCATCAGGTCGAAATCCATGTCAGGACACTAGAGGTCGCCGGTGGTCGGGCTCAGCGGCCCATGGTGAAGAACTCGTCGTTTGGCGGGATACCAGCGAAGTTGGCGAGTCGGTTCGACAGAGCGAAGAAGGCCGTGATCGCTCCGATATCCCAGATCTCAGCGTCGGTGAACCCGCGTGATCGCATCTCATCGATTCGGTCGTCGGTGATGGATCGCGAGTCGTCGGCTACCTGAAGAGCGAAGTCGATGATGTGACGCTCACGGTCGGTCAGATTGGCCTTGAAGGGGTTGATCGCCACTTGGTCGGCGAGGAGCGGTCGCTTGGAGCGGATCCGGAGGATGGCTCCGTGCGCGACGACGCAATAGAGACAGTCATTGCGCGCCGACGTGGCCACGACGATCAACTCTCGCTCTGCTTTCGACAGACCCTCGGACTTGTCCATGAGAGTGTCATGCATCGCGAAGAAGGCTCGGAACTCCTCGGGTCGTGCGGCGAGCGCGACGAATACGTTCGGCACGAATCCCGACCGTTCGGCCACGGCCTCGATGCGTTCTCGGATATCCGACGGCATATCGGCGAGTTCGGGGACGGCGAACCGGGAGATCGTCTGATCGCTCATGCGTTGAGCATCGCAGACACTCTGCGTCAAACAGCGGTCGGGCTCACGTCGGCAGATGCGAGAGGGCTACCGCAGCGGCTGCGGCGACGTTGAGCGAGTCGACGTCGGACGCGATCGGTATGCGCACCCGATGATCGACTGCCGAAAGTGCGGAGGCCGAGAGACCCGGGCCCTCTGCCCCGAGCAAGAGGGCGAGCCGGTCAGGTGGGTCGATCGCGGAGAGAGGCTCTGCGTCCCGGGCTGGGGTGAGCGCCCAAGTGACCACGCCGAGTTCGCGGAGGCGGCCGCAGGTGTCGACCACCGACTCCACCCTCACCCAGGGCAGATGGAGGATCTCACCCATCGAGACGCGCACGCTGCGCCGGGTGTAGGGGTCGATACACGTCGCATCGACGATCATCGCATCGGCACCGAAGGCGCGCGCCGACCGCGCGATCGCGCCGAGGTTCTCAGGATCGTTCAGGCCTTCAAGAACGACGATTCGCCGGGCACCGTCGATGACTTCTTCGAGCGCGCGCGCCGGCTGGCGCTCGGCGGCAGCGATCACCCCCCGATGAAGGTCGAAGCCACTGACCTCATGCATCGTCGCAGCGTCCACCACGAGGATCGGAGCGTTGCTCCCGTTCAGGAGCTCAAGGGTCGCCGCGAGCCGTCGCTCGAGCACCATCACCGATCGCAGCCGGTGGTCGCTCGCCAGCAGTCGCTCGAGCGCGACCGGGCCCTCGCAGATGAAGAACTCGTCTCCCTCGATGCGGCGACGGGCGCGCGGGTCGCGCAACTCCCGGTAGTCGTCGAGTCGCGGATCGATCGCTGACTCGACTCGGATCACCGAGGGGTTGGCCTCGCCGGTCACCGCGGGAGGGGGATGGCGTAGGTGCCCTGGGCGGTGGCGGTCGGTCGGTCCACCTCGTCGTCGCACCAGAGACGAACCGTGCCGACGACGCTCCTCCGGGTCACGATGTCGATGTCCGCTCGGGCGTAGAGGACCGAGCCGATCGCCGGTCGGAGAAAGCGAATCGAGAGCTCGGAGGTGAGCGCCATCGATTCCATCCGACCGAGACCGACGAAGGTGGCGAACCACAGGGCCGCATCGGCCGCGCCGAACTGGGTTGGCCCGGAGATGAATCCCCCGGGACGGAGGTCACCGGTTGATGCCTCGAGCCGACTGATGGCGTAGCCGGGTCCGAGTTCGTGGCAGTAGTTCCGACTCCCGGGAAACTCGCCTCGGACCATCTCGTTGATGGCGTCCACCGTCGCGGCAGTCGAGTCGGGGTTCGCAGAGGTCGCGGAGGTCGCCACGCGGTCACGCTAGGCGAGGCCAGACTGTTCTCGTGAGTTCGGGCCGAGGGGTGGGGTGAGGCGTGGCGCGCCTCGATGCCGCCCGCCTCTCGGCGTGGAGGGTGCTGCAGAGTCGGGTAGCCGAGATCGAGCGGCGGGTCGACGAGGATCTCCGGGCCGAGTGGGACATCCCTCTCAACTGGTTCGACGTGTTGGCCGCCCTCCAGCGGTTGGGCGGGTCAGCACGTCCGTCGGCGATCTCCGAGGAGTTGCTGTTGCCGTTGTCGAGCCTGACTCGGCGCGTGGACCGACTCGAGGAGGACGGTTGGGTCACCCGCCGACGTCGTCCGGCGGGAAGTGACCACCGAGCGGTCGAGGTCTCACTCACCCGACGGGGACGCAATCTCTGGCGGGCGATGAACGTCACCTACCGGCGGTCAGTTCAGCAACACTTCGCCATCCACCTTGACGAGGGTGCGATGGGTGATCTCCAGTCGGCCCTCGACGATCTGGCCGCTGACGACGCCGACTGAACCACCTTCCCGCCCGGTTTCACGAATGCACGACGAAGCCGACACACTGTCGTCATGACCAACGCTGTGATCGTCGATGCCATCCGCACCCCGCTCGGGAAGCGCAACGGGCGCCTGAAGGACTGGCATCCGGTCGATCTCGCAGCCGAGACCCTCAAGGCCCTGCAGGAGCGCAACGGGCTCGATCCGGCAATCGTTGATGACGTAGTCATGGGCTGTGTGATGCAGGTCGGCGAACAGGCTGTCAATGTCGCCCGCAACGCGGTGCTCGCCGCCGGCTGGCCGGAGACGGTGCCCGGCACCACAATCGATCGACAGTGCGGTTCGAGTCAGCAGGCCGCGCACTTCGCGGCTCAGGGAGTGATCGCCGGTGCTTACGACGTCGTGGTCGCGGGTGGCGTCGAGGTCATGACGCGCGTGCCGATGGGTGCCTCGATGGTGGACGGCAAGTTCGGCTTTCCCTTCGGCCCGAAGGTGGGGGCGCGTTACGCCGAACAGGGTGGTCTGGTGCCTCAGGGCATCTCAGCGGAGTTGATCGCCGACAAATGGGGTCTGACGCGTGACGACCTCGATGGTTACGGCGCTCGGAGCCAGGCCTATGCCCGGCGCGCCACCGACGAAGGAAGGTTCCAGGCGGAGATTTTGCCGGTGCTCGGAGCCGACGGCGAGATGATGACGGTGGACGAGGGGCTCCGCGACACCACCCCGGAGTCGCTGGCCGCGCTCAAGCCGTCGTTCCGTCCGGAGGAGGAGGGCGGGCGCGTCACCGCCGGCAACTCGAGCCAGATCACCGACGGGGCCGCGATGCTGCTCATCATGAGCGAGGAGAAGGCCGCGTCGCTCGGCCTGCGTCCCCGTGCTCGATTCGTCGATTTCGCACTGGCGGGGGCCGACCCTCGGCTGATGCTGACCGCGCCGATTCCGGCGACCGCCAAGGTGCTCGAGCGATCGGGTCTCGATATCGCCGACATGGACATCATCGAGATCAATGAGGCCTTCGCCTCGGTCGTCCTCGCCTGGGAGAAGGAATTCCATCCCGACATGAACCGGGTGAATCCGAATGGCGGCGCGATCGCCCTCGGACATCCGCTCGGATGTTCCGGTGCCCGCCTGATGACCACCCTGCTCAACGAGCTTGAGCGCACGGGGGGCCGCTACGGCCTCCAGACGATGTGCGAGGGCGGCGGCATGGCCAACGCGACCATCATCGAACGCCTCGACTGATCGGATGACCTGATGCTGGGGGTCATCCTCGGAGGAGTCATCTGGACCCTCATGGGCCTACTGCTCATGTTGTTCCTCTGGAAGGTCGGTATCGCCATGCTTCGCGCATTCACGACGCCGCTACCGCCGCCCCCGCCAGCAGGCGAGATGCGGAGGGTGAGCCTGCGCTATCGGTGCGATGTGTGCGGGGTCGAGTTGCGCCTCACCATGGCGCCCGA
>JAYQAE010000180.1:0-2663 GCA_038136655.1 Ilumatobacteraceae bacterium
TGATGGACGACGGCGCGAAAGCGGCCGGTGCCGACGAGGACACCGTCAAGGTGGCCGACCTCGCCATCCATCTCTTGGACGCCATCGAGGCGGGTGACCGCGCCATGGACGCGCCGGCTGCGCCGCTCAGCGCGAACTCGGTCGACTGATCGGGGCTCAGGCCACCGACCGCAGTCGCTCCCACCGTGGAAGCACGGTCTCAGCGATGACGCTCAGCCGGTCGGCCTCGTCGGCCAGCGCCCACTCCCCCCAGAGTGCCCGGCCGACCATGAACCCGGAGCATCCGGCCTCCGTCGACACCCGCACCTGCTCGAGGAACAGATCGAAGTCGCCGCCACCGGAAAGCAACGCCCAGGGCATCGAGCACCGCTCAGTCACCTGAGAACACCCGTCGAGCCACACCGATCGATCGACGACCTCGACCGGGTCGACGGGGAACGGCAACTTGAGCAGATCCGGGCCGAGGGCCGCGAAGCGCTCCGCCGTCTCGAGCACGACCCGCAGCCGATCCTCGGGCGACGAGAGACCGAAGAACAACGGCTCCATCACCAAGGGGATGCCGACTCGACGGCACTCGGCCAGCAACACCGCGGCGACACGCTCCTGCTCAACGGCGAGCTGGTGATCGGGACGGAAGGGCAACAGCACCTTCGCGCAGGAGGCGCCTGAAGCAGCCGCAGCAGCGACCGACCAACCCTCGAGCACGGTCGTCGGACCGGCACCCGGATCGTCGAGATACCCCTGAGATTCGAGGGCGGCGAAGAAGCCGACACCGGGCGCGAGTGCCCCCGCCTCGATCACCTGCGGGATCGAGTACTCCGGCTCGAGCATCACCCCCGTAGCGAACGGTGAGACGGCCTCGACGAGCTCGATCTTCATCGAGGTGATCTCGGCGTCGCTGACGGTCCGACCCAACGGTTCGGAGCCGACGGGGGCACCGCGGGCCAGGAACTGGCGAAGCGAATCGCGATGGTCGATCGCCAACACCCGGAAGCACCCGAGGGCGTCGCAAAGCTCGTCGAGACCGGCCACGTCACGAGCCCCAGCGCTGAAGCCGCTCGGTCACGTGGTCGGCACGATGGGGAGCGACCACTCCCCCGCCGTCCAGTCCGCCTCGATCCAGGTGTGCTCAGCGGCGAAGCAGGGCGGTGTCGACCGCTCCTCTCCGATGAGATCGCCAGCGAGATAGTTGAGGAAGTACATGTTCGCCCCCGGGCAGGCGACCGAGGTGTGGTAGCCGGCGGGCACGGTCACCAGACCGCGGTCGTGCACCACGAACGTCTCGTCGAAGGCCCCGTCGCGCCAGTTGCGATGGATCGCGTAGCCCTCGGGTCGGTCGAGCCGGAACCAGTAGGTCTCCTCCAAGTACGGGGAGCCGTCGTGCCCGTCGTGGCAGTGCGGGGGCCAACCCGACCAGGTGCCACGCGGTACGTACACCTGATACAGGATCAGTCGCTCGGCGTCGATGGGAGGGGCGACGGTGTGGATCACCTGTCGGTGGGCCTGCCCTCCACCGCGGATCTCCGAGCGCATCTCCGAGGGCTCGATCACCCGAGTCGGGTAGCGACCCTCGGCCGGAGCCGATCCGACCGCGAACTCCACGCCGGCAGCACCGGCCACCACCGAGTACTCCTCGCCGGGTGCCACGTAGACGACCCGGCCGAGCTCGGTGAACACCGAGTCGCGGGTGACCTCGGCCTCGAGATCACCCGCCGTTACCGTGCCGGATCCGGAGAGCACGGTGATCGCGGTCTCACGCCCCTCGGCGCGACCGGAATGACGCTCCCCAGCAGCGAGCGCGACGGTGTCGAATGCGAGATAACGCCAGCCGGCGTCTTCTGGTGTCATGTTGAACCGATCTCCCCGACGCCCACCGGGCGTCCCTCGTGGATGGATTTCCAGGCAGCGAGTCCGAGCACCAGCGGGGCACGCCCGTCGGCGATCGTCACCGGCGACGGTGCCTCGCCGCGCGCCGTGCGAACAAAGTCGCTCCACTGGTCGACGTACGACGGGATGTACCGCTCGATGAAGAAGTACGGGATCGTCGATCCCTGAGACCCGGCGGCGGTGCGCAGCGTGGTCGTGGTGACCCCGGGGTTGTCGCTGGCGACGACGCCAGCTGAGCCGAACACCTCGACGCGCTGGTCGTAGCCGTAGACCGCCTGCCGCGAGTTGTCGATGGTGGTGATCGCGCCGTTCTCGTGACGCATCATCACGACGACGGTGTCGAGGTCACCCGCCTCGCCGATGGCCGGGTCGACCATGACGCCGCCCTGGGCGTAGACCTCGACGACCTCACTGCCGGTGACATACCGGGCCATGTCGAAATCGTGGATGGTCATGTCGAGGAAGATGCCGCCCGACACCTTGATGTATTCGATCGGGGGCGGCGCCGGATCGCGGCTGGTGATTCGCACCATCTGCACCTCGCCCACCGCTCCGGCCCGCACCTGCTCGCGCACCGATCGATGGCTCGGGTCAAAGCGCCTGTTGAAGCCGACCTGAACCGGAATGCCGGCCCGTTCGACGGCCGCCACGCCACGGTCGACCTCACCGAGGTCGAGGTGAACGGGCTTCTCGAGGAAGACCGGCTTGCCGGCCTCCGCAGCCGCGACGAGGAGGTCGATGTGGGTGTCGGTCGACGAGCAGATGGCGACGGCGTC
>JAYQAE010000180.1:2763-3839 GCA_038136655.1 Ilumatobacteraceae bacterium
TGGCCATCGAGGAGCGCTCCGTCGGCGAGGTGCACCTGGCCGTGGGTGCAGAGCCCGTCGAGTAGGGCCACCTCGTCCTCGGCGAGACGGCAGAGCACGTAGGTGCGGTCGCCGATGTCCACCCGTCGGAGTCCCCCGATGGCGACCGAGGTCAACGAGCCGAGGCTGACGGGCCCACCGCCGCGGGCCCAGTTGCCCTCCCCCACCTCGATGCGGTCGGGTTCCGCTCCGGGCACATCGGGGATGTCGAGGTCGAGTTCGTAGGTCGGGTCGATCGACTGGTGGCGCAATGCCGAGAAGATCTGCCGATACGCCGCGACGGTGTTGAGGATCGGAGGGGCGAGTTGTTCGCGGATCTCGGAGTGCAGTTTCGGGAGCGCGTGATACGGGACGCTCGGGAAGATGTGGTGCTCGACGTGGTAGTTCATGTTCAGGTAGAGGAACCGGAACAGCGGGTTCATCATGACCGTGCGGGTGTTGAGCCGGTGATCGAGGACGTCCTCGCGCATCCCGGCGTGCTGGGTGAGCCCGAAGAACACCATGAGCCACGCCCCGTAGATCGTGGGCAGGCCGATGAACAGCAGCGGCACGATCGACCCGCTGGCGATGGCCCACACGACGACCGCGAGGGTGAGGCCGACGAAAACTCGGGCCTCCCACACCGCGCGCCGACGATCGTGCTCGGGAATGAAGTCGCAGGCCTCGGCATCGAGTCCGACGGTCGCGTGTCGGACCAGCCGGATGAACATCGACGGCCCACCTCGCAGGTGGGTGAAGGCGAACACGGTGCCAGGGACGCTCGGGGGACGTTGGAAGACGATCTCCGCATCGCGTCCGACGATGATCGTGTCGGTGTGATGCCGGTAGTGCGACCAGCGCCAGAGGGTCGGACCGCGCCACAGCATGAAACAGGCGACGTGGTACACGATCTCGTTCGCCCATCCGGTGCGGAAAGCGGTGCCGTGACCGGCCTCGTGCCAACGGGCATCGGCAGATCCCCCGTAGAGGGCGCCGTAAACCGCGAAGGCTGGGATCGCCCACCACGAGCCGAGCGCGCTCCACGCCAGGAGCGCGGC
>JAYQAE010000181.1:0-3801 GCA_038136655.1 Ilumatobacteraceae bacterium
TGCGCGACATCGGTTTCGACGACGTCGCGCACCTCGAGGTCGGCTTCAACGGCTGGGCTGAAGCCGGCGGCGCGGTCGAGGACGTCTCGGCTGACTCCAAGTGGGTCAAGCGCTCCTGACGCTGCGCTGCTGACCGCTTCCGACACGTCGGTTCCGGTCTCCCGACCGACACGGCACACTGGTGACCCATGAGCCTCGTGAACAGCTCCACCCGAACCCTCGGAGACCTCGGCGAGATCGGACCGATCGCCTTCGGCATGTGGAGGTTCACCTCTACCGATGTCGACGCCTTGGTCGCGCTCGTCGAAGCCGCCCTCGACAACGGCATGAACCTGATCGACACCGCCGACGTCTACGGGCTCGACTGGAATGGCACCGGGTTCGGCTCGGTCGAGGAGAACCTCGGCGAGGTGCTGCGGCGAGCGCCCGGTCTCCGCGACCGCATGGTGCTCGCCACCAAGGGCGGCATCCGCCCGCCGGTCCCCTATGACTCGTCGCCGGCCGGGATCACCTCCGCTTGCGAGGACTCGCTCCGGCGCCTCGGCGTCGAGACCATCGACCTCTACCAAATCCACCGTCCCGACATGTACACGCACCCAGCCGACCTGGCCGCCGCGTTGAGCGCTCTCCGCGACGCCGGGAAGATCCGCGCCGTCGGCGTGTCCAACCACACTCCGGCTCAGACCGAGGCGCTCGCGGCTCACCTGCCGTTCCCCATCGTCACCGACCAACCAGAGTTCTCGGTTATGCACCTCGACGCGATGCGCGACGGCACCTTCGACGCCTGCATGCGCACCGGTCGCGTCCCGATCGTGTGGAGCCCGCTCGCCGGTGGTCGCGTCATCTCCGGTGAGGGGATGCCCGACGCGCTCGCTACGACCCTCGACGCGATCGCCGCGAGAGAGGGGGTCGACCGGGCGACGGTCGCCCTCGCCTTCGTACTCGCCCACCCGAGCGCTCCGGTCGCCATCATCGGCACCCAACGACCCGAGCGGATCGCCGCGTCGGCGGCGGCATTCGGCGTCAACCTCGACCGCGCCGACGTGTACACCCTCGTTCAAGCCTCCGAAGGAGTTCCCCTCCCATGACCACCGACCACTCCCCCGTCGAAATCTCCTGGTTCGGGGCGCTCTGCGACGACGACTACGAGTTCCTCGGGGCACCCGACCCGGCGCTCGCCGCGAGTTGGCCCCATTGCAGTGACATCGTCACCGCGGCCGACCGCAACGGTTTCGACAATGTGCTCCTTCCGTCCGGCTACACCCTCGGAATCGACTCAACCGCCTTCGCTGCCGCCATCGCCACCCACACCCACGACATCAACCTCCTCCTCGCGGTGCGCATGGGCGAAATGTGGCTCCCGCAGTTGGCCCGGCAGTTGGCGAGCGTCGACCAGTTCGCGAACGGTCGTCTCACCATCAACATCATCTCCTCCGACATTCCCGGCGAGGCGCTCGAGTCGGAGCCGAGATACCAGCGCACCCTCGAGTGGATGCAGGTGTTGCGCACCCTCCTCGACGGAGAGCCGGTCGACTTCCACGGAGAGTTCGTCGACCTGACGCTTGATCCTCCCCGGGCCCGAACCGTCGACGGGCGTTGCCCCCCGTTCTATTTCGGTGGCTTCTCCGAGGCCGCCAAGGAGGTCGCCGCGCGGGAGGCCGACGTCTTCCTCACCTGGCCCGACACCGTCGCCTCGGTCGGCGAGACGGTGGCCGAGATGAACGCCCGGGCCGAGCGACACGGCCGCTCCCTCATCACCGGTCTGCGCACCCACGTCATCGTCCGCGAGACCGAGGCCGAGGCCCTCGGCGCTGCCGAGCGACTGGTTTCGCGACTCGACGACAGCATCGGGGCCGAGATCCGGGCGCGTTCGCTCGACTCAGCCTCTGTCGGCGTGCAACGTCAGGCGGCACTTCGCGAGTCGGCGAGCGACGATGGGTTCGCCGAGGCGAACCTGTGGACCGGTATCGGCCGCGCCCGCAGCGGCGCCGGCGCGGCCATCGTCGGCGACCCCGACCAGGTGCTCGCGAAACTCGAGGCCTATCGCGCCGTCGGTGTCGAGGCGTTCGTGCTCTCGGGTTACACGCACCGAGCCGAGTGCGATCTGTTCGCCGAGCACGTCCTTCCGCGCATCGACCACGCCCCCCTGAAGCCGCGCTGGACCCGCTCCTGAGCGGGCACGCGGCCCGATCTCAAGACCAGATCGACAGGCGCGACTCAGCGTCGAAGAAGTGCATGTTCTCGGTCGCCACCGCGATCGAGATGGAATCGCCGGCGCGAACCCGGGAGCGAGGGTTGAACCGACCGACGGCGTTTGCCTGATCCTCGCCATGGCGTTCCTCGACCGCGTCGGGATCGCCGGAGTCGACCGTGGTCGCGTCGAGGGAGAAGTGGACCATGATCTCCGAGCCGAGCGCCTCGATGAGTCGGACGGGGGCGGTGAGACGCTGGTCGGCCGGGGCGTCGGGGGTGAACTCGACGTCCTCGAAGTCCTCGGGACGGATGCCGACGATCACCTGACGGCCGTCATAACCGCGAAGGGCGGGCCGCTTGGCGATGACCGCGTCGGAAAGCGTGACGGTCTGCGAGCCAATGGTCGCGGTGATGCGGTCACCGGACACCCCAATCAGACTCTCGTAGAGGTTCATCGAGGGTGATCCGATGAAGGCCGCCACGAACACGTTCTCGGGTCGGTCGTAGAGGTTCTGCGGAGTGTCGACCTGCTGGAGGACGCCATCCTTGATGACGGCGACGCGGTCGCCCATGGTCATCGCCTCGACCTGGTCGTGGGTCACGTAGAAGGTGGTCACTCCCAAGTTGCGCTGGAGCGACGCGATCTCGGCGCGCATCTGCACTCGGAGCTTCGCGTCGAGGTTCGAGAGCGGCTCATCCATCAGGAAGGCGGCCGGCTGGCGAACGATCGCGCGGCCCATGGCGACACGCTGACGCTGACCACCCGAGAGCTGACCGGGCTTGCGATCGAGGTAGGTGGTCAGCTCGAGGATCTCCGCGGCTCGGCGCACCCGCTGCTCGATCTCCTCCTTGGGCACCTTGGCCAACTTGAGCGCGAAGCCGATGTTGTCGAACACCGTCATGTGGGGATACAGGGCGTAGTTCTGGAACACCATCGCGATGTCGCGATCCTTCGGCTCGACCTCGTTGACCACGCGGTCGCCGATGCGCATCTCGCCTGAGGTGATCTGCTCGAGGCCGGCGATCATGCGGAGCGCCGTCGACTTGCCGCAGCCTGACGGCCCGACGAGCACGAGGAACTCACCGTCGTTGATGTCGAGGGAGAGATCATGAATGGCTTGAAAACCGTTGTCGTAGACCTTGTTGACGTTCTCGAGAGACACCGTCGCCATTTCCCACCTCGAATCCAGCCAACCGGGCGAACCCGGCCGCTCCCATGGCGCCCCCCGATGGGCCGCTCTGACCTCTGCTGATCGTAGCCGGTCACTCCTCTCGCACCGGCAGGTAACGTCGTCACGCGTGAATCAGGTGAAGAACCGTCTCCAATCGCTCGGCCTGCTGGACCGCACCTTCGCCGTTGCCACCGATGAGGAGCTCACCTCGCTGATCGACGCCCTCGACGAGGAGCACCTCGACGCCCTCGCCGATCTGATCGAGGCCGACGGCGACGTTGACGCCACCGCGGTGCGTTCGGCGATTGCCTCAGGCCGTCTCGACGGCACGATGGAGGGGGTCGCCATGGTGCTCACCGATGCCTGCCTCGCCGACTGCATCGAGCAACTCGGTGACAACGCCGACCATCCGTCCTCGGAGGATCTCCGCGAGGTG
>JAYQAE010000182.1:0-3800 GCA_038136655.1 Ilumatobacteraceae bacterium
CTCGGCGCCACCCGCGCCTACGAGGGGCATCAGGGGCCGCACTCGTGGATCACGATGCGCGATCCCGAAGGCAACGAGTTCTGCGTCTCGTGAACCGCTGACGTCACGACGCTCGGAAGTCGCGCATCTCGTCGTCGACGAGTTCGAACAACTGCTCGGCGAGCGCGCTCCCGACCCATGACTGCTTCTCGATCAGGATGTGCACCCCGTAGCCGTCCTCGAGGTCGAGATACGAATAGGAGCCGTAGAGACCCGGGTCGCTCCGACGTCCGCTGTTCCGATCGATCCACCACCCGAGTCCATAACCGGTCGAGGCGCCAGCGCTTCCGTCGTAGACGCGAGCGATCCGATCCTCATGGGCGCTCGCGATCGCCGACTCGCTCAGCACCCGAGTGTCACCACAGAAACCACCACGCAGGTGCATCAGAAGGAGACGCGCGTAGTCACGACTGTTCGCGTAGCCGCCGCCTTCGATGTTCGGATTCAACGTGGTCGGCAGCAGCGAGATGTCACCGTCGAACCCCGGCGGATACGAGCTCCCAGCACCGTTCGGTAGCACGGCCCACGGATTCGTGAAGCCGAGCGAGGTCAGCCCGCACGGCTCCGAGAGGGTCTCCTGCACGAGATCGGCCCATGACCGACCCGACACCGTCTCGGCGACCGCTCCCGCCACCTGCCACTGCCCACCGCCGTAGTCGAAGGCGGTGTCGGGTGCGCGGACCACATCGTCGTCGGCGGTCGTCGACATGATCTCGACACCGCAGTCCGACAACGTCCCCGACGGCGACCACTGGCATCCATACGGCGAGAACGACCACTCGGTCCGCAGGCCGGAGGAGTTCGACAACAACTGCGCCGCGGTGATCTCCGGGTTGCCGGCGGCCCACTCGACGAACTCGGTGAGCGGCCGCTCGAGGTCGATGAGACCTCGGTCTTGGAGCGCGAGCAGCACGTCGGCGGCGACCATCTTCGACGATGAGGCGAGGAGCACCACCCGATCAGGGGTGAACTCGCCGTGGAACGACTCGTGGATGATCCCCTCGGCGCGATCGACGATGGTCACCGCGGCACCGTTCAGAGCCTGAGATGCAACGAAGGCAGCGACAACCCCGTCGACCGAGTCGAATCGAACACCGGGACTTTCCGAGGTCAGCCCGTCACCCCCGGCCGTCTCCGTTCCACCGCACGCGGCCGCGACCGACAAGAGCGCAAGGATCGTCGCCGCCACCGGAGCGCGACCTGACCTCACCATGGTGAGGTTAGGCCGTCGCAGTGGTGACGCTCAGGTGCCCAACAACGGCACGGATCAGTTACCCACTGACCCGAGACCGACGACAGCGCGACTCTTGGCGAAGTCCCGCCGCGGGACAACTGCGCTGGACACCACCGCCACAGGGATGCACTAGAAATCGGATATGGCCGGAGAAGACCGCAAGAACATCGAGGACTCAGCCCAGGCGCGTCGTGATGAACATCGAGACGAGTTCTGGCGGCTAGCTGCATCCGCGGTGAAACACACCAGTGCGGCTCACGATCAGGCGATTGACGAGTGGATGGACGATCTCGACTGATGCGTCTCGATCATCGCCAGGTCAAGACGGGTCCCGGCGGTGCCCACATCACCATCGCGGGCGAAGCCATTCCCGCCCGATGGCTGCGCGACCACGGCGAGGACGAGGCGAGCCGGCACCCCGACTCCCTGCAACGCCGCACTGACACCTTCACCATCGATCCATCCATCCAGATCACCGCGTGCCACAGCGACGGCGACCGCCTCCACATCGACTGGTCCGACGGCGCCGCCACAGAGCACTCCGTCGACGGGCTCACCCGGGTCGTCCGCGACCGTCGCGCGCCGGCGCCGGCCTCCGGCCGACCACTGCGGCTCCCCGATGACATCACCCTCTGGTCGCGCCCGCCTGAGCCCACCATGTTCACCGCCGGTGTGCTCGACGACAATGCCCTGTGGCGCGAGGCGCTCGCCCACCTGCACGAGTTCGGCTGGCTCGCGATCGACGGCGTCGAACTCGGCGAGGCGCCAACCCGACGGCTCGCCGCCCGACTCGGCTATCCACGCGCATCGATCTTCGGTGACGTGTGGGAGATGAACTCCGGTGCGTTCGAGCATCAGGACTCGGCCTACGAGTCGTTCGCCCTCGACGTGCACACCGACGGCACCTACAGCCACGACGCCCCCGGCACCATCATCTTCGCCCAGCAGGCGCGCACCGGAACCGGTGGCGACAGCGTTCTCGTGGACGGCTTCGCCGCCGTTCGCGACTTCGCCGAGTCGAACCCCGAGGCCGCCGACCTGCTCACCCGGTACGCGGTGCGCGCCCACTTCATCGAGCCGGGCGTCCACCTCGTCGCCGAGCGACCCCCAGTGCGGCTCGACCCCGACGGGTGCCTCGTCCAAGTGTCGTTCAACAACTACGACCGCTCACCGCTGCTTCCCGTCGACGGCCTCGTCGACGCGGTGATCGACGCCTACAACGCGTTCCGCGGGGTGTTCAGCGACCCGGCCCGAGCGCTCCGATTCCCGTGGGCGCCAGGGCGGATGCTCGTGTTCGACAACTGGCGTTGCCTACACGGGCGGACCGCCTTCACCGGCGATCGCAAGTTCACCGGCTGCTACACCAACCACGAGGACCTCGAGGGCGCCTACCGCGTCGCCGGCCTCACCTGAGCCGTCCGACGACTACCGTTCGCGACCATGTCGACCCGCGACCGGACCGAGACCACGACCGAGGTCGGTCTGCTCGACGCCCTGCTCGACGCCTACCAAGGAGAGGTCTTCGGCGTCGCGATGTATCGCCGGGTCACCGAGTCGCTCGACGACCCTTGGCAGCGATGGCAGTGGGAGTGCCTCACCCGTGTCGAGGTCGAACTTCGCGACGAGCTCGCCGCGGCGCTCCTCCGACTCGGCCACACCGCGATCCCCGACGAGGGAGAACACGCCGCCGGTCTCACCGAGGCTGAGCGGATCGTCGGGCTTCCCTGGCTCGAGATGCTCCACGAGTTCACCTATGACCTGCCCCCACTCGTCGAGCGCTACAGCGCTATCGCGGTCGACCACGAGTCCGCGGTCGACCTGGTGGGGTGCCGCGAGGTGCTCGACCGACTGGTGCGACACGAGGTTGCATCCATCGAGTTCCACCACGCCGAACTCGCGGGACGCGCGCCGATCGACAGCATCGGCCCGGTGGTCGCCCTCCTCACCGGGCCGATCCCCGACCCGCCGATCGAGTAAGCGTCGTGACCCGTCAGTCCTGAGCGAGGTCCCAGTCCGCGCCGAGGCGCGAAGGCCGTGACAGCACCGCTTCGACGAGCGGCCGGAAGTCGGCATCGGTGAGCGAGTCGTAGTCGGGATCGAAGCAGTTCTGGTCGTACTCCTGACAGAACCATGCGCACCGCTCGAAGAACGGCGACTCGCGGTAGCGGTCGCGGGCATCTCGATCCCCACCGAGATGATGAAAGTAGTAGTACCCCTGGAACACCCCGTGGTGACGGATCACCCAGGTCGTCTCTTCCGACACATACGGCGCGAGGATCTCAGCGGCGACGGCGCTGTGATTGTGCGGGGCGATGACATCACCGACATCGTGGAACAGCGCCGCCACCACCAACTCATTCGGTTCGCCGTTGCGCAACACCCGTGTCGCCGACTGCCGACTGTGCTCCGCCCGATCGACCCGATAGCCGAGGGTCGGACCCTCCATTCGCGTGAGCAGATCGAAGAGCGAGTCCGCGAGACCCTCCCGGGCGTGCTCCTCGTAGATGCCGGAGAGGAACTCGTAGTC
>JAYQAE010000183.1:0-592 GCA_038136655.1 Ilumatobacteraceae bacterium
CTCGATGCGAGTCCTGCTGCTCGGATCCGTTGGAGTCGCCGCTTACCAGCCCGGCTTCTTCATCGCCACCGACCGCTGCGGGGTCGCTCTCGGCACCTTGATCGCCCTCGGCAGCGGGCCGGTATTCACCGTGGCCGGCGAAGCCCTCACCCGCGGAAGTCGGCCGAGGGGAGCTTGGTGGCTTGCCACCATGGCGATGATCACCGGTGTCGCCCTCCTCGGCGCCGGAGTCGACGCCGCGGGAGTCGTGCTCGACAGCTGGGGCGTTGTCGCCGGTCTCGGCGCGGGGGCGGTCGGATCCACCCGAGCCCTCGCCTGGCAGTTCAGCATCGGCGCGCTCATCCTCTCGCCCGGACTCGTGATCGCATCATCCGATGGGCTCGGGGACCCCGCGGGGCTCGTCATGATCGCCCACCTCGGGGTGCTCACCGTCGGCCTCGCCTACTTCCTCTACGGCGTCGGCCTGCGCCACCTCGCCCCGGCCACCGCCGTCTCGATCACGGTCATCGAGCCCGTGGCCGCGACCACGATCGCCGCGATCGTCCTCGACGAGCGGCCGTCAACGCTCGGATGGATCGGCGCTCTCGTTGTG
>JAYQAE010000183.1:602-1309 GCA_038136655.1 Ilumatobacteraceae bacterium
GTCGACGAGGCGCGCGATCGCGCACGGGGTCGAATCGACCCGAGCGCTCGCTTGGCAGTTCAGTATCGGGGCCCTCGCACTCGCCCCCGGCCTCGCTCTCGTGTCGTCCTCGGGTCTCGCCAGCGGTGCCGGCATGGTGATGGTCGCCCATCTCGGCGTCGCGACCGTCGGGGTCGCCTACCTCCTCTACGGCATCGGGTTGCGGCACCTCGAGCCCGCCACCGCCGTGTCGCTCACCGTGATCGAACCGGTGGCCGCCACCACGATCGCCGCGATCGTTCTCAACGAACGGCCGTCGACGCTCGGCTGGGTCGGTGCCGCCATCGTGATCGTTGGCTTCGCGTTGCTCACACAGCGCGGTGGGCGCGGGCCGCGAGCACGCCGAGCGCCACGAACACCGATCCCGACACCCAGCGCCTGACCACCCCGAGCGCGCGTCCGCGCAACAGCAGGTCTCTGAGCGTCGACGTCGCGATCGCCCAGGTCGAGTCGCTCAGCACACCGAGGACGACGAACACGATGCCGAGCACGAGCACCTGTCGCCAGGCCGCACCCCGTGCAGGATCGACGAACTGGGGAAGATACGACAGGAAGAACAGCGCCACCTTCGGGTTGAGGACGTTCACGATCACGCCTTGGCCGAAAGCCCGACGGTGGCTGAGATGAGACGACCCCATCTCGAGCGAGTCGGGACGGCGCGCAAGCGT
>JAYQAE010000183.1:1319-3734 GCA_038136655.1 Ilumatobacteraceae bacterium
AAAGCCCGACGGTGGCTGAGCCGCGAGTCACCGAGCGCTAATCGATCCGGTGGCCGGAGCAGGGTGACCAGCCCCACGCCGATGAGGTAGAGAGCACCGGCCCACTTCACCACGCTGAACGCGGTCGCCGAGGTGGCGATGATCGCTGACAGCCCTGCCGTCGCCGCGAGAGCGTGCACCAGATTGCCGAGCTCGAGGCCGGCCACCGAGGCGAGCGCCACCGACCGTCCGTCGGAGACGCTCCGGTTGACGACGAAGACCACCGCGGGGCCGGGGATCATGAGCAGCACCAAGGATGCGACCGCGAACCCAAGGAGGCTGTCGGCCGATGGCACGAGCGCGGACGCTACCTGCCACCATCGTGGCGTGACGAGCACCCCCGAGCCCCCCGTCGAGATGTCCGAGGCCGCGGCCACGCCGGGACGCATGAACGGCGATGGGCTCTCCCTCGCCGTCGACCACTACGGCGACCCCGCCGGCCCGCCGGTGGTGCTGCTCCATGGCGGCGGCCAGACCCGACACGCTTGGGGCGGGGCGGGGCGAGTCTTTGCCGGCGCCGGCCGCCACGCCATGTCGTTCGATCTGCGGGGCCACGGCGACAGCGACTGGTCGCCATCGGGCTCCTACATGCTCGACGACTTCGCGGCCGACGTGCGGTCGATCGTCGCCGCCCTCGATGAGACTCCGGTGCTGGTCGGTGCCTCGCTCGGCGGTCTCGCCTCGATCGTCGCCGTCGGTGAGAACCCGGCCGAGGCGCATGAGATCGCGAGAGCTGTCGTACTCGTCGATGTCGCCCCGCGCATCGAGTTCGAGGGGCGCGTCAAGATCCAGGAGTTCATGCGCGCCGGCATGCGCGGATTCGACACCCTCGACGACGCCGCCGACGCTGTGGCCTCCTTCAACCCCAATCGACCCCGCCCTCGTGACGTGTCCGGGTTGCGGAAGAACCTGAGAGAGCGCGGCGACGGCCGGTGGTATTGGCACTGGGATCCCCGCTGGATCACCAACCGCAGCGGCGTGGACGGTCAAGCCGGATCCTTCGCTCACGATCGGCTGTGCGAAGCGGCTCGGCGCATCGAGGTGCCGACGCTCCTCGTGCGGGGCCGGATGAGCGACATCGTGAGCGATGAGAGCGTCCGCGAGCTCCTCGAACTGGTTCCCCACGCCGAGGTCGCCGACGTCGCCGGGGCCGGCCACATGGTCGCTGGCGACCGTAACGACGCCTTCAACAGCGCCGTCGTCGAGTTCGTCGACCGCGTCGCGCCGGCGCGCTGAGGCTTAGCGACGAATCGTCGCGAGTAGCACCGACGAGATCACGATCACGCCGCCCAACACGGTGGTGGCGGTCGGCTGCTCACCGAAAGCCACCCACACCCACACGGTGGCCGCGACCGTCTCGACGGGGGCGAACACCGCCACCTCCGAAGCCGGCGCGAACCGCGGCGCCGAGGAATAGAGCATCCGGCCGGTCGGGTTGAAGATCAGCCCCATCCCCGCTCCAGCGAGGAGCGCTCGGGTATCGATCGCTGACCAGTCGGCGAACAGGGAGGCTCCCGCCGCCATGATCACCGAGCCGACCACCAGGGTGCGGGGTCGGTCGAGATCGGGGTGACGACGCCAGATCACGATGGTCGCCGCGAAGGCGAGGATGGCGAGCACCGCGATGAGATCGCCGTCGAGGGTCGGCGTGCCGAGCGACCCGGCCATCACCGAGCCAATCCCGATGGTGGTGAGCGCGATCGCCGCCGCGACCCGCGGCTCGGTCCGCTCGCGCAGCGCCACCCAGGCGATCAAGGCGGCAAAGAGCGGGGCGGCGGCCACGATGACGACGACGTTCGACACCTCGCTGCGGGTGACCGCGGTGATGAAGAGCATCTGAGTCAGCGCGTTCAGGCCGCCGATCACGAGCATCACCGGCGACACCAGAGGCGTTCCCTCCGGAACGCTGTCGCGACGGGCGACGGCGACACCGCCGAGCGACACCACCGATCCGCAGGCCATGAGAAAGCCGATCGTCCAGGCGTCCACCTCGGAGAGTCGAACGAAGAACGCATCGGTCGACACGAAGAGCATGCCGAGCGCGGCAAGAAGCCACCCGAGGCGTCGGCGCGGATGATGGTCGGTCATGCTCTGATCCGCTCAGTCGTTGGCGTGGAGCGCCTCGTTGAGCGCACCCCAGGAGCCGTTCCGAGGCCGGACCATGACGCGGCCGGTGCGTCCATCGCGGAGGAACATGAGCCCCGAACGCCCCGAGAGCTCGCGAGCCTTGACCACCTCGTCGTCGGGGGTGGTGACCGGAGTCGACCCGGTCACGTACAACCCGGCCTCCACCACACAGTCGTCGCCGAGGCTGATGCCGATACCCGAGTTCGCTCCGAGGAGGCAGCGCTCACCGACGGTGATCTGCTCGGTGCC
>JAYQAE010000184.1:0-3723 GCA_038136655.1 Ilumatobacteraceae bacterium
CGGATGGCGCTGTGGGACGAGATCCGACGGTTGAACCGCGAGGGCACCACGGTGCTGCTCACCACCCAGTACCTCGAAGAGGCCGACCAACTCGCCGATCGGGTCGCCATCATCGACAACGGCCGCATCGTTCGCGAGGGGGCACCCGAGCAGTTGAAGGCCGGTGTCGGCTCGCCGACGCTGTTCGTGCGGGTCGCGTCCGATCAGGAAGCGTCGGCATCCGATGTCCTCGGACGTTTCGGAGAGTTGCGGCCGACCGCCGAGGGGATGCTCGGCGTCGGGCTGAACGGCGGGGCCGGTGAGGTCTCGGCGGTGGTCCGCGCCCTCGACGAGCGAGGAATCGCCGTCGACCATCTCGAGCTGAGCGCGCCGAGCCTCGACGACGTCTTCGCCGAGGCCACCGGCCATCGCCTCGAGGGTGCAGAGTCACCGGCCGGAGCGTGAGTTGATGGGCGCCGCGCTTCGCACGCGCTCCCAGGGGGCCCGACCCGCCATCGAGCAAACCGCGGCGATGTCGCGCCGGGCGGTGATGGCACTCGTGCGCCAACCCTCGCTCGTCGTTCCGTCGCTCGTGTTCCCGCTGTTCTTCGCCGCCCTTGGCACCTCCTCATTCGGTCGGGCAATCTCGATTCCGGGATTCCCCGAGGTCGACTCCTTCCTCGACTTCGCCCTCGCCGGCTCGATCGTCCAGGGAATCCTCTTCGGGTCGATCGTGAGCGCGACCGCCCTCGCCACCGACATCGAGACCGGCTTCTTCGATCGGCTCCTCGCCGCCCCGACCTCGCGGGTAAGCATCGTCCTTGGCCGGCTCGCGGGGGCGATGGCCTACGGCGCGGCGCAAACCGTCGTCTTCGTGCTGGTCCTTTTGCCCTTCGGACTCACGATCAAGGGCGGGGTGATCGCGCTGATCGCGATGATGGCCGGCGGCCTGCTCACGGCGCTCGCGGTGGCCGCGGTCATGTCGACGATGGCGCTCCGAACCGGCTCAAGCGAGGCCGTGCAGGGCTCGTTCCCGCTGCTCTTCGTGATCCTGTTCTTCTCGTCGGCGTTCTTCCCTCGCCAAACGATGGACGGGGCCTACCGCTGGATCGCGACGCTGAATCCGATCTCGTATCTGGTGGAGGGTTTCCGGTCGCTCACGATCGACTCGGTGTCGGCTCTGGCGGTCGCGCAGACCGTTTTGATCCCGGCAGCGCTCGCCATCGGCGGGGTGCGACTCGCCCTTCGGAGTCTCCAACGTCGGGTGGCTGCGGTATGACAGCGACACTCCCCTCCCCTCGATCGGGTGGACTCGCCGCGGCCAACGGTCTCGCCCTGCGAAGCCTGCGCAACATCCGACGGCTCCCGTCGGCGTTCATTCCCGCGCTCCTCATGCCGGTCGTCCAGGTGATCTCGTTCTCGGGCACCTACGCGGGGGTGACCGACATCCCCGGCTTCCCGACCGATCGATCCATCAACTGGTATCTGCCCCTCGCGGTCACCATGGGCGCCTCCTTCGCCGGGCTCGGCACCGGATTCGCGATGATCCGCGACCTCGAGAGTGGGTTCTACGACCGGTTACGCATGGCCCCGACGAGCCGACGCGCGCTCCTGCTCGGACCGTTCCTCGCCGCGTGGACACGGGCGATGATCGCCGTGGTGTTGGTGAGTCTGATCGGCCTCGCTCTCGGTGCCCGCCCGGTCGGCAACCCGGCCACCCCGCTCCTGATGTTCGTCGCCGCGCTCGGCATGGCGACCGTCGGCACCGGTTGGGGACTCGGCCTCGCCTACCGGTTCCGCGACATGCGCGCCGCGGCGATCATGCAGTTGACGCTCTTCCTCGGGCTGTTCCTCACCGACGCGCAGACACCCATCGAGATCATCGACGGATGGCTCGAGCCGGTGGCGACCTGGAATCCGCTGACGAGGATCCTGCACCTCGCGCGTCAGGGATTCGTCGAGGGCTTCGATCCCCGCGACACGATCATCGGGGTCGTCGTGATGGTCGTCCTCGGCATCGGAAGCGTCGCCTTCGCCCTCACCGGCCTCGCGCGGCTCAACGACTGATCGGCCTGCGCCCCGCGTCGATCGCGCGGGTACCGTTGCGCGACGTGACCGCACCCCCGACGACCCGACGGCTCGGTGCCGACACCGGACGGGTCCGAAGAGGGCCGCGGCGATGAGCGCTCGCACCCATGTACTTCTCGATCTCGATGGCACGCTGAGCGACTCGGAGCCGGGCATCGTTCGGTCCCTCCAGTGGGCCTGCGAACTCGAGGGCTTCCCTGTGCCCGATGACGCCACGGTGCGCACGGTCATCGGACCCCCCTTCGAGATCGGCCTCCCGATGATCGGTATCCCCGACGACGCCCTCGAGCGGGTCATCGACCGCTACCGAGAGCGCTACACGACAATCGGCGCCTACGAGAACACGCTCTACGACGGCATCATCGAACTCCTCGACCGGCTGCTCGACGACGGGCTCATCCTGGCCGTCGCCACCGCGAAGCCCGAGCAGACCGCCCATCCGATCCTCGACTACTTCGGTATCAGCGACCGGTTCACCGTGCGAGCCGGCGCCACTCTGACCTCGGAACGACGCACCAAGGCCGAGGTGATCGAATTCGCCCTACGAGAGCTCGACATCGCCGCCGATCCCGATCTCGGAGCGCACGTGATCATGGTCGGTGACCGGGACCACGACGTGCACGGCGCCCGTCACCACGGCATCCCGTGTATCGGTGTGAACTGGGGGTACGGCTCACCAGAGGAGCTCCTCGGTGCCGGCGCGGTCGTGCTCGCCGATCACCCGTCCGAAGTTGCCGCCCTCGTACATGACACCTACCGTGTCGACCACTGGTGATGGACGCCGACACCCCCACCCCCGACGGCGCCACAGCCACCTTGGCGAGCGGATCAGCCCGCGTCGACTCGCCGGCCGACCGCGCGATGAGGCGGCTGCTGCGGCTGCCGGTCGACGGTCCATCGGCCTCTCCCGACGACGCGCGGAGGGCCTTCCAGACTTCGATCATGGTCGCGACGGTTCGCTGCCTGCTCATGTACATCGTCTTCCCCTTCGTGCTTCCGGCGCTCGGGTTGGCGAGCGGGGTCGGCCCGCTGATCGGCCTCGCGATCAGCATCGTCGCCGTCACCGCGATCGTTATGAGCATCCGTCGCTTCTGGCGCGCCGACCACTCGAAGCGTTGGCACTACACAGTTCTCGGCGCGGCGGTCATCGCCTTCCTGATCGGACTCGTGATCGTCGATCTCGCTGAACTGCTCGGCTGAGATCCCCCGTTTCGCACCCCCTCGCGCTACGGCTATGTTCTGACATGAGTCCCACCGGGGGAGGTGGCGCTCATGAGACCCGAGGGGAGTCAACGTGGAGATCACCGTCACCATCAACGGCAAGTCGCACACCGCCGACGTCGAGCCGCGAACGCTGCTCGTGCAATTCATCCGAGAACAGGTCGGGCTGACCGGAACCAACATCGGATGCGACACCTCCTCATGTGGAGCGTGCTCGGTGCACGTCGACGGTGAGGCCGCGAAGAGCTGCACTCTCCTCGCGGTCCAGGCCGACGGCTGCTCGATCACCACCATCGAGGGGATGGCGGCGGCCGACGGAACCCTCCATCCGATGCAGCAGGCATTCATGGAGAACCACGGTCTCCAGTGCGGCTACTGCACTCCGGGCATGGTGATGGCGGCCACCAGCCTCCTCGCCGAGAACCCGAACCCGAC
>JAYQAE010000185.1:0-3695 GCA_038136655.1 Ilumatobacteraceae bacterium
AGCGGCGTGCCGTCGCTCCACATCGCGCCGGAGCGCAGCGTGTAGGCGATGGTCACCGAGCCGTCGTCGTTGGTGGTGGGCACAGCCTCACCGTCGAGCAGCTCGGGGTAGTAGTCGTTGCCACCGGAGATCCCGTAAAAGCCCTCGATGAGCGCGGAACGGATCCACGAGGTGATCGACAGGTTGTTCTCGGGGTCGTCGAGGTGGAGGTCCGGCGGCTCCTGCTCGTGGGCCCAGATCAGGGTGCCACCGTCGACACCGGTGCCAGCGGCCTCGGCCGAACTCGGCTCCTCAGCGGGCTCCTCGGCGGCAGCAGGCTCGTCGGCCGGCTCCTCGGCGGGGGCCTCAGCCGGCTCGTCGGCCGGCGCTTCGGCCGCTGCGGGCTCATCGGATGCGGTGTCGTCGTCGCCTCCACAGGCTGCGATGACAAGCGACATCGCGGCGGCGGCAGCGATCAGACGACCGCTTCTACGGGTCTTGATCACGTTGTTCCTCCTTGGGTGGAACCGGGAGATCGGTTGATTTCGATGCACCACCCTCCCCTGCGGTGCACGTCCGGCGAAGGCTAGCCCTCTTTCCGGTGTGCGGAACACCGCCATGTGAACCGAGGACGAACTGCGGATGAACGCGACCTCAGGACGGTCGTTGCGGCGGACGCGTCGCGACGATGGTCGACGCGGCCGCCAACAAGATGAACACCAGGAACGCCACCGCGAACGGTGTGAGCGAGGTGTCGATCCGAGCCGCGACGATGCCGCCGAGAATCGCCCCTCCGGCCATGCGTAGACCGCCAGACAATGACGAGGCGGTGCCGGCGATGTGCGGCACCGGTTCGAGCGCCTCGGCATTCATGTTCGGCATGAGGAACATGAACTGGGCGAGCAGCAGGCCGAGGAGCGGAATGAACACCCAGAACGACGGGGTCCCGCCTCCCGCGAGCGTGACCGCGACCAGCAGCACCGCGCCGACGATCAGGCTGACGAGCATGGTGTTCATGACCGGCCGCACCCCGAATCGACCGACGACGCGGCCGTTCACCAGCGCCGCGATACCGAAACCGATGGCGATCACCCCGAAGACCATCGGGAAGGCGCTTCGGCGCCCGAAGATCTCACTGACGATCAACTCGGCCGACGCGAGATACATCGTGAACACGCTCTGCAGGAACACCGAGGCGATCGAGAACCACAGGGTCGCCCGGGTGCGGGCGAACTCCGCGTAGGCCGAGGCGATATCGGAGCGGTCGAGTCGTCGCCGCCGCTCGGGCGGGAGGCTCTCCGGTAGGCGCCGTGTCCACGCCGCCATGGCGATCGCCCAGATGGCGCAGGCCCAGAACACCGCCCTCCACGGCAGGATCGCGACGATTCCAGCGCCGAGTGTCGGCGCGATCACCGGCACCAGCACGAAGACCGCCATGATCTGCGACATGGCCCGGGCCATCTCAACGCCTTCGAAGAGGTCGCGGGCGACGGCGGTGGCCACCACCCTCGCGCCCGCGGCGCCGATCCCCCAGAAGAAGCGAGCCACGAGCAGCAGCGGGAGCGTCGGGGCGAGCGCCGAGCCCACCGCGCCGAGGATGTAGACGGCGACGCTCGCGTAGAGCACCGACTTGCGCCCGAACCGGTCGGTGATCGGCCCGAAGAACAACTGCGCGACGGCGAGGCCCATGAAGAACACGGTGACGACGCCGGCGACCTCGTTGGAGGTGGGGTCGAGTCCGAAGGTGATCCGCATCTCGTCGAAGGCCGAGAGCATCAGGTCGATCGCCATGGCCATGAGTGCCATGACCGCTGAGAGCATCGCCAGCGTCTCGTTGCGTCCGGGGGTCGGTCGGCGGAATTCGCGTTCGACGCCGGTTCCGGCCGCGGTGAGGGGGGTCACGGGTCGACCCTAACGAGCGGCCCGCCCGCCGAGACGGCTCGGCCACTCGGCTGGCATCCTGTCGGTATGGCTTCGACCGACACCGATCTCCTCGCCTCCGACATCGCTTGGGACCTCGATCCGCTGCTCGACGGCGCCGACGGTCCAATGGTCTTGCTCGATCAGGCCGAGAGCATCGCTGAGAAGTTGCGGGCGCATCACGGCTCGATCGCGACCCTCGATGCCGACGATCTCGTCGAGGTGATGACCTCGCTCGCCGAACTCTCCTCGCTCGTCAGCCGAGCCGGGCACTACACGTCGCTGCGTTTCGCGGAGAACACCGGTGATGCCGAGGTGGCGGCGGCGATGCAATCGGTCAACGAGCGAAGCACCGCAATCAGTACCTCGTTGATCTTCATCGATCTCGAATGGGCCGACACCGACGACGCCCACGCCGCGGCCGTGCTCGCCGACGAGCGCCTCTCGTTCTGCCGTCATCACTTGGAGAACCTCCGCCGGTATCGACCGCATCAACTGACCGAGCCGGAAGAGACGGTGCTCTCGGAGACCTCGCTCGCCGGTTCGTCGGCCTGGGTGCGTCTCTTCGAGGAGCAGACCTCGGCCATCGAGGTGACGCTGCCCGACGACCTCGGCGGTCGGGTAGGCCTCATGTCGGCGCTCGCCCATCTGCATCGCCCCGAGAGCGAAGCCCGCGAGGCCGCGGCCGCCGCAGTCACCGAGGGGCTCGCGCCGGGTCTGCGCACTCGGGCCTTCATCTACAACACGCTGCTGCTCGACAAGTCCATCGATGACCGCCTGCGCGGCTATCCGTCGTGGATCACGAGCCGCAACATGGCGAACGAGGCGAGCGATGAGAGCGTGCAGGCCCTCATCGACGCCGTGGTCTCCCGCTACGACATCCCACAGCGCTGGTACGCGCTGAAAGCCGAGATTCTCGGCGTCGACCGGTTGCGCGATTTCGATCGGATGGCCTCGGTGACCGCCGGTGGGTCAGCCGAGATCGGATGGGCGGAGGGCACGCGCATCGTCCGTGACGCCTACGCGTCGTTCTCCGATGAGTTGGCCGGCATCGTCGGGCGCTTCATCGACGAGCGTTGGATCGACGCACCGGTGCGTCCCGGCAAGCGCGGCGGCGCGTTCTGCGCCTACGGGGTTCCCGAGCACCATCCCTATGTGTTGCTCAACTGGACGAGCACCGCTCGCGACGTGTCGACCCTGGCCCACGAGCTCGGACACGGGGTGCACGGCTACCTCGCCCGCGAGCAGGGCATCTTCCACCAGTCGACGCCGCTCACACTCGCCGAGACCGCCTCGGTGTTCGGCGAGACGGTCACCAACAACCGGCTGCTCGACGCGCTCGACGACCCAGAGGATCGCTTCTCGCTGCTCTCGGCGACGCTGGAGGATTCGATCGCGACCGTCTTCCGTCAGGTCGCGATGAACCGGTTCGAGCACTCCTGCCACACCCATCGCCGCGAGGTGGGCGAACTCTCGGTCGACCTGTTCGGCGAGTACTGGGCAGCGAGCCAAGAGGCGATGCTCGGCGACGCGGTCGAGGTCACCGAGGGTTATCGAACCTGGTGGAGTTATGTACCGCACTTCATCGCCACCCCTGGCTATGTATACGCCTACGCCTACGGCCAGTTGTTGGCCCTGTCGGTGTACGCCCGCTACCGCGAGGCCGGTGACTCGTTCGTCCCGGCCTACCTCGACATGTTGCGCGCGGGGGGTTCGATGTCTCCCGAGTCACTCACGTCGATCGTCGGATGCGATCTCACCGACCCGGGGTTCTGGTCGGCCGGGCTCGACATCGT
>JAYQAE010000186.1:0-3679 GCA_038136655.1 Ilumatobacteraceae bacterium
CCCGATGGGGTGTGGTGTAATTGGCAACACAGCAGATTCTGGTTCTGTTATTCGGGGTTCAAGTCCTCGCACCCCAACCATCGACGATGTGCCGGCCCTCGGGCCGGCACATCTCGTTCTGGGGCTCGGGCGTGTGAGTTCGGCGGGGGTGTCCGATAACCTTCGGCGCGCAGCACGGCCCGTTCGTCTAGAGGCCTAGGACACCACCCTCTCAAGGTGGCGGCACGGGTTCGAATCCCGTACGGGCTGCCAGTCGCACGGGGCCCTCCGGGGCCCCGTCGCCGTTTTCGCGATCGGGACTTTATCAATTGATCATTCACATTGGTTCAATTGATAACGACTCTTTGCGAAATGAAAGCCAACGCAATTCTCTCAATGATCGTCCTCGGTCAGCTCATCTCGGCACGGTTCGACGATTGATCTAAAACGCTTTCGCGGCCTTACCTCAGAGCGCTTTTCCAACTTTGCGACGACCGGAGGGGCAGCTGTTATCAGTTGAGTTTCCGTGATCATCGGCGGACTGCCGCGGTTGCTGTGCAGTAATGTTTCTGGGGTGGGGGATGTGGGGAGTGACGCGCCGGACTCCCTCGATCTCGATATCCGTCGACAGTTGATCGACGCCGCCACGGTCGAGTTCGCGCGGAACGGGTTCGCTGGTGCCTCGACCCGGGCGATCGCGATTCGCGCTGGAGCTCACCAACCACAGATCAACTACCACTTCTCCTCGAAAGAGGCGCTCTGGCGCGCGGTGGTCGATGACCTCTTCACGCAACTCAGCGCTTTCCTCGAGCCCGAGGGCACCTTCGACGATCCGGTCGACGAGTTCCGCCAGTGGGTGCTCGGGCTGGTCTTGTTCTCGGCCGAACGACCCGAGCTCAGCCGGCTCATCATGCACGAGGCCGCCTCCTACAACGATCGCATGAACTGGCTGGTCGATACTTTCGCGCGACCGTTTGTCGATCGCCGTGATCGAATCTGGGCGGCCCTGAAGGCGCGTGGCTTTACGCAAGCTATCGACGACAAACTCGCCGAGAGCACGCTCCTCGGAGCGATCACGATCCCGTTCGCGCTGATGCCCCATGTCGAGCGGATTCACGGTCCCGTCGACTTCGATCGTGAGACCCTTGAGCGTCATGCGGAGGGCCTCGTGCGCGCCTTCCTTCCCGGTCTCGACGGCTGAGTTCCGATGCCAACCTCCCCGGCGGTCCGGTGGTAGGAACGTCGTATGTCCTCGCTCGCTGATGACACTCGTTGGCTCGACGCCACCGCCCATGCCGAACTGGTCGCCTCCGGGGAGGTGTCCGCGGCGGAGCTGACCGAGGCCGCGATCGAGCGGATCGAACATCTCGACGGGGAACTCAACGCGGTCAACCTGCGCTGGTTCGAGGCCGCTCGCGAAGCTGCCCGCGACTCTGATCTGCCGAGTGGTCCGCTCACCGGCGTGCCGTTCCTCCTCAAGGACCTCAACGCCCACATGGCCGGCACGCCGATGACCAACGGCAATGTGGCGCTTCGCGACGCAGAATTCACCTGCTCTACCGACACCGACCTCGTCGCCCGGTTCCGCTCGGCCGGCCTCGTCACCCTCGGTCGCACCGCGAGCCCCGAACTCGGCACCCTCCCGGTAACCGAGCCCATGGCCTTCGGGCCGACCCGTAACCCGTGGGACACTGCCCGCACACCGGGAGGATCCTCAGGCGGCGCCGCGGCGGCCGTGGCCTCGGGCATGGTGCCAATTGCCCACGCCAGCGACGGCGGGGGATCGATCCGGATCCCCGCGTCGTGTTCGGGGCTCGTTGGATTGAAACCCTCCCAAGGGCGGATCACGACCGCGCCGTTCCGCTCCGAGACCGGCCTCGGCGTCGAACTCGTCGTGAGCCGCTCGGTGCGCGACACCGCTTTGGTGCTCGACGCGGTGCACGGACCGGGCATCGGCGACACCGTGATCGCGCCGGCCCCGACCGGTACGTGGTCGGACTGCGTTGGATCTGACCCGGGTCACCTCCGAATCGGCCTGCTCGACCATCACCCCCTCGGTGGAGAGATCGATCCCGACTGCGCCGAGGCGGCGCGGAGCACGGCTCGCCTCCTCGAAGGTCTTGGTTACACGGTCGAACCGGGTTTCCCCTCGGCTCTCGCTGATGAGGGAGCGCGCGACCGCTTCATGGCGCTCTGGGCAGTGCAGGCCGCCCTCGGACGCTCCGGTCTCGGTGATCTGCTCGGCCGTCCTCTCCTGGAGAGCGAGATGGAACCGGTGAACTGGTTGCAGGCCGAGTTCGCCTCGCGCATGTCCGGGGTCGACTACGGCGCCGCGCTCGCCGCCGCCGCCAAATTCCGACGCGACTGCCAGCGTTGGTGGCACAACGGATTCGACCTCCTGGTCACGCCGACCACCGCTCAGGTGGCACCGCTCATCGGCGAGCACGACCATCGCGAGGGCGACCCGCTCGCTCCGATGCGGCGGGCGGGGGAGTGGATCGCGTTCACCACGGCCTTCAACATGTCGGGGCAGCCCGCCATCAGCCTCCCGCTGCACCGCACCGCTGCGGGTCTGCCGGTCGGCGCGCAACTGGTGGCCGGCTACGGGCGCGAGGACCTACTGATCGCCGTGGCCGCGCAACTCGAGTCAGCGTCCCCCTGGCCCCACCTCTGAACGACGCGAGGAATCAGGTCCGCTGTTGGAGGCGGGCCCACTCGTCACGGAGGCCGACCGTCCGATGGAACAACATCGGCTCGCGCGGGTCGTGAGCGAAATAGCCGAGCCGCTCGAACTGCACCACCGCTCCGGGGGGTGTATCTGCGAGCGCCGGCTCGAATCGGCATCCGGTTCGGAGGTCGCGCGATGCCTGGTCGAGGTCGTCCATCGGATCGCCGGTTGCCTCGCCGGGCACCTCGGTGGAGAACAGCCGCTCGTAGAGCGCGGCGGTGCCCTCGATCGCGTGTTGGGCCGACACCCAGTGCATCGTCGACTTCACTTTGCGACCGTCGGGCGCGTTCCCGCCGCGGCTCTCGGGGTCGTGGGTGGCGTAGACGACGGTGGGCTCGCCATCGGGACCCACCTCGAAGCCGGTGCAGGTGATGAGGTAGGCGCCACGGAGTCGCACCTCGCGACCCGGGGTGAGTCGGAAGTACTTGGGCGGTGGGTCAGCTCGGAAGTCGTCGCGCTCGATCCACAACTCTCCGGTAAAGGCCACGCGGCGGGTGCCGTCAGCCGGATCCTCGGGGTTGTTGGTGATCTCGACCTCATCGACGCGACCCTCGGGCCAGTCGGTAATCACGAGCCGCAGCGGATCGAGCACCGCCATCCGTCGTTGGGCGGTGCGGTTGAGGTGCTGACGGACGAACGATTCGAGAAGTTCGATCTGGTGGCGGCTGTTGGTGCGTGACACGCCGATGAAGGCGCAGAACTCGCGGATCGCCGCTGCGGGATAGCCGCGCCGACGGAGCCCGCGAAGCGTCGGCATGCGGGGATCGTCCCAACCGTCGACCACGCCGTCGGCGACGAGGCCGG
The DNA here is from genome assembly GCA_038136655.1 of Ilumatobacteraceae bacterium. Taxonomy (GTDB): domain Bacteria; phylum Actinomycetota; class Acidimicrobiia; order Acidimicrobiales; family Ilumatobacteraceae; genus Casp-actino5. The sequence continues at coordinate 3,512 of JAYQAE010000186.1, forward strand.
CGAGGCGGCGCTTCGAGGTGACGGTGTGGGTGAGTTCGAGCCGGGCGAACTCGGTCTGGCGGGGGGTGTCGCCGGGGAGGGGGAGCTGCTCGAGATACCAGTCGTAGAGCGGACGGTGGCTGTCGAACTCGAGGGTGCACAGCGAGTGGGTGACCCCTTCGATGGCGT
>JAYQAE010000187.1:0-3616 GCA_038136655.1 Ilumatobacteraceae bacterium
AGTGCACTCCGGGGATCTGCCAGTAGATGCGCTCGGCCCCCCAGAAGCAGCCCATGGCCACATGAATCACCTCATGACCCTCCGGCCAAGGGCCGACCAGCGACGTGCCGAGCACGACGTGGGTCGGGTTGAAGGTGAGCGCCTCGTCGCGACCGGGCAGGGCGTCGGCTTCGGTGACCATCTCAGTTTTCCGTCGTGAGAACACGCCGTCACCCTAGGGCCGCCCGGGCGGGACGTCGATCCGGGCTCACTCCGGTTGTCGCCCGGCCCGATGGCTGGCAGGGTTGCGACTCGTGACCGAGGCGCCCACCCCTCCTGATACCCCCGACGGGGTGACGATCCGCCCGATGACATCAGCCGATCTCGGCTGGGCGCATGTGCTCAACGAGGCCAATGTTCCCGCGGTCGGCACCGAGACCACCGAGGAGTTCGCGCACCTTCTCGACGTCGCCTCGGTTGCGCTGGTCGCCGAGTGCGATGGCGCCCCTGCCGGCTTCTGCATCGTGATGTCAGCCGGTGCCGACTACGACAGCGTGAACTACCTGTGGTTCTCCGCGCGCCACGACGAGTTCCTCTACCTCGACCGGGTGGCGATCGACGAGCGGCATCGCCGGCGCAGTATCGGTCGCGCCCTCTACCGCCAGGTGGAGGCCCGTGGGCTCATCGCGCGCCCCGCGGCCACGGTGTTCTGCCTCGAGGTCAACATCGAGCCGCGCAACGACGCCTCCCTCGACTTCCATCACTCCCTCGGATTCCGCGAGGCGGGCCAGCAGTCGACGCCCTATGGCACCCGGGTCTCGTTGATGACTCGTCCGCTCGCCTGAGCCACGGTCTCAGCCGCGTCGGTGGCGAGTCGATCTCTATCAGCGACGATCGGGCAGAAAGCGATAGTGACCGCGGATCGAGTCGAGTCGCTCCCGCGACACCTCACCCGTGATCGTCTCCTCACCGTCACCGGCGACGGCAAGGAGTTCACCGAAGGGGTCGATGAGTAGCGAGTCACCGCAATGCTCGAGGCCGGTGCCGTCAGCTCCGACGCGGTTGACACCGAGCACATAGGCCTGGTTCTCGATGGCCCGTGCCCGCAGCAGGGTCATCCAGTGCTCGCGTCGCTTGGCCGGCCAGTTCGCCGGCACGAGGAACAGGTCGGTGTCGGTGGCCAGTTGCCAGAACTCGTCGGCGAAGCGGAGGTCGTAGCAGACGAACATCGACACCCTCAGCCCCTCGATGTCGACCGTCACGAGCTCGGTGCCGGCGCGCACATGGTGCTGCTCTCCCGAATGGGTGAACGGGTGAACCTTGCGGTAGCGATGCATGGTGCCGTCGGGTCCGGCGAGCACGAACGAGTTCGATGGCCGCCGGTCGTCGGCGTCGTTGTCGGCCCGCACCTCGGGGCAGGTGCCACCCACCCAGATGCCGTGAGCGGCGGCCTGCTCGGCGAGGAACGTCGACGACGGCCCGCCCTCGGGCTCGGTCTCGAAACCGGGTACATGGAAACCGAAGCCGGTCGAGAAGGTCTCGGTGAGAAGCGCGAGGCGGGCACCGTTGGCGGCGGCCCCGGCGATACGCGGGGCGAGCCGCGCGAAGTTCGCCTCACGGTCTCCCCACACGATGTCGTGCTGGATGCCGGCGACAGTGAAGGCCGGGGTCGTATCGCTCATGCCATCACCTCCTTGAGTCGCCCGAGCCGCTCGACCGCCTCCTCGATGACCTCGGGGCGTTTACAGCAGGCGAAGCGGACCAGGTTTCGTCCGCGCGCGGGGTCCACGTAGAACACCTCGTTGGGCACAGCGACCACACCGATCAGGTGAGGGAGTGCCTCACAGAGCGCCATGCCGTCCCCGTCGGGGCGCACCGGCGTGATGTCGACCGTGGTGAAGTAGGTGGCCTCGCTCGCGTACACGGTGAAGCCGGCGCGATCGAGGCCGGTGGCGAGCGCGTCGCGGGCCGCCTGGAGCCGCCCGACGAGACCGGTGAAATAGTCGTCGCCGAGTCGGAGCCCGGTGGCGATCGCCGGTTGGAACGGCGCGCCGTTCACATAGGTCAGGAACTGTTTGGCTCGCATCGCCGCTCGAACGAGCGGTTGGGGTCCACAGACCCAGCCGATCTTCCAGCCGGTGGTGCTGAACGTCTTGCCGCCGCTCGAGATGGTGAGGGTGCGTTCCCACATCCCCGGCAGGTTCGCCATCGGGAGGTGCTCGCGGCCGTCGAACACGAGATGCTCGTAGACCTCATCGGTGATCACCAGCAGGTCGTGCTCGAGAGCGACACCGGCGATGGTGAGCATCTCCTCGCGGGTGAACACCTTGCCGGTCGGGTTGTGCGGGGTGTTGAGGAGGATGAGCCGGGTGCGCGAGCTGACGGCGGCCCGCAGGGCGTCGGGATCGAAGGTGTAGCCCTCGACACCGGGGATGAGGGTGACTGGCACGACGGTCGCCCCGGCCAGCGCAATACACGCCTGATACGAGTCGAACATCGGCTCGAACACGATGACCTCGTCGCCAGTCTCGAGGATGCCGAGGAGCGATCCGGCGAGGGCTTCGGTCGCGCCGGCGGTGATGAGCACTTCGGTGTCGGGGTCGACCTTCATCCCCCAGAACCGCTGTTGGTGCTCAGCGACGGCTTGGCGCAGGTCGGCGATGCCGAGCCCCGGCGGATACTGGTTCTGGCCGGAGCGGATCGCGTCGACGGCGGCGTCGAGCACCTCGGTCGGCCCGTCAGTGTCGGGGAAACCCTGGCCGAGGTTGATGGCGCCGGTTTCGGCGGCGAGGGCGGACATGCGCGCGAAGATCGTGGTGCCGAACGCCGCGAGGCGTGAGGTGGTCGGGTCGCGCACGTTCCGAGCGTAGATGGCACCAGCGAGGCTCGCCGGTGCGCGAAAACTGCGAGGGGTCACCGGCCCGTGTCTCAGGACCGCCATGACACAGCGACATGGGTCGCGGCGTGCTCCGCGGCGACTTCCCCTCGGCCGACTCGTGTTCGGCATCTCCCTGCTCCTGCCTCTGCTTCCGGCCGCCATCACCTGGGCCGCCGAGGTTGAGGTGCCCCGAGCCTTCGACGCGATCGGGGTCGGTTCGTCGACCTCGTGCGCGATCGACACCGATGGCGATCTGCGCTGTTGGGGGGATGGCTCGATGGGTGCGCTCGGCTCCGGTTCGACGGCCACGATCGGTTCCGGGTCGGGCACGGCGATGGCCGATCTCGAACCGGTGGTGATCCCGGCGATGGATCCGTCGGCGCGCTTCGTGGCCGTCGACGGAGGGGTGCAGTTCACCTGCGCGCTCGACGATCTCGGGTCGGTGTGGTGTTGGGGTCGCAACGAGGTCGGCCAACTCGGTCTCGATTCCGATGAGTTCTCCATTCACCCGGGGTCGATCCCCGCCCCCGTCGATCTCGGGGCGGCCGCCACGTCGATCTCGGTCGGGCCGTATCACTCCTGCGCCGTGCTCATCGGAGGGGCGGTGCGCTGTTGGGGACTCGATCAGGGCGGTTCGCTCGGTGTGGGTCGAGCCGGTCAGGAGATCGGTTCGGCAGCGAACCCGATGGCCTCGGTCGACCCGGTGGATCTCGGCGCGGGCAGCATCGCCGTTGCGGTGTCCGCCGGAGGTCAGCACAC
>JAYQAE010000188.1:0-3614 GCA_038136655.1 Ilumatobacteraceae bacterium
TCGATGTTGTATCCAACGGTCTGCATATCGATGCACGGCCGGGCGATCTCGAGATCGTCGATCACCTGGACCGTCTTGAGTTCGAAGAGCCGCGAGCCTCCGAGCCAGGCGAGCACCAAGTTCTGCGTCATCTGCGAGTGCGGGCCCGCAGCCGGGCCGATCGGCGTCGCGCACGACCGACCGAGGAACTCGAAGCCGAGATCGACATCCGGTTCGGGGCTCCAGATGCGGGCCGTCGGGAGATCGAAGATCCGGTTGCGGGTCGCCCACTCATGGTCGATGCGGCGCAGCAGGGAACCGAGCGACATCGGTGTGAGCGGTGCCGCACCCGTCATCAACTCTCCTCCCCCGTCATCACGCTTGACAAAATGTACATGCGTGTCGCCTGTGTCGCCATCGACCACACAGGCCGACGGTAGGTTCGCGACACCCCCGGGAGGAACCATGAAGCGCGCTATCACCACGATCACCGTCATCGCCGCACTGTCGATCACCGTCGCTGCCTGCGGTGAACCGACCGTCGAGTCAGAGCCGGCCGCCGCGGCCACACCAGACACCGCCGTCGCCCCGACCACTGAAGCGCCCGCCAGCGAGGCCCCATCGGCGACGCCGGTCGACGGCAACGCCGACAACACCGAACTCATCGCCGCCATCGAGACGGCCATCACCGACTTCTCAGCGAGCACCGGCACCCCTGGCGCGGTGGCCGCCGTGCTCATGCCGAGCGAGAACGGCCTCGTCCAAATCACCGCGGGGGCAGGTCTCTCCGATCTCACCTCCGGGGACACCGCCGACCCGAGCGACCATTACCGATGGGGCTCCATCACCAAGCCCATGACCTCAACCCTGATCCTTCAGTTGGTTGAGGAAGGTCTCGTTGACCTCGACGAACCCGTCGCCACCTACCTCGGCGCTGACTGGGCCAGCGGCTACACCCTCGACGGCATCGACTACGCCCCGCTCCTCACCATCCGCCAGATCCTGAACCACACCGACGGATTCGCCGAGTACGCCTTCGACGTCGGCTTCTTCGCCCAGGCCGCCCAGCGGATGGAGACCCCCTTCGAGCCCGAGGAGATCGTCGCCTGGGGAATCGGACGCGGCCCGCAGTACACCCCGGGTGACGGCTACGCCTACAACACGGTCGGACACGTCGTCGCTGGGCTGGTAATCGAGGCCGTCACCGGACGCGACGCCCACGAAGTCATGCGCGAGCGCCTCTTCGACCCAGTCGACGCCGACGACGCCTACCTCACCCCGGCCGAGTTCCCGCCCAACGACGACGTGGCCGGATACGCCGGCGGCGCGCTCAAGACCGCGTTCGACGTGCTGCCCGGCCTCGCCGACTACCGAGAAGCCGCGACCGTCGGCGAGTTCTTCGACGTCACCGTGCCGCCCGAAGCAGTCGTGCGATCAGGTGGCTGGACCGGTGGCGGGCTCGAGGCCCAATCCGACGACGTGGCCCGTGTGTTCCGGTCGATGTTCACCGGCGCGCTCACCGACGATTCGGTCACCGAGTTCACCACCCCGTTCCGCGACTCCGGATACGGCCTCGGAATCAGCGTCGGCGATCACAACGGCAACACCACCTTCTCGCACGGAGGCGGTGTGCCGGGTTTCCGGTCCGACGCGGTCTACCTGCCCGACCTCGATGTCACCGTCGTCGTCTCCGCCAACCTCATTCCGATCGAGCCCGATATCTCGTCGCTCTCCGGGGCGATCCTCGATCTCGTGCTCGAGCGGCTCGACGGGTGAGCGCTCCCGGTGAGGCGCGATCGGCGCGCCCCACCGACCTCCCCGCGATTGCGACGATCCTCGACGCCGTCTGGAACGACCTTGGCCAACCCATCGTCCATACCGTGGAGGAACTGCAGGAGGAGTTCTCGACCGAGTCGACCTCGCTCGACGACGTGCTCGTGTGGGACGACTCGACCGGAGAACCCGTCGGCGTCGGCTACACCGTGCTGCTCACCGGCGAATCGCTCTCCCGTTGCTACCTCTTCGGTGGCGTTCACCCCGCGGCGCGCCACCACGGCATCGGCGGCACGCTCATCGACCAACTCATCGACCGCTCCAAACGGCGCCTTCACGGCTGCTCGAGCGGTCGGCGCGTGATCCGAACCCACCGGCCGAGCGCCTCCATCAGTGCCGCCCGACTGCTCGCCAGGCGCGGCTTCACCGTCGAGCGCTACTTCACCGACATGCACCGTGACACCAACGACCCTCCAACCGCCGGGTTGCCCGCCGGCTACCGGCTCGACACGTGGGACCCGGGCCGATCCGAGGAGATTCGCGAGCTCAAGAACCTCGCATTCAACGATCACTGGGGATCGACGCCATCGAGCATCGACGCCTGGCGATCGACCGTCGGCTCAACCGCCACCCGACTCGACCTATCGCGAACGGTATTGGCGCCCGACGGCGCACTCGTCGGTCTCCTCCTCACCCGACGCCACCCCGCCGACGACGCGACCTTTGGCGCGAAGTACGCGTGGATGGACCTCATCGCGACCCATCCCGAGCACCGAGGGCGCGGACTCGCCGCGGCCATGATCGTGGACGCCCTCGACTCATACCGTCGAGACGGCATCGAGCGAGCCGCCCTCGAGGTCGACGCTGACAGTCCGACCGGCGCCCACCGTCTTTATACGAACCTCGGCTTCGAAGCCTGGCGTGAAGTCGAGACCGACGGGTTCGAGATCGAACCCGTCACGGCGCCGGACGGTGCCACATCGCCCCGGTCGGGGTGATGGTCAACACTCCGTCGACGAGCGAGGCCGCGCCGTCGACGATGATCGAATAGTCGACTCGGTCCCCAGATCCGCCCGGTGGGAACACCACCACCGGCGCAGAGCCCGAGGCGATATTGCGGGCCGCGCGACCGTCGCCGACCGCGAGTCGAATGACCCCGCCGGCGCTCCAATCGGCCGTCAACGAGACAACATGGGCCGCCCCGTCACTCGGGCCGACGGTAATGAGGAACACCCACGAACGTCCTTCGGCGGCCTCCTCAAGATCATCGGCGCTGATCGGAATGCTCACGTTCGCGACCATAGCTGTGGCACCCACGACGATCCGGGGGCAGACTGACTGGGTGAGCACCCCCACCACCACCGCAGCCGCGGGCGCCGTCGACGCCCTCAAGGTCTACGGCAGCGGAGACGCCGCCGTCACCGCCCTCGACCGAGTCACCATCTCGTTCAACCCCGGTCAATTCACCGCGATCATGGGCCCATCAGGCTCCGGCAAGTCGACCCTCATGCACTGCCTCGCCGGGCTCGACGACCTCACCTCCGGTGATGTGTTCATCGGCGACACCCACCTCGCCGACCTCAACGATCGCGAACTCACCGAACTGCGACGCACGAAGGTCGGATTCATCTTCCAGGCCTTCAACCTCATCCCCACCCTCACCGCCAAGGAGAACATCCTCCTGCCGCTCACCCTTGGCGGACGCGACGCTGACGAGGTCTGGTTCGACGAGGTGGTCGCCACCGTCGGACTCGCCGACCGCCTCACCCACCGCCCGAGCGAACTCTCCGGTGGTCAGCAACAGCGCGTCGCCGTGGCCCGCGCCCTCGCCAGCCGGCCCGACATCATCTTCGCCGACGAGC
>JAYQAE010000189.1:0-3592 GCA_038136655.1 Ilumatobacteraceae bacterium
TCGCGCCGTAGGCCTCGCCCCAGCCGACGGTGCCGTCATCAGCCGTGACCTTGACGAGGGTGAAATACGTTCCGCCGAACGAGGGCGGCGGGTTCGCGACGGCGAATGCCTCGACCTCAGCGACCCTCATGCCTCGGCCCCTGTTCTCTCGAACACGATGACGTTCCGCAGCGCGGATCCATTTCGAACCGCATCCACCGCCTCGTTGATCCGCTCAAGTGGATAGGTGCCCGAGATCAATTCGTCCAACATAAGTCGGCCGGCCCGGTGGTGTTCGACCAGTTCGGCTATGTCGCGCTGGGGATGGGCGGAACCCATCTTCGACCCGATGATCCGCTGATCAGCAGCAGCGAGGGAGCCCGGGTCCCAACCAAGTTCGAGCGCGTCAGCGGGCATACCGACCGCCACAAGCGCGCCACCCACGGCGAGCAAGTCCGCTGCGGATCGGTAGGCCGCTGGGGCACCCGTAGCCACGAAGACCAGGTCGGCCAAGCCGCCGTCGCAGATTTCGCGGAGCGCCTGCGCGGTGTCGCCTGCTGTCGGGTCGATGCCGTGGCTCGCGCCGAAACGCCGAGCAGCTTCCACCTTTGACGGGTCTGGATCGATGGCGACGATCACCTCGGCTCCCGCGATGCGCGCTCCTTGAACCACGTTGAGGCCGACTCCTCCGCAGCCGATCACGACCACGCGGTCGTCTGAGCCGACGGTCGCCGATCGCAAGGCCGCCCCGGTGCCGGTCACCACCCCGCAGGCGAGCAGGCTCGCCGGAGCCGCATCGAGGTCGACCCGCACGACCTGGGACTGGTGCACGACGACCTGCTCAGCGAACGCGCCGCAAAAGAGTCCATGGACGATTGGGGCGCCATCAGCGTCAGTGAGCGGTGAGCCGGTGTCGGGTTTGGAAAGACACGCGACCGGACGCCCACGACGACAGGGCCGACACTCCCCACACGACCTGATGAGGGTCACCACCACTCGATCCCCAACCGCGACCTCGGCGACGTCACTGCCAACCTCGACGACGCGCCCTGCGGCCTCGTGGCCGTAGACGGCAGGAAGATCGCCGCCCCAGCCGCCGTCAAAGTAGGTGATGTCGCTGTGGCAGATCGCGACGGCGTCGATCTCCACGCGAATCTCGCTGCTTTGTGGTGAGCGGAGTGTCACATCTTCAACCACGAGTGGCTGACCGAATGCGCGGAGCACCGCTGCCTTGATCACGGTCATTTGAGAAGCCTCCTCAACGGGCGCACGCCGGCACGTTAGGCGATCTGCTCTTTGCCTGATGATGGTGCCTGATCACAGGTCAAGGCGAAGGCCAGGAAGGGCAGCATCAGCGTGACGGGCAGCAGGTGCCGGGGCAGGTCGAGGGGCTCGGCCATCCAATTGAGCACCTGATAAACGAACCACGATGACGCCGCGGTGGCACTGAGCGCCACCTCCGGACGTCGCCAGCCCCGGCGCCGCGAGGTATCAAAAGTCGTTCGGGCCCAGCGCGCCGACAGACGAAACATCACGATGATCGTCACCGCCAGCCAGAGCACCGGGTCGATGAGGCGGATTGGTGTGGGAACCCGCTCATCGGGGGAGAACGGCGCGAACATCGCCACCTGATCGAGCAAGAAGAGACGAAGGTGGAGAATCGGATCTCGGACGACCGGAGTCCACATGTCGAAATCGCCGGAGCGCGTCCACTCATGGAGTGCCGGGCAGTCGGCGGCCTTTACCGCGCGAAGTGCGCTGTCGCGGGCTGTCTGGTCGCGGGGCAAAATCACCTGCTGTCTCAGCGGACCGATACCGAACGAGGAGTAGCTCGCGATCGCGCCATCGATGAGGTCCTGGCGCGACGGCTCCTCGCACGCCGGCATACCGAGGTCCTCAGCGATGTCGAGGTAGGCGTCGCTCGCACGAATGGCCAGGCGATTCTGAGTCCGGTTCTCCTCGGGTTGGCCGGAGGTGGCGTTCGACGCTGCAATCAACCCGAACACGGTGATGATGCCGATGCTCACGATCGTGAGCATTGATCGGCGACTCACGAGTCGGTCGCTCGTCATGATCGAGATAATCGCGAGGGGAGCGAGTGGCACGAGGTTCACCGGCTGGCTCGTCACAGCGAGCAGGAGACCGGTCACAAGAGCAGTCGAGGACCACACACTCGGGACGAGGGATCTTTCGAACGACACTCGGTCAATGACCGCCGCCAGCAGGATCACGGCGCCCGAGTAGGCGATGGAGTCGGGAAGCGGCATGGCGTCGTAGGTGACGATCATCGGCGTCCATGAGACGGCGATGGCAAAATGTGCGGCCGCGCGCGCTGCCCGTCTCCGTGAGGGAAGGCGAGCGATTATGACCGCTAGGAGACCCCACGCGAGACCGGACACGGCAGCTTGAAGGGCGATTGCGAGATCGTGAGGGAGATGCCAGACGAGTTGGGTCAGCGGAGCCGGATTCGCGTCCTTTCCCAGCCAGTCAATGTCGACTCCGCCGCCGCCCAACTGGGTGTATCGGCCGGAGTCATTCGAGAACGACGGACCCCAGAGGACCGCCACGACGATCCGCGCGACACCCGAGGCGATCGCGAGTCGCACGAACCCTCTCACGTTCACGCCCCGAGGCTAACGAGCCACCCCAGATCAGCTGGCGAACCAGCCGGAGACATCCACGATCGCGTGCGTCGCCCCATACGCGTCGAGGCAGAACCCACCGGCTCCGAGGGGTGTGATCGCAGCGTTCGCGACCGTCGCTCCCGAAGTGAAGTTCACGTTCGAGACATTCGGTGGTCCCTGGGCCACCGAGGAGCACGGATACGCGGTCAGGTATCCCGCCGGCGAGCCCGACGTCGTCGTCGCGGTCAGGTTGAGCACCACGGCGGTAGCCCCAGCGGGCACGAGACCGGCGGCGACAGGATCGAAGCGCAGTCGATGACCGCCCTCGCCGATTCGCGTCGTCGATACGCCACCTGCTCCAGTGCGCGTGTCGAAGGCTCGGACCGGGGAGATCGTCGAGAGGTCGCGTCCGGTGCCGAACCATCCGACCACATCGACGATGAGGTCCGCTGATCCGAACACCCGGAAGCAGGTGCGACCCGGCGCCGTCGCCCCGTCCACCGGGAGAATCACCGAGTTGGGCACCGTGCGGCCGGTCGAGAAGTTCACGTTCGAGACGGTCGGTGGAGCCGTGGCGGCCGAAGCGCAGGGATACACCGACACGTACCCCGAGCCCGAGGTTGTCGTCGCGGTCAGGTTGAGCGCTATCGCCCCCACGCCCGCGGTCGGAATCCCGTTGCGTCCGAGGAGGTCGACCACGAGAGGTGGCGCGGTGCCGTTGGCGTTACCGACCCGTCCGGCGGGGATGCCGGAGCCTCCTGAGCGCGTGTCGAAGATCCGTGACGGCGGGAGCGCCGCGAATCCTTCGCCGGTGGCGAGCCATCCCGTGATGTCGGCGATGATGTGCGCTCGACCGAAGACGAACACACAAGCGGTGCCGGTCGCGGAGACTGGGACGATGACCGAGTTGGCAACTGTCTGACCGTTGGTGAAATTCAACTGCGACACGCCTGGTGGCGTCTCGGAGGTCGATGTGCACGGATAGATCG